>CALMVK010000289.1:0-29866 GCA_937873145.1 uncultured Granulicella sp. | reverse complement strand
GCCGGCCATGAAACCACGGCCAACGCGCTCTCGTTTGCGCTGCATCTGCTTGCGCATCATCCTGAAACCCAGGAGAAGTTACATCAAGAAGCGGTCTCCGTACTGGGTGATCGCACTCCAGCCGCCGCCGACTACGAGCGCCTGCCGTATGCCACGCAGGTCTTCGCTGAGACCATGCGCTTGTATCCTCCGGTATGGGTGACTGCGCGCACGTGTGCCAAGCCCTATGAGATTGCCGGGTATCCCATTCCTGTTGGCGCAACGCTCTTCGCGCCTCAATATGCGGTACAGCGTGATCCACGGCTTTACGAGCAACCGGCGTGCTTCGATCCCGAACGCATGACGCGGCAGGCCCGTTCCGCACGCCCACGCTACGCCTACTTCCCTTTCGCCGGCGGCAGCCGTCAATGTATTGCGGAAGGCCTGGCCTGGATGGAGGGAACGCTGGTGCTGGCAGTGATTGCCCGCAGCTGGCAGATGTGGCCGGCGGATGACAGTTCCACTCCTCTGGAAATCGATCCTGCCATCAGCCTAAGACCGAAACATGGAACTCCCGTGCGTCTCACGCGCCGATAGACTCTAACCGACGAAGGAAGATTGAGGAGAGGAACTCTCGATCAGAGATTTTTGCTGACTTGGTGCACCGGCATCCGTGCCGCGCGGGCGCAGGATGAGAAATAGCAGCAAAAGCGCGACGATTATGCCCAGCATGACATAGAAGAGGATGGGTCCGATGCCTCCCCGCTTCGAGCCAGCGTTCTTCGACTCATCCGCCATAATCCTCCGGTGCGCCTCGCGAGACAAGACCACACTTCTTGCTCAACACACACCATCATACAGAGCGACATAAAAAGCAGCAGGTTCCTCTTTTGCTCTCACTCACAGAGGAACCTGCCGACGTTGATTGCTCACTGATAAGGGCTAGCCGACCCGCCTAGCGTGGGCCTCCCGGTCCGCCCCCACCCTGCATATGCTGGATCGCCATGAAGTAACCACGCTTGTACGCTTGGCGATACGTTTCCCGCGCCAGAAACGGAACCTGCGGATGGCGGTAGCCGGCGTGGGTATTTGGATCGGGCTGAAGATTGTTTTGAACGTCTTTTCTCGCTGCCTGGATTCCGTCATGAAAGGCCCGGCGCTGCAGATCATCCGCATACTCAGCCGGTGGAGCATCCCATCCACCCGCCTGCGGCCCATTGCCTTGCTGTGGGTAGCCGGGCTGCGGCTGCTGATAGCCTTGCTGCGGAGCAGGAGTTGCGTATCCTCCCTGCTCGCCTTGCATGTGCTTCACCGCCATGAAGTAGCCGCGCTTGAATGCTTCGCGGTAGGTGTCGCGGGCCTGATACGGCACCTGCGGATGCCGAAACTGCTCATGCGTGCCCGGGTCAGGAGCTTGATGATTTTGGAAGTCCTGCCGCGCCGACTCGATCCCGTCGTGAAAGGCATGGCGCTGCACGTCATCCGCATATTCAGCAGGAGGCGCATCCCAGCCGCCTTGTCCCTGCTGATAGCCAGGAGGCGGACCTTGCGGAGTTCCATACTGCGCTAACGCTGGATGCAAAGAAATGATCAAAGAACAGGTAAAAGCGGAAGCGGCCAACCGTGTGAAATGCATACATTCTCCGTTTAAATACAAGCTCGCCTAAGTCTACGCCCGCGCTCTGTACGGTTGTATCGACAACCCAGTTAGCGACCCAGGTTCCGATCCTTGGGCGGCAAAAACAAGGGCAGATCCCGAAGAATCCGCCCTTGTTTTGTAGGAAGCGCCGAGCGCTGTTCAAGCACTTACTCGGCAGCCATCTCTTCCTGTTCGCCTTCCATGCGCATCTGCTCCAGCTCACGCTCCTCGGCCTCAATCGCCGCGGTAACCTCTTGCTGAACCTGCGCCGCGGCCTCTTCAAGCTCCGGCGACAGTTGCACGTTGCGGTAGTATTCCATGCCGGTTCCGGCAGGAATGAGACGACCTACGATGACGTTTTCCTTGAGGCCACGCAGAGTATCGATCGAGCCGTTAATGGAGGCCTCGGTGAGCACGCGGGTTGTCTCCTGGAAGCTTGCGGCCGAGATGAAGCTATCGGTCGAGAGCGACGCCTTGGTGATGCCGAGAAGGAGTGAGCGGCCGATTGCCGGACGTCCTCCGGTCATCAGCACGCGCTGGTTCTCAGCGTTGAAGCGGAAGCGATCCGTCTGCTGATCGATGAGGAAGTTGGTGTCGCCTACCTCTTCGATCTTCACCCAACGCAGCATCTGGCGAACGATGGTCTCGATGTGCTTGTCCGAGATGGTCACACCTTGTAGGCGGTAGACCTCTTGGATCTCGTTCACGAGGTACATCTGCACAGCCCGCTCGCCGAGCACCTCGAGCACGTCATGCGGACTGCGCGGACCGTCGATCAGAGGATCGCCGGCACGTAGACGCTCGCCTTCCTGCACGTTGACATAGACACCACGCGGGACCGAGTACTCCTCTTCCTGCCCGTTATCTCCGGTGACATAAACCTTGCGCTGTCCCTTCGAGACGTCGCCGAAGCGAACGACACCATCGATCTTCGAGATGATCGCGGGGTCACGCGGCTTACGCGCTTCGAAGAGCTCGACGACGCGCGGCAGACCGCCGGTGATGTCCTTGGTGCGTGTGGTTTCGCGCGGGATCTTCGCCAGAATGTCTCCCGGGTGGACCTCGTCTCCATCCTGCAACATGAGGTGAGCGCGGCTCGGCATCAGATAGCGCTTGGTGGTGCCGCTCGCGCCCTTGATCAGGATGGCCGGCTGACGCTTTTCGTCGGGGGAGTCGGCGACCACAAGCCGTGAAAGCCCGGTCACTTCATCCACCTCCTCGTTCAGCGTCACGCCTTCCTGCAAGTCCTTGAACTGGACCGTGCCGGCGATCTCGGTCAGGAGCGAGAAGGTGTATGGATCCCACTCGCCGATGACGTCGCCCTGGTTGACCTTGGTGCCTTCTTCAACTTTGAGCTTGGCGCCGTAAACGATGGCGTAACGCTCCTTCTCACGGCCCTTGTCGTCGATGATGGCGATCGAGCCGTTGCGGTTGAAGGCCACCAGGCCGCCATCCTTCGAGCGCACCGTGACCAGGTTGATAAAGCGGATGGTACCCGCATTCTTGGCCTCGAGGTGCGAAGCATCGGAGACGCGGGAAGCCGTTCCGCCGATGTGGAAGGTACGCATGGTGAGCTGCGTGCCCGGCTCACCGATGGACTGCGCTGCGATGACGCCGACGGCCTCGCCCATCTCAACCATCTTGCCCGAACCCAGATTGCGGCCGTAGCAGAGAATGCAGACGCCGCGCTTGGACTCGCAGGTGAGGACAGAGCGAATCTTTACCTTCTCAATGCCGGCTGCCTGGATTGCGGAGGCGAGGTCTTCGTCGATCTCCTGATTGACTTCGACGATGGTCTTGCCTTCGAAGTCCTTGAGCTTCTCCAGCGAGACGCGGCCAATGATGCGGTCGCGCAACGGCTCGATGGTCTCACCGGCTTCAATGATAGGCGTGACATAGATACCTTCAACCGTGCCGCAATCGTTGTGCGAGATGATGACATCCTGCGCAACGTCTACCAGACGGCGGGTGAGATAGCCCGAGTCCGCGGTTTTGAGCGCCGTATCGGCGAGTCCCTTACGTGCGCCGTGCGTGGAGATGAAGTACTGTAGCACGGTCAGACCTTCGCGGAAGTTTGCGGTAATCGGCGTCTCGATGATCTCGCCCGAGGGCTTGGCCATCAATCCGCGCATACCGCTGAGCTGACGAATCTGCTGTTTCGAGCCGCGGGCACCGGAGTCCGCCATGATGTAGATCGGGTTCATGGCGCCTTCCTTATCGGCCTTCTTCATGTTGCCGAACATCTCGTCGGCCACACGCTCGGTAACCGAGGACCACAGCTGGATGACCTTGTTGTTGCGCTCACCGTTGGTGATAGCACCGTCAAGATATTGCTGCTGGACGTTGATGACCTGCTTCTCGGCGTCGCCCACAACCGTGTACTTCGAGTCCGGGATGACCATGTCGTCCAAGCCAACCGAGAGGCCGGAACGCGTGGCATAGCGGAAGCCCAAGTCCTTGACGCGGTCGAGCGTCTTGACCGTGACTTCAAGGCCGAGATTCAAGTAGCAGTAGTTGATCAGTTGACCGATGCCCTTCTTCTTGAGCAGGCCGTTGACGAACGGCATCTCTTCCGGCAAGGCATCGTTCAGGATGGCACGGCCTACGGTGGTCGAGATGAACTGGTTCTTGTACTCGACGACTTCGGTGTGGACCAGATCCTGATCGTCATACGCGGTGGTCATATCGAGCACTGGACCGGTGTAACGCAGACGGATCGGGGTCAGTGTTTCAACCTGCTGAGCCTCGAGCGCCATCAAGACTTCCTCGATGTTTGCGAAGACGCGGCCCTCACCTTTGGCATTCACCTTGGCTTTGGTCAGGTAGTAGATACCGAGCACGAGATCCTGCGTCGGCACAGTGATCGGTTGACCGGAGGCGGGCGAGAGGATGTTATGCGACGCCAGCATCAGGACCGAGGCTTCAATCTGTGCTTCGGGGCTTAGCGGGATGTGCACAGCCATCTGATCGCCATCGAAGTCCGCGTTGAAGGCGGTGCAGACGAGCGGATGAATCTTGATCGCCTTGCCTTCGACAAGCACGGGCTCAAACGCCTGGATGCCGAGGCGGTGCAAGGTAGGTGCGCGGTTCAGCAGGACAGGATGATCCTTGATGACCTCTTCAAGAATGTCCCAGACGATGGGCTCCTGCATCTCGACCATCTCTTTGGCCTGCTTGATAGTCGTGCAATGGCCGGTCTGTTCGAGGCGGTGATAGATGAACGGCTTGAAGAGCTCGAGCGCCATCTTCTTCGGCAGACCGCACTGGTGCAGCTTCAGTTCCGGACCGACCACGATGACCGAACGGCCCGAGTAGTCTACGCGCTTGCCGAGCAGATTCTGACGGAAGCGGCCCTGCTTGCCCTTGAGCGTGTCCGAGAGTGACTTGAGCGGACGGTTGTTTGCGCCGCGCAGCACACGGCCGCGACGACCGTTATCGAACAACGCGTCGACAGCCTCCTGCAACATGCGCTTTTCGTTGCGCACGATGACCTCAGGCGCATGCAAGTCCATGAGCTTCTTGAGACGATTGTTGCGATTGATCACGCGGCGATAGAGGTCGTTGAGGTCAGAGGTGGCAAAACGTCCACCATCGAGCGGAACGAGAGGACGCAGTTCAGGTGGGATGACGGGGATCACATCGAGGATCATCCACTGCGGCAGGTTGTCCGACTTCTTGAAGGCCTCGACGATCTTCAGACGCTTCGAGTACTTGAGCTTTTTCTGAAGTGAGGTCTCAGTCTTCATGCGCTCGCGCAGCTCGATTGAGAGCTCGGCGATTTCAACGCGCTTGAGTAGTTCCTTGATCGCCTCAGCGCCCATCATGGCCTTGAAGCCCGAAGGGCGATACTGCTGGTCGAGCTCGCGGAAGCGCTGCTCATCCTTGATCACCTCACGCTCCTTGACGGGCGCGTCACCAGGATCAACGACGACGTACGACTCGAAGTAGAGCACCGCTTCAAGCTCACGCAACGAGATGTCGAGCAGGTGGCCGATGCGCGAGGGAAGACCCTTAAAGAACCACACATGCGAGCAGGGGCTGGCAAGCTCGATGTGGCCCAAGCGCTCGCGGCGAACTTTTGAAAGCGTGACTTCGACGCCGCACTTATCGCAGATGACACCGCGATGCTTCATGCGCTTGTACTTGCCGCAGAGGCACTCCCAATCGGTGATGGGTCCGAAGATGCGTGCGCAGAAGAGGCCATCCCGCTCCGGCTTGAAGGTGCGATAGTTGATGGTCTCGGGCTTGGTCACTTCGCCATGCGACCAGCTACGGATTTTTTCAGGGCTGGCAAGTTGAATCTTGATGGCGTCGAAGTCGGCGATAGGACCGGTTAGTTCAAAGGGGCTGGAGCGAAACATATTCTCGATCTCCGAGGCAGCGTTGTCCCAAGTTTGGGAGCTGCGGTTGTACTTCTGTTCCGCAATGACTTTGGGCGCATCGCGATGCCCGTGGTTCTGGTGCTGAGGCTTGTCTTCAGTTGTCGTGGTGCTCGCCGGAGAGCGCATATTTCTCGCTCTCCGGGCTGGTTTTACGGGTTAGTCGGCAGCCGCGATCTGAGGCAAGGCAACCTTCTTCTGATCGGCCTGCTTAATCAACTCGACGTCGAGACAAAGCGATTGCAACTCGCGGATCAATACATTGAACGACTCCGGCACGCCGGGTTCGATTGCGGCTTCTCCTTTGACGATGGCCTCGTAGATCTTGGTGCGGCCGAAGACATCGTCCGACTTGGCCGTGAGCAGCTCTTGCAGGATGTAGGCCGCACCATAGGCTTCCAGCGCCCAGACCTCCATCTCTCCGAAGCGCTGTCCGCCAAACTGCGCCTTACCACCCAACGGCTGCTGCGTGATCAACGAGTACGGCCCGATCGACCGTGCATGAATCTTGTCGTCGACCAGATGCGACAGCTTGAGCATGTAGATGTAGCCCACGGTAGCAGGCTGCTCGAACGGATCGCCCAACATGCCATCGAAGAGCTGCGTCTTGCCTGAGCTGGGAAGACCAGCCGACTTGAGCAGCGCCTTGATTTCGGTCTCCTGCGCGCCGTCAAAGACAGCCGTGCCGAACCAGATACCGCGCTTCATGCCTGCGGCCACACGCAACGTCTGCGCGTCGTCGAGGTCAAGCAACTGGTTCAACGCAGCCGTACCAACGAAGCGTGCTTTGAACAGCTCACGCACTTCAGCAGCCGACTCCATCTCCGCAGCCAAGGCCGCCACCTGGACGCCAAGCTCATGCGCAGCCCAGCCCAGATGCGTCTCGAGAATCTGCCCAACGTTCATACGCGAAGGAACACCGAGCGGGTTGAGCACAATCTCGACCGGAGTTCCATCGGGAAGATACGGCATGTCTTCTTCGGGCAGAATGCGCGCGATCACGCCCTTGTTGCCGTGACGCCCGGCCATCTTGTCGCCAACCGAGAGTTTGCGCTTCATCGCGATGTACACCTTGACCATCTTGATGACGCCTGGACTCAGCTCGTCGCCCTTCGACATCTTGCCGATCTTCTCATTGGTGATCTTGCGCAGCACATCGATCTGCCGCGAGGTCATCTCTTCGATCTCGTCGATCTGCTCATTTACCCGCGGATCTTTGTCCGCATAGCGAATGCGCTTGAGGTTACGCGTCGAGATGAGCTCGATCATGTCGCGATCAAGCAGTTCGCCCTTGTTGAGCAGCTTCTTGTTGGTGCGCTCGTCGTGCAGGTCGGCCAGCACTTCCTTCTGGCCGAGAATGGCCTCGAGCCGCTTGAGCCGCTCGTCGGTGAGAATACGGATCTCGTCGGCGAGGTTACGCTCGAGCTTTTCAACCATCTCCTGCTCAATCTGCTTGGCGCGCTCGTCCTTCTCCTGACCCTTTCGGCTGAAAATCCGAACATCGACAACCGTGCCTTCGATACCCGGAGGGCAGGTGAGAGACGCGTCGCGGACGTCGCCAGCTTTCTCGCCGAAGATGGCCCGCAGCAGCTTCTCTTCCGGTGTGAGCTGCGTTTCGCCCTTAGGCGTCACCTTGCCGACCAGGATGTCGTTATGCCCAATCTTGGCGCCGATCCGGATAATGCCGCTCTCATCCAGGTCACGCAATGCATGCTCGGAGACGTTTGGGATGTCGCGCGTGATCTCTTCCGGCCCAAGCTTCGTGTCGCGCGCCTCGATCTCGAACTCCTCAATGTGGATTGAGGTGTAGTAGTCCTCGCGGACCAGCTTTTCGGAGATCAGGATTGCGTCTTCGAAGTTGTACCCACGCCACGGCATAAACGCGACGAGCACGTTACGGCCGAGGCCAAGCTCACCCTGCTCAGTGCAAGGACCATCGGCGATCACCTGGCCCTTCACCACCCGGTCGCCCTTGCGCACGATCGGCTTCTGATTGATGCAGGTGTTCTGGTTGGAGCGCTTGAACTTCGTCAGCTGGTAGATATCCGAACCCACCTCACGCGAGAGCTGCGTCGGATGGTGCTCACCTTCGACTCGCACGATGATGCGTTCGCTATCAACCGAGTCGATGATGCCGTTGCGCTTGGCGAGAATCACGGCACCCGAGTCGCGGGCCGTGACGCCTTCCATGCCGGTACCAACAAACGGAGCTTCTGCGACAAGCAAAGGCACACTTTGCCGCTGCATGTTCGCGCCCATCAGTGCGCGGTTTGCATCGTCATGCTCAAGAAACGGCACGAGCGAGGCAGCCACGGAGACAAGCTGTTTGGGGCTGACATCTACGTAGTCGACCTCGGCCTTATTGACTAGCACGAAGTTGCCTTGACGCCGGGCATCGACGATGTCCTGCACAATCTTCAGGTCGGCATCGAGCTCGATGTTGGCTTGCGCGATCGTGTGCCGATCCTCTTCCCATGCGGAGAGATAGAAGCTGAACGGCTCAAGATCCATGGTGCGCTTGCCCGCAGTACGTAGCTCCTCGTTTTTGGTCAGAGCTTCCATCGTCTCAAGGTGATCGCCTTGCCGCAGACCGCTCTCGCCGGCGTTGGTGACCGCGACATAGTCCAGTGCGCGCCCGTCTTTGACGCGGCGATACGGGCTTTCGATGAAGCCGTACTCGTTGATGCGCGCGAAGCACGAGAGAGACGAGATCAGGCCGATGTTTGGACCTTCCGGCGTCTCAATCGGGCAGATGCGACCGTAGTGGGTGGGGTGCACGTCGCGTACCTCAAAGCCGGCGCGCTCCCGCGACAAACCACCCGGCCCAAGGGCCGACAGACGGCGCTTGTGCGTGATCTCGGACAACGGGTTGGTTTGGTCCATGAACTGCGAAAGCTGCGAGGAACCGAAGAACTCACGAATCGCCGCCATGACCGGCTTCGCGTTGATCAGGTCGTGCGGCATCGCGGTCGACATCTCCTGATAGACCGACATCTTCTCCTTGATCGCACGCTCCATACGTACCAAGCCGATGCGGAACTGATTCTCCATCAATTCACCAACCGCGCGTACGCGGCGATTGCCCAGATGATCGATGTCATCGACGACGCCGATGTTCTTGCGCAGCTTAAGCAGATAACGGATGGTGCCGTAGAAGTCCTCGGGCGTCAGGGTACGATTGTCGAGACCCTCGGCGGACTGATCTTCATAGAGCTTGATGTTGAACTTCAGCCGGCCAACGCGCGAGAAGTCATACTTGCGCGGATCGAAGAACATGCCTTCGAACAGCGCGGTCGCGGTGTCAAGCGTCGGTGGGTCCCCTGGACGCAGCTTGCGGTAGATCTCGATCAACGCCTCTTCCGGCTTGCGCACGGAGTCACGCCGCAAGGTGTTGGTGATGATGTTGCCCACATCGTCACGGTCGGGAAAGAAGATCTCGAAGCTGGTGACGCCGGACTGAAGAATTTTGTGCAGCTTATCGGCGGAGAGCTCCTGATTGGCCTCGTACATCAACTCGCCCGTCGCCATATCGACCACATCGGATGCCGTCATCGCACCGTCAAATTCGCTGGTCTCGACCTCTACGGAGGCGACCTTTGCCGCGCGGAGAGCCTTCATGACGCTTGGACCAATCTTCTTGCCAGCGACGCCAATCTCTTCCGCACCATTCTTTGCGGGAGCGGAGGGACGGGTGCCCAACAGGTTGGTGAACTTACCGTCTTCCTGCACTCTCCAGCTCAGCTTGCCTTCGGCCACGCCGATCGTATCCACCGTGTAGAAAGTCTTCAGGATCTCTTCGTCGGTACGCAGGCCAAGCGCACGCAGGAAGATAGTGCCAAGGAACTTACGCTTGCGGTCGATGCGGACATAGAGAGTGTTCTTTTGGTCGTACTCGAACTCCACCCAGCTGCCGCGGTACGGAATGATCTTGCCCAGGAAGTAGGTGCGGTTGTTCGCAGTTTCAAAGAACACACCGGGCGAACGGTGGAGCTGCGAGACGATGACGCGCTCGGTGCCGTTGACGATGAAAGTTCCGTTCTGGCTCATCAGCGGGATGTCGCCGAAAAAGACCTCCTGCTCCTTCATATCGCGCAGGCTCTTGACGCCGGTCTCGGCGTCCTTGTCGTAGATCTTGAGGCGAATCGTCACCTTGAGCGGAGCCGAATAGGTCATACCACGTTCTTCACACTCAGCCTGGTCGTACTTCAACTGCAAGCCCACGGGATCACCGCACTTGGTGCAGAAATCGGGAGTGTTCTTGTTATAAGTTCCGCAAAAGTTACACAGCACGTCGCCAGGATGAAATGGATCCGTGATGACCATGTGGCCGCAGTTCGAACAGGCCGTACGCAGATGGTTCAATCCCTTCAAGTAGCCGCACTTGCACTCCCAATTCCCAATCGAGAAATCCACAAACTCAAGTTCAGATACATTGCGAAAGTCGGTGATTGGAAAAACAGAGGTAAAAACAGATTGCAGCCCGTTGTCTTCACGCTCTTGTGGCAGCTTGTCCATCTGTAAAAACCGCTCGTAGCTGCGGCGCTGCACTTCAATCAAGTTTGGGATCTGAATCGCAGTGGGAATCTTCGAAAAGTCGAGACGGCTGCGAAGCGGACGTGTTTCGCTAGACTGGTTCCCATGATGGTTCTGCTCAGACATGCTCTCTCCTAAAACTTAAACTTCGGCGAGGCTCCAAGGAGCTTGAGTCGCCCCCTTACGCGCTTGTATCTGCTCGGCTGTCCTCGCGTCCAGCCGAGCCTGCACGCCTTCTCCGGTTCGTTGCGTCCCGGTTTGCTTTTTCCTGTCTGTATCAGGGATCCCGAAGCACTCTGAGATCATCTGCACCCTAACTACTCCACCCTCTGCAACGCATACAGTTCGCCAACGGAAGGAGTCTCCTACCAGTGCTCCAATGCACGCGATTTATCCGAAACCCATACGCGCTCGCAGGAACGAGAGCTCCCGCGAGCGTAACCTGATCGCTTCACACTGTGCCTATACGAGGTACTCGAAATGCCCACCGCCCTAAAGGCCCGCATAGCCTCAAGATTGCTGCCGTAAGCCTGTTTCATGCTACTTGCCTGCCGCTTGACCGATAGCATGGCCGATCCCTTAACCCGCTTATTCCAGGATGGACCGGAAACTACTTGAACCTACTTACACATCTTCGGAAAGACACCAGCCTTCAGGATAAAGAACCCTACACCAGAAGCGGTACCCTCACTAGGAAGGATACCGCTTTGTTGTTCACTTTGCAACTTTTGGAAGCTACTTGATTTCAACGGAGGCAACGCCTTCAAACTTCTTGGCAATGGCGGCTGCATCGTCTTTCGAGACACCTTCCTTCAGCGGCTTGGGCGCTCCATCGACCAGATCCTTTGCTTCCTTCAGGCCCAGTGCCGTTACTTCACGCACAGCCTTGATGGTAGCGATCTTGTTTGCGCCGGCATCCTTCAAGATCACGGAAAACTCGGTCTTCTCTTCAACCGGTGCCGCAGCCGCTGCGCCCCCACCGGCAGCAGGTGCCGCTACAGCGGCGGCGGCCGAAACACCAAGACGCTCTTCCAACTTCTTCACAAGCGCGGATGCCTCTAACAAGCTCAAACTAACGATCTGGTCTTCTAACTGCTGCATGTCTGCCATCTCTTCTCCTCTGTGTCTATCAATGCTTTGCTGCTCCAATGTTTCCAAGGATCTATTCTCGATTCGATCCCGGCTGTCCTCACGGCCTGAAGGTTTCCGATACGCCCAGACAAGCGTACCTTCTGGCCCGGAACAAAATCCTAACTAGCCCTCCACAGGCTCAGTGGATGCCGCTCCACCGGCCTGGGAACCCGTGCCGTTCTCCGGCTGAGAGGCTCCACTGGCCTGCTCTCCAACGCTTGCCTCTTCCGCATGGGCAGAGCTTGCTTCGGAGGAACTTACCTCTGGCGATACGGACACTTCAGAAGCAGCGAGAGCCTGTGGCGCACCGGCAAACTTCTCCTTCTCAACCGCCTGGCCGATCACCACAGCTAGATCGCGCCCCGTTGCATTCATGACCGTCGCCAGACGCTGCGCGGGCGATTGAATCAAGAAGAGCAGCTTTGAAAAGAGCTCTTCCTTGCCCGGTAGGGTCGCGAGTGCACCGATCTCCGCAACGTCGATAATCTTGCCGTCGACAATGCCCAACTTGAAGGTAAACTCAGCGTTCTCTTTCACCCAGCTAGAGAGCGCCTTGGCGAGCTGTACCGGATCTCCCGACGTGTATGCGACTGCCGAAACGCCCTTCAGCCCTTGCAGCGCAGCCTCGATCTTTGAGCCCTGGCTGGCCTTTGCCACCAGCTTATTTTTTACGACGTGGTAGCTTCCGCCGGCCGCGCGTACCGTCTTGCGTAAATCGAAGTCCTTCGACGCAGTCAAGCCCGCGAACGTACCAATGATCGCAGAAGTGGAGGCTTCTAACTCCTTCGTCAAAACCTGAACCTTAACTGCCTTTGCCGCTCTGCTTAGTGCCATAGAACTCTTACCTCACTACCAGTTGTCAACCTTTAACTTAGGTTTACAGTTGGCGATCCAATGATTTCTCAAGCCATCTCAGCGAATAAGCAACTCGTCGCCGACTACGCTTTCCCTGCCAGGTCCGCGACCGAACTATCAAGCTGGACGCCTGGACCCATCGTCGAGGAGATTGTGATTCCCTTGATGTATTTGCCTTTTGCGGCCGCAGGCTTCGCCTTGACTACACTGGTGATAACGGTCATTGCGTTGTCAATCAGCTTTTGCGGATCAAAGGACAGCTTTCCAACCGGAACATGCACCAAAGCTGTCTTATCGGTGCGAAACTCCACTTTACCGGCTTTAATCTCGCGAATAGCAGCCGCGACATCACTCGTCACCGTGCCTGTTTTAGGGTTCGGCATCAGCCCCTTGGGGCCTAGCACCTTGCCCAACCGGCCAACAGAACGCATCATGTCTGGGGTTGCAATCAGGGCGTCGAAGGCGGTCCAGCCTTCTTTCTGGATACGCTCGACGAGCTCTTCGCCGCCAAAGAACTCCGCGCCAGCAGCCTCGGCGTCCTTGATCTTGTCTCCTGAAGCGATGACGGCGACCGTTTTCGACTTGCCCAAGCCGTGCGGCAATACAACCGTCCCGCGTACCATCTGGTCGGCATGACGTGGATCCACTCCAAGCCGCAACGTAACATCCACGGTCTCATCGAACTTCGCGTATTTGGCTTTTTTGAGCAACGGAACGGCGTCCGTCAGCAGATACGGACGAGGCTCCACAAGCGCACGCGCAGCCGCCAAATTCTTCGACACTTTTTGGGCCATGGTTTTCCTTTATCTTCCACCTCTCATGACACAACGGTCAGGACGTGGTTCGACTGCTTCGCGGAAGCGAACTTCTTGATTATCTTGACCTGCTTCAGGAAAGTCAAGTTGACCCTGCCAAAGAGGGCTACTAGACTCGTCTTTCGATGCCAAGTTTTTTTCATCCGGCCGGGTGGTCGCTTGTTGGCCTCTGTACGGTGACCGTAGCTTTGCTACTCTGGCTGCCGTACCGGTTTCCCGTTGCGCCCAGCTTCTCCGATTCCTATCTCTTCGGCTTCAATAACCATGCAGCGCAGGTTCTTATCCTGGCGTTTGTCGCTGCGGTCCTCGGGTGCACCTTCCACTGGACGTGGCCGCAGGCAGCGAATTGTCCAGCAGACCGCCTGTCCCGCAAGTCTCTCTACTGGGCGCTCACGTTGACACTGGGAACCAGCGCAGCACTTGCGATCGCGACGCATAAGCTTGAGGGCATCGAGGAGTCAATTTATCTTATCGATCGCGTGAAGCTGGTTCTGGCGGGGAAGCCCCCCGGAGTTGACTTCGAGTTCGCCTACGGAGCCTTTCTGTTGTACGGCCCCGCCTGGCTGGCGCATGCGTTTCACCTGTCTGCAAGCGGAGCCTATTTCCTCTTCTGGACCCTCACGAATTTAGTTGGAGTTCTGCTCCTTTATTGCACCTTGCAGTGGGTCGACGTTCCCTTTCGCCTGCGGCGCGCTGCTTTCGCGTTCTTTTTTGCCTTCGCCTTGACTGCAATGCTTTGTACTGGAACCAACTACAGCCTGTTCCGCTTCACCACACCACTCTTTCTCGGGCTTTGCCTCTACCGTTTCCAGTCCCGTACCGCCTCACCCTGGTCAATACCTGCGGGTATTCTGCTCATCGTTCCCTGCTATGCTGCGCTGCTCACGATCTCGCCTGAGTTGGCGCTCGCATTTGCGTGCGGCATGTGCCTCTACGTGCTTCTATTTCTGGATTTGCGCGCGCGGCGAACCTTGTTGTGCTTTCTTATCTTGCTGCCCGCACTCTTGCTTGTCACCCGGGTTGCGGCCCACTTCGAAGTGTTCGCAACTTTCGATGCCTTTCGCACCGGAGGCTTCAATTTCCCGATCCCTCCTGCGCCCCACATCCTGCTTTTTCTGACAACACTCGGTCTGGTAAGTTCTTACTGCCTGCAGCAGTTTCGCCTGCGTCGCCCGAACGCCGTCGTCGTCCTTACCCTGGTTTCCGCCGGCTCTATCGCCGGTGCGCTCGGCCGCTGCGACCTGATCCATGTCCTCCTCGACCCGCTCGGCTGCTGGATCGCCGCGTTCGTCCTGGTTGGGCGGTTCCGTGTCTTCGGCCGCTTTTTTGTGTCTGCCGCTTGCTTCCTCTTTCTACTGCTGAACGCCCGCTTCAGCTTGTATGGACGGGCGATCGGCTGGTCGAAGGCTGCGCTTCCCGCCATCTTCGCCAATGAACCAGAGCACTCCGACAACCGGCTCGACCGCTTCATCCAGGCAAAAAGCGCCACCCTCTTCGGCGTCGAGAAAGCGAAGACCAAACTCGCCGAAATGCGCTTTTTCGCTCATCATCAGCGCGGCATCTCCCCTGCCCTGCTTTACGGCTACCCTTCGGGGACGATCTTCGAAGCACCCTTCAGCTACACGCCCAGCCGCTTTGGCACGCTGCAAACCAAGGAGATCGACCCAGGTTTTTACTTTGGTATGGTGAACGTCCTCACTCCGCAAGCTGTGCAGCGCAAAGTTGCCGAACTGGCACATTCTCCTGAGCGACCTCTGCTCATCCTCGCCGGAAATGAAGACTCCTGCAGCCCCGACCCAGAAGGACGGCGAAGCACAATTTCGTCGTACTTCTGGTATCCGTACCACGCTGCCGTTAGAAATCCCGGCTCCGTCCTCGAACCGGTTTGCTCCTACATTCACACCCACTACCGCGTCGCGATTGCCGCGTCGCCCGAGAACTTCGGCTATGCCCTTTGGCAGAGACTGCCGGCAGGAACGGAAGCGTCTTCAATTCCAGATCCGCTCCAACACTAACTCGAATCCTTCTACCGGCCCGCTTCCCTGCACCGACGTCGGCTGTTCATGCACCTCCGGCTCCTGTCCCGGCCGGTATACCTCGACTACTTTCCGCTGCGGATCAATCAGCCATGCCAACTCCACCCCGTTCGCAATCCATAGCTGCATCTTTTCCTGCAGCGGCGGTAGACGATCGCTCTCGGACCGCAGCTCGATCACAAACTCCGGCGACACGCGCCCGTAGCGTTTTTGCTCCTCGCGAGGCACGGAGTTCCACCGCCTCGAGGAGACCCAGGCCGCATCCGGCGCGCGCATCGAGCCGTCAGGCAAAGTGAAGCCGCCGTTCGAGTCAAAGACCTTCCCGCGCCCATCCTGCCGCGCCCATAGATTCAGCTCAGTAATCAACTCCGAATTCCAGCTACTGCCCTCCAGTCCGCTCGGCGACATGAGTATCAGCTCTCCATTGGCGTCACGTTCCACCCGCACCATCTCGTTGACCGTGCAAAAGCGCATCAGTTCGAGATCCGTTAGCGGCTTCTCCAGCCGTAAACGGATCGGCAACTCCACTCCCTCAAGCGCAAGATTCATGCCGTCAGTCTACCCCGTTCATGGCGCGGCCGGTCGCTTCCCCGGCACACCTTTGGTTACATGCTTCAGGAGAAACTCCTGGAAGAGCGTTCCGAACGCTCCGGTCGCCACGCCCAGCAGCGTATTGTCGACCGTCACCTGCACACTGTGCCGCTCGCTGGCCGGGTAGTACAAGGTCGAGATGCCTGCCGAACCCAGGTTCCCCAGCACATTCGAAAAGTTCGGCTGCCACTTGCCGTTATCGCCTTTGCACACCACCGTCGTCGAAATCGCGTAGAGCGCTCGCGTAATTACCTTGCCATGCCCGCGGTAGAAGTAGCGCGGATCCTGGTGCAGCAGCGATGGAAACAGTGCCGCTCCCAAAATCGTCGAGCTCAAGTGGTCGCCATACGCAGCCGCGTACCGCTCGGCATAGCCCGAAGCTCCAACTCCATAGCCGGAAAAGTCCCCCTGCCAGTCCTCAATGCCTGCCGTCACACCCGTCGTCAAAAACGTCACAGGATCGGTGCTCACCACCAGCGCCAACTTGAACTTCTGCTTGCGCGTCAACGGAGCCGCATGGGGAACATAACTTACGTAGAAGTTGGGCAGGATTCCCAAAATACGCTGATGCTCTTCCGCTGTGATCTGCTCCTCTGCCAGGTCTTCAAGCGTGATTGCATTCACGCTCGTCGTTATACCCTCCACCCCCAGCTGTACCGCCGGCAGGACCACCGACTCTCCCTCATGCACCACAAGCACATCCTGGATGTGCCACGCCGCAAAGCCCTTTGCGGCGATCGTCACGCTGTACTCCCCGTCGGCGACCGAATGGAAGCGGAAGCCGCCTGAAGCGTCCGTGCTCGCACTGACCCGTGACTTGGCGTCCCGGCTCTCGAGCTGCACGGTTGCTCCGGGAATGGACGCCTTGTCGGTATCGGTTACCGTTCCGGCGACACTTCCAGTGGGAAGTACGGCTGCCTGGGCCGCGGCACTGCTGCCCTCTTGTGCCTCAATCCTTAGTTTGCCCCACGCCATGACCAGCAGAAACACCAACAAACGATACATAGCCTCTACCCCGTCCATTCCTTCGGGAGATCACGCTTAGCCTTCTCGGAAAATGTGCGTTTCACACAGTCTATTCAACACCCGCTTGACGTGCCGGAGCCATCCCACTATGGTTGCGGTGGAGAGAACAAATGGCGAAGACGCTCTACCCCGTTAGCAGCACTCCACCCCCTACCCTCTTCCCTATCCTGCCCCACGCCCCTACCGGTCTTGCTCGGCTTGCCGCTGAGGCCACCCACCACGCGGACGGCCACAACATTGAGTTTCGCGCACTCAAGGTACGAAGCGTGCTCAATCGTTCCATCTCTCGGCGCCAGCTCTCGCTTGCCTACTCCATCAATCCCTACCGCGGCTGCGAGTTCGCCTGCCGCTACTGCTACGCGCGCTACACGCATGAGTTCCTGGCCGCTCAAACACCGACCGCGAACGCGCCTGACTTTCACGATCCCAGCCTCTTCGAGCGGCTCATCTTCCTCAAGGAAAATACAGCCTGGCTGCTTGATCAGGAACTCCGCAAGATCGACCCGGCCGACGAGATTGCGCTCGGCACCGCCACCGACCCCTACCAACCCATCGAGCGCACCGCCCGCATTACGCGCTCGCTGCTTGAAGTCTTCGCACGCCACTCCGGCCTCCGGCTCGGCATCATTACCAAGTCCACGCTCATCGCGCGCGACATCGATCTCCTGACCGAGATTGCGAGCAAGAACACCTTGGTCCTGCACCTGACCATTACTACACCGGACGCCGCCCTCGCCCGATTGCTCGAGCCCCGCGCTCCTCGCCCGGATCTTCGCTTCCGCACCGTGCTGCGCCTGCGCCAGGCTGGGCTGACGGCCGGCATCTTCTGCTCGCCGCTGCTGCCCGGCATTACGGACACGGCGGAGGCCCTCGACACCATGGCGTTCCGTGCCGCGCAGGCGCAGGCCAGCTTCTTTGCCGCGCAGCCCTTGTTCTTAAAGCCCTGTTCGCACGCTACCTTTCTCGCTTTCATCCACGATCACTTTCCGGCCCTTGAAGCCGACTACCTCTCCCGCTTCGCTGCCGATGCCTTCGCCGCCAAGCCCTACCGCGATGCGCTCGCCGCGCTCGTCGAACAGGCCTGCCGACGCTACAGTCTCCTGCCGCGCTCCTCCGACGCTCTGCTCACCCGCGACCACGGACCCGCCCGCAAGCCCACCGCCAACGTCGGCTCACCCGTTCAGGGCGCACTCTTCGCCTAAGCTGGCCCGGATGCGCGCACTGCGGCGCAGGCTCCGCATTCGTCCTTCGCTCATCCCTCCGCTAGACTAGACGCATGATCGACGAGTCGACTTTCCGCCGCGTCTCCGACCAGGCACTCCACGCGCTCAAGCAGTCCCTCATCGAAGCCGAGCAGGACGGCGGCTTCGAGACCGAGGACAACAACGGCGTCCTCAATGTGCTCTTTGAAGACGGCTCTTTCAAGTTCGTCTTCACCCCGCAGACCCCCGTCCGCCAGATCTGGATCTCCGCGCGTTCGAGCAGCTTCAAGCTTGACTGGTCCGAGGATCAGGGCGACTTCACTCTCCCAAAAACCGGCGAAACGATTAAAAAGCTGACCGAGCGCCTGCTTCAGGAGCAGCTCGCCGATTCATCCATTCACCTCGCATAAGTGAGGTGCGTTTAGAGGAGAAGCCCGTTGCGTCAGCCGTCTTTAGCGAAGTCACAATCCTGTACCTGGCTTGTGTCGTCATTCTAACGAGCCAGAATCTCCGTGTTATTTGAAGGCTTGCCGCCCGACACGAGTCAATTCACCGGGGCTAGCACCCGTCCTCGTCCGGAACTTCCGGGGTATGATCGAGAAGAAAGTTCTTTTATTGAAACGGTTAATCCAGCTCCCCGAGCCGGGTCTCTCCTCTACCAACTTCATCTGCTTCCGAGGGCTCATCGGACAGCCTCGGAGTGCCTTACCGCTATGCCTCTGCTTTCCGTCGCCATCATCACCTGTAACGAGGAGCGCAACCTGGCCCGCACCCTGGCCAGCGTCACCTTTGCCGATGAGATCGTGCTCGTCGACTCCGGCTCGCAGGATCGCACGCTGGCCATCGCCGAGTCTTTCGGGGCCAAGGTCTTCTCCCGCACCTGGCAGGGTTTTGCCTCACAGAAGAACTTCGCCATCGAGCAGTGCACCTCCGACTGGATCCTTTCGCTCGACGCCGACGAAGAACTCACCCCCGAGCTACGCCAGCAGATCCGCCGCCTGCTGCCCACCAACCCACCCGCCGATGCCTACTACATCCGTCGCCGCAATCTCTTTCTCAATCGCTGGATCCGGCGCGGCGGCTACTATCCGGATGCCAAGCTGCGCCTCTTCCGCCGCTCCACAGCAAATTTCTCGCATACGCCCCACTTTGAAGATCGTCCTGTGCACGAGACGATCGTCTTTGATGGCGCGTCGTCGCGGCTGGACTACGACCTGATCCACCACGCCTATCCCACGCTCGAAGACTATCTCGAACACATGGATCGCTACTCCACCCTGGGTGCCCAGGTTCTGCTTGCGCAAGGCCGCAAGAGCCGCGGATCCGTCGCGTTTATGTGGAACGTCTTCATCGTGCCGCAGCTTACCTTCTTCTGGAACTACTTCCTCCGCCTCGGGATTCTTGACGGACGCGAGGGCCTGCTGCTGCACCTCTATCACTCCACGTACGTCAGCTGGAAGTACGCCAAAGCCTGGCGCGCAACACTGAGTGAGCCACCGGCAACCACTATCCAGGCACCGCTTCCAGTGCACGACTGAGGACGTATTCGCCAAAAAAAACCCTGATCTTAGCGGCAAAGCGCCGGCGGACCTCTCGAATTCGTTCGAGACGCACTCTATTTAGGCCAGTTCGCCATCACCTGATCGACAGCCTGGTTGAGCACCTCGGGTGGAACACCGCCACTCGATTGTACGGCCAGCCCGGAAGCCAACGCGGAAAGATACTGGGCCAGGGGACCGGGTTCCCATGTGCCGGGAAGGCCTCCCTCCTGCTTGGCTCGTGCAAACCGTTGTTCAAGCTTTTGGGTTGCTTCGTTCCGTATGGAAGCAAGCTCATCCTGAATAACGCGGCTTGCCTTGCTGCCGACCAAAGCTCCTTGAACCACGAAGCAGCCTGAAGGTACCGCAGCCTCTTCTCGTACTCCGCCCACCAGACGCAACCAAGCTTCTGCGATTTGCTTCACCGTAGGAAGGTTCAGGGCTGTGGTGTAAGCCTCTGCGTGAAGCCCAAGGTACATGTGCAGGGCCTCCCGCAGCAGTGTTTCCTTGTCCCCAAACGCGGCGTACAAGGTTGGCTTGCTGATCTCCATTGCCTCGGTCAGATCGGCAAGCGAGGCCCCTTCATACCCATACCGCCAGAAAACCAGCATCGCCGCCTTCAACGCGGAATCACGGTCAAACTCCCGGGGACGGCCGGGAGAGCGCTTTTGCGGCAAAGTTGACAGCATCGCTTGCTCCTCCCTGCTTTCGATGCTGGTCCGTGATCCTGAGATTTATTTTTGTACCGATGTGGAAAATAACCTGCATCCTTCTCGGAACCTAAGCGTCTTTACAGTGCGGTACAAAATACGGTTGAAAAGGATGGCAGATGAGTACAAACGGAGCAGCAAAGCTTGGAACGGCGGTGGTCACCGGAGCCTCGTCCGGTATTGGCAAGGTGTACGCAGAACGGTTGGCAAAAAAAGGGTATGACCTCCTTCTGGTCGCACGTCGAGCGGATCGGCTGGACGCGATTAAGCACGATTTGACACAACAATATGGCATCCAGGTGAAGACCCATGTGGCGGACCTAGAGAACGCGGCTCAGCTTGAAAACGTTGCGAAGGCCATCGCCGAGGATGATCAGATCACTTTACTGGTCAACAATGCAGGAACAATTTTTAATGGGCTCCTGGATGGCGTGACGGTCGCTCAGCTGTACACGCTGGTGAACTTGAATATCCTCGCTCTCACGCGACTCGCCATGGCCGTGCTGCCAGGGTTCAAGAGCCGTAATCGGGGCGCCCTCGTCAACATCGGGTCTGTACTTGGCTTTGATGGCTATCCCTACGCCCCGATCTACGGAGGCACCAAGGCCTACGTGCAGAACTTGTCTCTCGCTCTTCAGGCCGAACTAGCCGGCACCGAGATTGTGGTACAGCTTGTCGCGCCGGCCGCTACCGTATCCGAGATCTGGGACACCTCAGGGTTTCCCTTATCCAACATCGACCCCAAACTCGTCATGTCTACAGAAGACATGGTGGACGCAGCGCTGGTGGGTTTAGAGCGTCGCGAAAAGGTCACCGCCCCGTCAGTTCAGGATGACCATGCCGTGACCAAGTATCTCGATGCCGGGTCAGCCCTCTTTGTAGCCTCTCAGCAGACCGGCAAGCCCGCTCCACGCTACACAAACTAATCCTAATGCGGGGCCAGGGATACCAGGTTCCGCACACAGCGTCGCTGTCGCCTCTAAGCCAAGCACATGCGACCTTGTCTCGCGTTCTCTGCTCTCTCCTCCTTGCAGCCCTCTTGTTGAAAGCTCTCTCAATAAGAAGTTGCCATTCCAGAACGGCGGAAACTATCCCACTTCCGTCCGTTCCGCTACACCTTTCGTGCGCGGCATCCTTCTTTTGAGGTCTGGAGGCCAAACGGCCCGCATGCTAACTTCGGTCAGAGTCATCGTAGCAACCATTCTCTGTATCCTTGACCGAAAGACGCGCCTTTGCGTTCAACCACCAAGTCCGTTCTCCTGCATCCAGCTCTGCTTTGCTCCGCGCTGCTGATCCTTTGCCTCGCCGTCTCGCACCCCATCGCCGAGACTGGGATGAACGACGATCCATCCTTTATGTGGAGCGCCCGCGTCGCCGCGCAGACCGGCCGCATCGTTTATAACGGCTGGGCCACGCCCATCCTCACCTGGATGCTCTATCTCGGCGCGCTTTTTATCAAGCTCTTCGGCTTTTCCTTCACTATCCTGCGCGTCTCGATCGCGACTCTATCGCTTGCGGTCATCTTCCTTCTTCAGCGGCTCTTCGAGCGCTGCGGCATCGCCCGTCCTGCCGCTACGCTCGGCACGCTCACTGTCGTCCTCTCGCCGCTCTTCGTCCCGCTCTCCTTCAGCTTCATGACGGACATTGCCGGTCTGTTCACCATCCTGCTCTGCATGGATCTTTGCATCAGCGCACTTAGGGCTTCGACCGATCGAGCCGCCTGCGGGTGGATTGCCGGTGCCGCCCTCACCAATGCCGCGGTCGGCAGCATCCGCCAGATTACCTGGCTTGGCGTTCTTCTCATCGTGCCCTGCACCGCGTTCCTTCTGCGCAAGCGGCGCGGCGTCCTTCCTGTCGCCGCCGCATCCTGGATAGTCAGCGTCGGCTTTGTCTATCTCTGCATGCGCTGGTTTGCGCACCAGCCCTACTCCATTACCGAACCGCTCATCGCCAAAGCCTGGGACCGCTCCACGGTCTCAGAGATCACCGGCTATCTGCTCTTCGTGCTCGACTTTTTCCTCTTTCTCCTGCCGGTCTCGGCCGCCTTCCTGGTGCGGTATCCGTGGCGCAGCCGCCCCGGCAGGATCACAGCTATAGCTGCCGTGTTCCTCCTCCTCGGCAGCTATGCAATCTTCCTCCGCCATCATCGTTACGACCTCTTCCTTGCGCCCTTTGCCGGCAACTACTTCAGCCCGCGTGGCCTTATCGATGTTCCCGAGCTGCTGGGCCAGCGCGCCGACAGCTTCCCCCTGGCGCTGCGTATTTTGCTCACCGCTCTTACCTTCGCCTCCATCTTCGCTCTTATTGCGTCCGTCTGGAACGCCCTCACTGCGTCTCGTTCCAATGTTTCCCTAACTCCCAGGAACGCACACTCGCCACTCTCCTGGCCCACGCTGCTGATCTTGTTTGGCCCCTGGTCCATCGCCTACCTGATTCTGCTCGCCACCCGCAACGATATGTGGGACCGCTATCTACTGCCGTTCCTCGTCGTCTCGCTCGTCTTCGTTCTACGCTTTTACCAGCAGGAGTTCCAAGGGCGGCTCCCCTTGCTCTGCGCGCTGCTGCTCGCCGGCTATGCGCTCGTCGACACAGCCGGCATGCATGACGTCTTCGCCATGACCCGCGCCCGTCTGCAAGCCGTCGACGAACTCCGCACCGCAGGCATTCCCCGCACTGCCATCCGCGCCGGCTTCGACATCGACGTCTGGACCCAACTCGAGCTCACCGGCTATTACAACGATTCACGCCTTAAGATTCCCGCCGGCGCCTACCATCCCGTACCTCCACCTTCCATTCCGGAGCGTTGCCAGTACGAGCAGGCGGAAAAAACCCCGGACATTCATCCACGCTTCGGACTCGCCTTCAGCCCTACCGATTGTTATCCCGCAGCCGCCTTCGGCCCTGTGCACTACAGCACCTGGTTCGGCCCGCACGATCAAGCCATCTACATCCTGGCCCTCCCTCATGAGTAATCCATCCGCTGTGCTAAAACGAAGCATGCCCGCCAAGCGTTGCCTCGCTCTTGCCCTGCTTAGCTCCAGCCTGCTTTCGTCTGCCCTGCCCAGCTTTGCCCAGCGGCCGGACACACCGGCGCGCGCAGATGCCGCCCCCCCCACTATCGCCGCACATGTCGCCGGCATGACCAATCTGCCCGGCCTGCTCCCCTTGCATTGGGACGCCAAGAGCGGCAAGCTTTATCTCGAGATTCCGCATCTCCAGCAGGACCTGCTCTACACTGAGTCGCTTCCCTACGGCACCGGCTCGAACGACCTCGGCCTGGACCGCGGCCAGACCTCCGCTGGCCGCATCGTCCGCTTCGAACGCACCGGCCCCAAGGTCCTTCTCGTCGAGCCTAATCAGCAATTCCGCGGCTCCTCCACCGACCCTGCCGAGCTCCTCTCCATCCGCCAGTCCTTCCCCGAGTCCGTGCTCGCCGGCTTTAAGGTCGAGGCCGCCGATTCTTCCGGCGCGGTCCTGGTGGACGCCACCGACTTCTTCCTCCGCGACGCCCATGGCGTGGTCGAAACCCTCACCCGCCTCCAGCAGGGCACCTACCGCCTTGATCCCGCTCGCTCCACCATCGACCTAGCTGGCACCAAAGCCTTTCCCAAAAACACCGAAGTCGAAGCCATCCTCACCTTTGCCACCGACTCCGCTGCCGGCCGCCGCGGAGGCTCGAGCTTCGTCGCTGATGTCACCCCTGATCCTCACGCTCTTACCCTGCACGAGCACCAGTCGTTCATCGAGCTTCCCGGCCCCGGTTTTGTCTCGCGTCGTTACGATCCTCGCGCCGGCTACTTTCCCACAGCCTACCGCGACTACTCCGCCCCGCTCGGCGCCGAGCTCGACCAGCAGTTCATCATCCGCCACCGACTCAATAAGAAAGATCCTGCCTGCCGCACCGCCTGCGAGGCCGAAGCGCCGATCCAGTATTACGTCGATAACGGCGCGCCCGAGCCCATCCGCTCCGCGCTACTTGAAGGCGCGCGCTGGTGGGACCAGGCTTTCCAGGCCGCCGGTTGGGCGCCCGGAACCTTCCGCGTCGACATCCTCCCTGCCAACGCCGACCCCATGGACGTCCGCTATAACATGATCCAGTGGGTGCACCGCTACACCCGCGGCTGGAGCTACGGCGCAGCCATCACCGACCCGCGCACCGGCGAGATCCTGAAGGGCAACGTCACCCTCGGCTCCCTGCGTGGCCGCCAAGACTACCTCATCGCCGAAGCCCTGCTAAGCCCCTACGTCCAGGGACGCACATTCACCCCTGCCAACGACCCCATGCTCGCCATGGTCCTTCAGCGCCTGCGTCAGCTCGCCGCGCATGAGACCGGCCACACCCTCGGCCTCGCGCACAACTTCGCCGCCTCGAGCTATCCCCACACCAACCCTGACGAGACCATCTCCGTCATGGACTACCCGCATCCCTGGATCACGCTCGACAAGAACGGTGTGCCCGACCTCTCGCACGCCTATCCCGTCAACATCGGCCTCTGGGACAAAACTGCCATCGACTACGGCTACCGCCAGTTTCCTGCCCGCTCCAACGTAAAGGTTGAGCTCAACAAGATCCTTACCGCCAGCGAGCAGTCCGGTGTCATCTACATCACCGATGAGGACTCCCGCCCCTTCGGCTCTGCGCATCCACATGGGCATCTCTGGGACAACGGCACCGACTCCGCCGACGAACTCAATCGCATCCTGACCATCCGCTCCGCTGCCCTCGCCCGCTTCGGCCAAAACGCCATCCAGCCCGGCATGCCCATGGCGCAGCTTGAAGATACGCTCGTGCCTCTTTACCTCCTGCACCGTTACCAGACCGAAGCCGCCACCAAGCTCATCGGCGGCCTGGACTACCGCTATCAGCTTCGCGGCGACGGCCAGATTGATCCCGAGATCGTTCCGCTCGCCGAGCAGAACAAGGCCATCGCCGCCGTCCTCAAAACGCTTACCTTCGAGACCCTTACACTGTCCGAATCGCTGCTAAAAATCCTTCCGCCACGCCCACCGGCCCTGCGCCGCACCGCGGAGTCCTTGCCGTCCGAGACTGGCCTCACCTTTGACCCGATCGCCTCCGCCGAGTCCGCCGCCGACCTCACCCTCCAGGTGCTGCTGGATCCCGCGCGCGCTTCACGCCTTGAGCAATACCACCTGCGCGAGCACCCCGGCCCCAGTCTCGAAGACCTGCTCGCATCCCTCTCCGAGACCACGGCCCAGCGCCCCTCAGCTACCGGACCCGCCAGCCAAACCCTTGGCGCCGAAGTTGAGCGCGCCGTTGAATTTCGCGCCATCGAGTGGATGCTCGCTCTCGGTGTGAACCCACAAGCATCTTCGCAGGCGCGCGCCATCGTCCGCGCGCACCTTGACAGCCTGCTCCAACAGTGGACTTCGGCAGCCGCAGCTACTGGCAGTGCCGAGGCTATCCATCGCCATGCCATGTCCGCACGCATCCAGGAGTTTGAACGCGACCCCGCCAAATTCGTCGTCGCCAAGCCGATCGAAGCTCCACCCGGTATGCCTATCGGCGACGACGAAGACTTTTAGAGCAAATCCCCCTTGGAAGCCAAAATCCCGCATTTGTTCTTCTATCTCACGCAGCATTCAGGAATGTATGGCCTCTAGCCTTGACCCAATGCCCGCAGCCCCCATCCGCGTTCTGGTCGCGAAACCCGGACTCGACGGCCATGACCGCGGCGCAAAGATTATCGCTCGCGCCCTGCGCGATGCCGGCATGGAGGTCATCTACACCGGCCTGCGCCAGACGCCCGAGATGATCGTCTCTGCCGCCATCCAGGAGGACGTCGACTGTATCGGTCTGTCCATCCTCTCCGGAGCTCACAACGTCATCGTTCCCCGCATCCACGCTCTGCTCGTCGCCCAGCACGCCGCGGACATCCTCCTGGTGTTGGGCGGGACCATCCCTATCCAGGATGAAGTTCGCATGAAGCAATCCGGCGTAGCCGCTATCTTTGGCCCAGGAACTCCTCTCCAGACCACAGTCGATTTCATCCGCGCCCACACTCGCGAAAGAAGCTTTCTTCTCTGAGCGCAACGGCTCGGATGCTTTAAACTGGACCGATGACCTCAGAATCCCGCGTGCGCGTGCGCTACGCAGAGACCGACCAGATGGGTGTCGTCTACCACGCAAATTACCTTATCTGGTTTGAAGTTGGACGCACCGATCTGATCCGCGCTCTAGGCCTGGATTACAGATCCATGGAACGCGAAGAGAGTGTAGGGATTGCCGTCGTTGAAGCCACCTGTCGTTACAAGGCTCCCGCCCGCTACGACGATGAGTTGATCGTTCGCACGACGCTGGCCGGCACTCGAGGTTCGGTCGTTCGCTTTACCTATGCGCTCCATCGTGCAGAGGACAATCTACTGCTCTGCGAAGGAGCCACCACCCACGTCGCGGTAGGGACAGACATGAAACGGGCACCCATGCCGGAGCGTTACGCCAGCGCTTTTCGCAACGCGCAACTCCCGGTCCTGGCCTAAGGCTAAAGGCAGAAGATCCCTCTACTTCAATAAGCCAAAAGGAGGACACACTATGTGTGTCCTCCTTTGCGTACTTAGACAGTTAACTTACAGCACCAGGAACTTGCGTTAGGCAACTACTTCGATCCCCATCGAACGTGCCGTTCCACGAATGCTCTTGGCGGCAGCTTCCACCGTAGTCGCATTCAGGTCCGGCATCTTCTGCGCAGCAATCTCCATAATCTGCTTCTCAGTGACCTTGCCCTTCTTTTCCTTGTTAGGTGTGCCGGATCCCTTGTCAATCCCCGCAGCTTTCTTCAGCAGCACGGGCGCTGGCGGAGTCTTGGTAATGAAGCTGAACGTGCGATCGCCAAAGACCGTAATGACAACAGGAATTGTAAGTCCCGCCATGCCTGGGTCTTTGGTGCGATCGTTGAACTGCTTGCAGAACTCCATGATGTTGACCTGCGCCTGTCCAAGCGCGGGTCCAATCGGCGGTGCGGGAGTAGCTTTGCCGGCCATGACCTGCAGCTTGACGTATCCATTGATCTTCTTCGGTGCCATTGTAACCCTCTTAGCGCGGATGCCCTTCGTTATCAGCTGAAGGAATTCTGCTTTATCTTTATCGTTACGCACTGCCAGTTAGTTCTGAAAAATCTCCAGCATTTCCTGGAACAGCTTTACTTCCACTACGAATCCAACATCTTATCGACTTTTGAAAACTCTATTTCGACCGGCGTCGGACGCCCAAAGATGCTGACCATCACCTTCAACGTCTGCTTCTCTTCGTTCACATCGTCGACCGCGCCGTTGAAGTTTGTGAACGGTCCTTCATTGATTCGAACCTGCTCGCCCTTATCGAACTTTACCTTCATGGCGGGCTTGTCCTTGGATACGTCGGCCCGGTTCAACATGCTGGCAACTTCTGTCTCGCTTAGCGCTACAGGACTGTCGCCTGTCCCCAAAAAACCCGTGACCCGCGGTGTGTTCTTGATGACATGCCATAGATCGTTATCGAGATCCATCTCGATGAAGACATACCCCGGCAGAAATACGCGGTCGATCGTCACCTTCTTGCCGTTGCGCACCTCAGTCGTCGGCTCGAGCGGGATCTCGATCCGGCCAATCTTTTGTTCAAGATTGTAGGCGCGAATGCGGCTCTCAAGCGACTCCTTCACCTTGCGCTCGAACCCCGAGTAAGCATGGATGATGTACCACTTGAAGTTCTCATTTGCGGACGGAGCAAGTTGTTCTCCGCCGTCTTCGGGCGGAAGCTGCTCTTCCGAGTTCAATTCTTCCACTGCCATACCCACTAACCTTCTTCCGCGCTGCGACGCCTGACCTGCGCTAAAACCTACTCACCAAGAAATCTAAACCTAGTTCGACTTGGCCAAATGATTGAAAACAAATGTAATGGCATTGCCGGCAATCGCATCCACGATGGCAAAGTAACCGGCAAAGATAAATACAGTCACAATCACCACGATCGTAGTGTTTTTAACCTCATCCCGTGAGGGCGTAACGACCTTCCGCATCTCGGCGCGAACATCCTTCAGGAACTCGCCCAGCCGCGCCGGCCCGGTTTTGAGCCGATCCAACCCCGTTCCCGGCTCTGCCACTAACGCTGTCGTCTTCGCCATTGCCACGCCTCAACTTCGATCTATGTTATGACTGCGTTCTTATGCAAACTGGCGGGGGAGCTCGGATTCGAACCGAGAAGTTCGGTTTTGGAGACCGACAGTTTAACCGTTGAGCTTACTCCCCCTTGGGTTACCGCGCGCAAGCCGGGGAAAGCCCCTTTGCTTCCCCCGGCAAACAACCTTATTTGGTCTCTTTATGGGGCGTATGCTTGCGGCAGGTGTTGCAGAACTTCTGAAACTCCAGACGGCCCGTCGTCGTCCGCTTGTTTTTGGTTGTGGAGTAGTTGCGATTTTTGCAATCGGGGCACTGAAGCGTAATAATTTCGCGCATTGGTGATTCTCCTATCGTGGCCAGCCACCTCGGCTGGCAAGCAGTATGCCGGTTGATCGCCTGAACTCAAAGCGACTGGCACGCCGCAACACAGGCTTGAGGCGCCTGCAACCCATAGTCCTGATTGTAAACGGAAGCGGAGCGGTCAGGCCACGCTCAGCTTTACTATTATCTACGAAAACCAACCCAAAAGCCAATGGAACGCTACTGCGACTTCTCCCACAAACGCGAAGTCTCCAGTCGGAAACCTGGAACGACTGCATCGGCCTCCACCCAGTCCGGGCGAAGAAGCACCTCCATTCCTTTGCCCGGACGGTAGATGCTTACAGTTGCTCCGTTCGGGTCGATCATCCAGGCCAGCTTCGCACCGTTCTCCATCCACTGCTCCATTTTACGTCTCAGCTTCGCCCGGGAATCCGTTTCAGAAGCAATCTCAATCAGGAAATCAGGACTGAGCGAAGCGAAGCCGGAGCGCTGGCGCGCAGAGAGCGCCGACCATCGTTCCTCTGAAATCCATGAGGCGTCCGCCATTCGAACGGAGGTATCCGCCAAGGTATAGCCCCCCTGGGAGCTAATCACGATTCCCCCGTGCATGTAGGCCCACGTGCCGAGTGCCGCGATGACAAATGCTTCAAAGGATGCGCCCAGCAGACCGTTCGGCGACATAATCTCCAATTCACCCTTTGCGTTACGCTCCACCTGGTATGGGCGAACGCCCCGGCAAAAAGCGATCAGCTCCGTATCAGAAAGGGGTACGGGCAGACGAAGAGTCAACGGCATCGGAAGCCCAGAGAACGTTCGCGCGTCCAGGTCAACAAACTCCGCCAGAACAGCCATGGACCCACTATACTCGGCGCCGTACGCGATCGACGCAATACAAAAGCGGCGAGCCTAAGCCCGCCGCCAAATGCTTCTATGACCACCGAAGTTACTTGATAATCTCGCTGATGGTTCCCGCGCCAACGGTCCGGCCGCCTTCACGAA
>CALMVK010000288.1 GCA_937873145.1 uncultured Granulicella sp. | reverse complement strand
GGAGGGATCTACAAGCTCCACGCTTGGTGTCCTTCCCCAACAAGGGAGACACCAGCGTGGATAGAGAAGGAGTGACAATGCGATTTCTTTACTGGCGCGTGGAACGGGCGAATGCCGGATCTGCGAAAACTAAGGTTCGAATCGAGCTGAAGCGAGATCCGAACTCCTACACCTACCAATGGAGTGTTGCAGACAAACAGGCACGCAGGCTCAGCAAGCGCGAGCTACACGAAGTGGACATGCGGGTCGCAAAGTATGTCTCAACGCTCGTTGAACCACCTCCTCAGAATCCCGAGGAACGTACGGTTTACACCTCGCTCTAGCAGCGGGCATACATCCATCACCTGATCGTGATGGGTACAACTCAGACCTTCCGACTAGGGAGGGAACTACAAGCGTCTGTGCTTGGCGTCCCTCCCTAACGGGAACGCCAGGCATGGAGAAACGGAGAAACCCATGCGCTCTATCTCTCAGTGGCTGGCGGATACATTCTCAACACGGTTTCAGGTGCGGTTCAAAATCACGTCGAGTGGACATCGGATCACCGTTTTCGCGATGCCTGGTTACACGCTCCTGGATAGCTTCCGTGCGGGAAAGCATTGGGTCAAAAAAGCCAACAACCTCAAACCGATGATCTGCCAGTACAAGACAGCGTTGGAAGAGGTGAGGCATGATCCAAACGCTGCCTCGCACGACACACTCATGAAGGTCATGCCTGACGTGGTGACTTACGTGAGATCACTTGGCGATCGCGCTTCTGTTCAAACAGAACGGCACTTCGTCGTTTACCTATGAGCTGTACCAACGCTTGAAAGGGAGGGGTCAACAGACCTCTCCCTCAAGCCCCGGGGAGTAAGCATGAAGATCAGGATGGCATTGGCGTTTCTCGCGGCGTGTAGCGTTGTCCGTGCTCAGACCATTACGCATCAGGCCGTTAACCCGAACACGGTGACGAGGGTTGCAACGGCCCTCAATCACATCAGCCTCATAGAGATGCCGGAGCCAATCACAAACGCGGCGATGGGAAGTGAGGACTTCCGCATTGAGTGGCACGGCAACACCGTTGCCCTGAAGCCTCTCCGGCAGGGCCAGTCCACGAACCTTTTCATCTGGACGGAGCACGGGCAATCGAGCTACGAGATCCTTGCGCCTGCCGAGGTCGCTACGGCAGCCTTTGTCATCGATCAGACCGAAGGCCGTCCACTACCGGCAAAGCAGGCCGAAGCGCAGATCAGGGTGGACGAAACCGAGATCCAGAAAGCAGCCGACGCGCTCATCGCCCAGACCATGCTGCAGAGCGCGCCCGTGAATAGCCGCGGCGTGAAGGACGCCAAAGACCACGTCAACGTACGTATCTCAGAGATTGTTCGGGACAAGGATGCCCTCTACGTTCGCTACGTCGTATCGAACCCGGGGCAGCATCCCTACCGCCTGAGCGATCCGGCCGTCGTCACCTTCGTACCCGCTTCTCCGGGGATCGTGATCAGTGCCCTCAAGGGAACGCAGCTCTCGACCCAGAAATTGACTGAGCTTGGGACCGGCAGTATGACAGCAGTGCCACTACGTGAAACCCGGCTCTCCAGCCGGGATGTGAACCCTGGCCAGAGTGTCGAAGGGGTGCTCTGCTTCAAGCAAACCGAAGACAAACCCCAGATTTACCGATTTGTCTTCGCCAACGACCTGAACCACCAAGTAGATGCTGCAGCGGTGCTCTGATGCCAGAATCCAAAGTTCTTAATTCGGAGGAGGCGCGAAAGCGCCTCCTTTTAGCGTATCGGGCGGGCAATGAAACCAGCTTCCTCGAAATGATGAAGAGTCCCGTTCTCGATCCGATCGACCAGCGAGACGCGAAAGGAAAGCGACGCCTCCATCCCCTCTTCGTCGTGGGCGGTGTGCTGTTCCTGCTGGCAGTTGCGGCTTTCCTCTTTTTCACCCTGAATAAGTGAGGTTGACATGCCCCCAAATCAGAACCCTAACCGTCCCAGAAACGATGGGGCTGACGCCACCCTCGTGGCAGTGGTCATCTTCCTAGCCATCTTCGGCCTGGTCTTCTACGTCGCCTATAGTCGGTTGCACCTTCGAGCGAATCAGTTGGTGGAGCTCGGGCTGTACCCATTGCTTGCCGGGGTCTTCCTCTACGAGTGGGTGCGGTATCAGGCGACCAAGAAGGTGAAGCTGGAGGAAGCCTGGCCGCGACCGGTGCCGGCGATTTCACAACAGACCGTCAGCGAGCAGGTTGAGCAGGCAAAGAAAGACGGGGCTGTGCTCCTCGGGCATGACATCCATGGAGAGCCGCAATTTTGGTCTCACGACACGCGCACATACCAGGCCAACTGCTTCGGTATGACGGGTGCAGGCAAGACGACGCTTATTCAGTCGATCACTGAGCAGGACATTGCAAGTGGCGCCCCGATTGTCTTCATTGACGGCAAAGGCGAATGGGATCTCTTTGAACGGCTCATTCCTGCCATGGAAGCTGTGGGACGGATTGGCGATCTACGGGTGATCAATCCTATGCGCCCCGACATATCGGTCAATTACAACCCGTTCTGGTCGCCCGATGGCAATTACGAGCAGCACGTCAGCTTCATCTTCGAGAGCTTCAAAATGGAGAAGGACTTCTTCGAGGGGCACCAGCGAGTCTACCTTGAGAACATCGCTCGCATCCTGCACTACACCGGAAACCGCTTCAACTTCCACGACGTCCTCGTCGCTGCGTACGACCAGGAGATCCTGAAGGAGCAGATCGCGGCCGCAATCAAAACGACGGCGGCCCCCGACGCCATCAGTCAACAGCAGCGGCTCACTCTGGATATGAGCATCCGGAATCTCTTGGAGTCTTTTGGAGATCGGGAGCGGGTTGCCAAGATCCAGGGCCTCATTAACAACCTGATGACGTTCATGGCCGACGACATCTCGTTGATCACCGGGCCTTACGATGAGCTTCTGTCGCTCGAAGACGTGATCGAACAGAAGCTAATCCTGTATGTGTCCTTGAACGTGAATGTCAACGAGCGGGCAGTGACTGCGCTTGGACGCATGCTGCTTCAGAACCTCCAGCTGATGATCGGCAGGCGGTACGAGGAGGCCAAGCGTAACCTCGAGCAGCCTTTCGTGAGCGTCATCATGGATGAGTTCTCGCCCTTCGCCTACGAGAACTTTGCGCGCATTCTGGTCACGGCCCGCGGTGCCAACGTCGCTTTCCTGTTCGCTTTGCAGAGCGCTCCCCAGCTATTGCAAGTCGGCAGGGGCTTTCGGAACGACGTGGCCAGCGCTCCAAATACCACGTTTATGCTGCGCATCAAGGATGAGGAAACGGCGCAGGATTTCCTGAAGGCGTCCTCGAAAATCCGGCAGATGCGTCGCAGTATGCGGATTCGAAAAAGCGGCCTGTTCCAAGCCAGCTACAAAGAAGAAGAACAGGGTAGCCAGACCGAAGTGAAGGACACCCTGGCCCAAGACGAGCACATAAAACGCATGCCTACCGGGCAGATGGAAATGCTCTTCCCGGAGCGGCTGCGCGGAGTCCTGCATAAGCACGTGCACATCCGCCGGCCGAGCCAGCAGTGGCTTCCCGGAGTTGCCGAGAATTTGTATCCGAAGTACACCAGTCTGCGGCAGGGATCCAAGGGGCTCCACCTCAGATTTCCGAGCCTGGAGCTTGAGGAAGCTCGGAACCGAAAAGGAAGGAAGAAATGACAGTGAGAGGCAAATTAGTTCTGGCTCTGGTTTTGGCCTCGCCAGCGTCAACGGTATTTGCTCAGCAGAGTGCCGCGCCGCTTACCACTTCCCGCCCTCGATCGACGTATGATCCGGCAGCCAAGGCGGGCGCGCCAGCTGACACTACAAGTGCAGTTGAGAAGGCGTTCCATGCAGTCAATCCGCAGGACAAGGATTACGGGGCTGTTCTGGAGTCGGCTCGAATGGCGGCGATCGAAGAGACCTTCCAGAACGTCCTGTGGTGGGCCGATGTCGTTCTTTTAGCAGGGTTCTCCCTCAGTATGGCCGGGAACTATTGGCAACACCGCCGGACAGAAGACCGGTTGCGCATCAGTTCTGCAATCGTGGCCCAGCTGCATAACAGCCACGTAGCATCGCGGGCGAAGGCTCTGGAAGCGATCGCAAAACACAACCAGTTGGCGGATCTGTACAACGCGAAGTGCGACGAACAGTCCCAACAGCGTCTAGCTGAGACGGCAGCGGA
>CALMVK010000287.1:2730-3824 GCA_937873145.1 uncultured Granulicella sp. | reverse complement strand
GTGATGAGGTTGTTCGGTGCATCCAAACTCTTCACGTGGGCATACTCGCCTCTCTCAATGCCGGTCTCCTTTGATGTGCGGGAGTAGAGCAGCACATTGTTGACCAAGTATCTCGCGGCCCACGTACGGTCAGCTCTGGTGAGATCCTGCCGGGGCACCAGCGCATCCACCCGGTACTCTTCTTTCCCGACGACACCTTTGACCTGCAGCTCCGTGTGAATCCTGACGTTGATCTCGGCACGGAAGTAGTTGTCGGGCGAGACGACCAGCGTGTTCTCCGGCGATCGCACATACTCCTGAGCGATAGCCTCAATGCGCGTTGCCTGATCCTTCACCTCATGCACTCGCCCCTGACGTTCCAATCGACCGATCGCTTCCCCGACCTGTCCTGGGCGAGCTGCTCGACCACGCTCTTCAACTCCGGATCGCGCTGGCGGACGATCTCGTCCAGCTTGACCGTAGGCATGCCTGCTTCCTGCATTTGTGCGAACGGCCGCCCTGCCTCGATCGTCTCATGCTGCCGTGTATCCCCGACCAGGAGAACCCGTTCGTTCGCATGAAGCCGCCCCACAAAGTCGTGCATCTGCTTGGTAGAAGCGAGGGAGCTTTCGTCCAATATGTACAGACTCTTTTCGCCCGTATCCGCCTGCTGGCCCTTCTCGCACCTCCCTAGCACTGGCCTACCCATGCTCCGGTCCATGGCGGATTGCAGGATGGCTCGCTAATCCTGGACTGCCGAACGCTCGAAGAGGTGATCACGGGCGTAGGTGACGGCCTGCTGGGCCATCTTGGGGGAGTCAACATCCTGGCGGTGGCCGTTCGCCAGAGCTTTCGAGACGACCCAATCGGCCTAATGGCCATACTGCGCGGCAAGCGGTGACGATGCAGCACCTCGCCGGGTGACTGGATCTCTTTCGAGTCGCGGGTTCGGTGTGCCGCAACCTGGGCAGCTCCCGGTCCTTCACGGCCAATCTCCTCGAGATGCGATTTTGATCTGACCCCGGCGTGGGTTTCGATGCTTCGAGGTGCTCCTGGGTGTAGCCCCTGATCTCCGGCTGACCGGGATTGCCGCGCTCGACCTCGTACCCGAAGTC
>CALMVK010000287.1:0-2720 GCA_937873145.1 uncultured Granulicella sp. | reverse complement strand
GAACTGCTGCGACCCGAATAGGCTGCAGGCGTCCAAAGCTCCGGTCTGGCCGTTCTCGCGTTCGGTCATATTGAAGACGACGGCATGAGTGTGAAACTGCGGTGCGGCGTAGGCGTTGACAGGCCTGGCTTTATCGTGCTTGAACGTCGCAGCAGCGAACTTGCCGGTCGATTCCGGCGCGTTCACGTTCCCAAGCCGGGCTGGGTGTACCGCTCTAGCTCATCCAAAGCGACACGAATGGCGTCCCAATGCGCCTCCCGGAACCGCTCGTCGCCTCCCACCAACGCGGTGAGCGAAACCGACTTCGGAGCCGAGAAGATTGCGTCCCATGCGGCCCGGTGCTCGACCGAAGTCACTTCTCGGCCGAACTGGTTTCGTAGGTTTTAGCCGGCTGGTGTCGCACCATCTGCTCTTGAGTCCTCGGGTGCCGGCCCTCAGTGAGGCGAGCAAACTGCTCGGAGCCGACTTTATCCCGAAGTCCCCACTGCTGCGCGAGCTTGCCTTGCCACTCGCTAAACCCCTGCTGCTCCCGGCTCAATAGTTCGCTTCCTTGGCCGCAAACTCGCGGGCGTGGTACGTCCGGGCCTGGCCCCCGGAGAGCGGTTTCGAGATCGTCAGCATGAAGATTCTAGGCTCGTACATGCTTTTACTTCTCATAACGCGAGGCATCAGGACTGATGTGCTCGCGCTGCATGCCACTCAGAATTCACCCACCTACGGAGAAACGAGACGCCTAAGAGGAGTAGAAAGATAAGAAGCGCTATTTGGGTGTATGCCAAAAAAAACGCGAAGATCAACCCCGCTCGTTCCGTGCCAAGCACTTTGTGAATCGTGTCTATCATTCGGAATCCCAAGAAGTGAAAGAAGACCCACTCAGCTGTAACAAGCTTTGGGAAAAACCCGGCAAGTGGAGGCCCAGGATCGAGCGCCATGCCGACAAGCAGCAGATTACCGACTTCGATGGGAAGAGCTAGAAGAAGAGCTACAGCAATACGCCCTCGTAACGTCATGTTCGCTCCTAACGCTTATTGTAGTTCAGACAGAGCAAGTTATCACTGATATACGCTATTCCGTCAGTAATACCGTCGTTTAATCCACCGGCTTCCACTCACGTGCCACTCTATCCTTCTTTTTGAAGGCTGCTTTAGGCGATTCTCGCTTTGGCTTCTCGGGAGCAGACTGGGTAGAAGGTAGGATCGTAGGTTCGCTCTAGGTCATCAGCTCGCATCACGGTGAGAAGGTTATTGGGCGAGTCAATGCTCTTCACCCGCGTATACTCGTCCTTTCGAGGCTGGTCTCCTTTGAGCTGCGCGAGTAGAGCAGCACATCGTTGATGTGTAGCGCGCAGCCCAGGTGCGATCGGCCCCGGTCAGATCTTGCCGTGGCACCATCGCCTGAACGCGATGCTCCTCCTGGTGGACGACTTCTCGCTCCTGCAGCTCAGAGTGGATGCGGCCATTGATCTCTGCACGAGAGCGGTTGTCGGGCGAGACCACCAACGTGCTCTCGGGCGATCTCGCATACTCCTTGGCAATTGCTACGATGCGAGCTTCAGGGCTCGTGATCTCATGCACCCTGCCCTGCCGCTCGAGCCTCTGCACGGCCTGTCCGACCTCTCCGTGGGCGAGCTGCTCGACTACCTGCTTCAGCTCCAGATCTCGCTAGCGCACAATCTCATTAAGGGGTCCCGTCAGAAAACGGACAATAAAGCACGCTAAGCCGGATTTGGGGAGCGGAGCGACCTGAACCTGCCCGGTGCTGGCCTCTTGCCCTTCCGCTGGTAGTCGCCGGTGAGATGGATGTGCTCCCATCCGAGCGGGGAGAGGTACTTGAGCAGGGTGGGATCCACGGGTTACCCTGGCAGTGATGAAGCGCGGACTGCTCGCTCTGTATAGATGGTGTTCCAGAGTGCGATTGCGGCCGTGACGAGGGTGAGGCCACTTGCTCTGTAGCGTTGCTGCTCGAAGCTGCGGTCCCTGATCTCGCCGAGGCGGCAGAGAAAGACGGCCCCGGCGAGGGCGTTGCGGGCCTCTCCTTTGTTGAGCCCGGCGTGAACGCGGCGGCGGAGGTCGACGCTCTGTAACCAGGAGAGGATGAAGAGTGTCCGTTCGATCCGGCCCAGTTCGCGGAGAGCCACAGCGAGGCCATTCTGACGCGGATAGCTGCCCAGCTTGCGAAGCATCAGCGAAGCCGTCACGGTGCCCTGTTTGATGGAAGCGGCGAGGCGAAGGATCTCGTTCCAGTGCGTCCGAATCGCTCTGAGGTTGATGGTGCCTCCGATCATGGGCGCAAGCGCCTGGTACTTGATCTTGCCATTGGGCAGATACAGCTTGGTGTTGCTTAGATCGCGGATACGCGGAGCGAAGCGAAAGCCGAGCAGATGCATGAGAGCGAAGACATGATCCGTAAAGCCGGCGGTGTCGGTGTAATGTTCCTCGATCCGCAGGTCGGATTCATGATGAAGCAGCCCGTCGAGAACGTAAGTGGAATCGCGCACTCCGACGTTGACGACCTTGGAGCTGAACGGCGCGTACTGGTCTGAGATATGGGTGTAGAAGAGTTTTCCCGGCTCAGCTCCGTACTTGGGATTGACGTGGCCGGTGCTCTCGGCCTTACCTCCAGCCCTGAAACGCTGTCCATCCAAAGACGATGTGGTTCCATCCCCCTAGAGGGTGTTATGAAGTTGCGAGCTTGACGAGTCTGGTTGTCATGAGGATGGC
>CALMVK010000286.1 GCA_937873145.1 uncultured Granulicella sp. | reverse complement strand
GGCGGGGGCAACGGACGGGGGGGGGCGGCGGGCTCGTCTGTGGTTTGGACGTCGGGATCGCGCAGGGGGTGGAGGATCTTGTCGAGAAAGCGGCCGAGCAGCGGTGTGTTGTGAGGCAGCGACGATGCGGTGAACTGGAGATCCATGACGTTCCTTGTACGGGGCTAAACGAGTATCGCAGAGGCTAGAAGGGGATGACAACGAGATTGGGAATTTGGCGGAAGTGGCGCAGGTTGGCGGTGAGGATGGAGTAGCCCAGGTGGAGAGCTGTGGCGCCGATGAGGAGATCGGGAAACGGAATGATGTTTCCGATGGAGGTCTGCTCCCCGTCGATCTGGCCCGCAAGCCAGGCGATCTCGGGGGTGTAGGAAACGACGGTCACCTGGTCGAGAAGCTCGTTTAGGAAGCGACGGCGGTAGGCTCCCCGTGTGGGGCTGTCAGCTCGAAAGATTCCGTGCACCATCTCTGTCAGACCGATAGCTGTGACTGCAACTGTTTCTTCTTGGGTAAGACTTTTGACGCGCAGGAGAAGTTCGACCACCGTCGTTTGCCGTCGTTCAGCTCCTATGGTGGCGCTTGAATCGAGAACTACTCCCATGGATTGAACAGCACATCCTTTTCATGCTGTTTGATGACCGCTTCGAGGTCTGCACCCCACTGATCGTCCAATGTAACTGGGGAGTTGCGCTCCTCGGCGTGTCGAATCGCTTCGCTGAGGGTCTTCCGGACGGGGATTGCTGACGGCGGCTGAAGCACTGCGATGGTTTGATTGCCGCGATCAATGCGGATCTCGGTACCGGATGAGAGCTGGTTGAGTAGCGCGGTCAGATCGCGGGCGGCTTCGGCTTCGGAGACGTGGAGGATCGCCATGCAGCTAGGATACTGCCGCTTCGACCGGCACGGGAAGCCATTTCTGCCAGGCGGCGAGGGCGCGCTCGCACTGCAAGCGGTGGCGCTCTTTTTTGTCGCGGATGCGTTTGCGGAGGTCTTCTTCGAGTGCGGGGAGGAGGTCGAAGGTGATGTTGGCGGGCTGGAACTTCTTGCCTTCGGCGTGGGTGATGTAGTGGATGAGCGAGCCGTGGGCGGAGGCGCGCGGGGCAGGGTCCGGGGTTTGGCCGTCGGCGAGTTGCGCGGCGTAGATGCCGGCGAGCATGCCGGAGGCGATGGACTCGGTGTAGCCCTCGACGCCGGAGAGCTGGCCGGCGATGAGGAGGTCGGGCCGGGCGCGGAGCTGGAGGGTTTCGGTCAGCAGCGAGGGCGCGTGGAGGTAGGTGTTGCGATGGATTTGTCCGTAGCGGAGGAAGGTGGCGTGCTCGAGGCCGGGGATCATGCGCAGGATGCGGGCTTGCTCGCCGAACTTGAGGTGGTTTTGGAAGCCGACGAGGTTGTAAGAATCGGCGCGGAGGTTTTCGGAGCGGAGCTGGACGGCGGCGTAGGGCCAGCGGCCGGTCTTGGGGTTGGTGAGGCCGGCGGGCTTCATGGGGCCGAAGCGGAGGGTGTCGCGGCCGCGGCGAGCGGTCTCTTCGATGGGCAGGCAGCCTTCGAAGTAGTTGAGTTTTTCGGAGGGTCGCGTCTCTGGGGATCCCACCTCAAACGATGGTGCCGTTTGAGATGGGGCACCCGGATTTGTGGCGGTGGGGAGGTGTTCCCAGGATTTGGGAGCTACGGTTTCGGCGCTCGTCAGGGCATCGAGGAAGGCGTCGTACTCGTCCTTGGTGAAGGGGCAGTTGATGTAGTCGGCGGAGCCTTTGTCCCAGCGCGCGGCGAAGTAGACCTTGTCCATGTCGATGGTGGAGGCGTCGACGATGGGGGAGATGGAGTCGTAAAAGGCGAGGTGGTCGGCGCCGGTGATGGCTTGCAGGGCATCGGTGAGGGGCCTGGAGGTGAGGGGTCCGGAAGCAAGGATGGTGAGGTCTGCATCGCTGTCGAGGGTGAGGACCTCTTCGCGGTGGATGGTGATGAGGGGATGCTGCTCCAGGCGCTGGGCGACGCGGGCGGAGAAGGCGACGCGGTCGACGGCGAGGGCGTGTCCGGCGGGAACGGCGCAGGCGTCGGCTTCGGCGAGCAGGAAGCTGCCGGCGACGCGCATCTCCTGTTTCAGCAGCCAGGGGGCGGAGTGTTCGGACTCGGACTTGAGGGAGTTCGAACAGACGAGTTCGGCGAAGTCAGCGGTCTGGTGGGCCTCGGTGGAGCGATGCGGGCGCATCTCGTAGAGGTCGACGAGGTGGCCTCGGGAGGCGGCCTGGAGAGCGGCTTCGGGGCCGGCGAGGCCTCCGCCAATGACGCGAATCTTCATAAGTTGAGGATATAGAACAAAGGCAAGTGCGCCCTAACGCCGGGCGGGCGGTGCTTCGTGGGGTACTGGACGCTTCGCGTGAGAGGCTAGGGCGGCCAGCTCTTCGTCGGCGATGCGCACGATGCGCCATTCAGTCAGGATGTGGGCGCCAAGCTTCTCGTAAAAGCCGATGGCTGGGGTGTTCCAGGCGAGGACGTCCCACTCGAGGCGGGGGCAGCCTTCGTCGACGGCGATCTGGGCGAGGTGGGCCAAGAGGGCTCGGCCGATTCCCTTCCCCCGGTGCGCGGGCGTGACGTAAATGTCTTCCAGGCGCAGGCCGTGGTGGCCGCGCCAGGTGCTGTAGCTGGTAAAGAAGAGGGCGAAGCCTACGGGGGTCTGGGCTAGTTCTGCGATGACGCAACGAAAGCGTGGCGTGGGGCAAAAGCCGTCGCGGAGCAGGTCGGCTTCGGTGGCGAGGACGGCGTCCGGCTCGCGCTCATAGAGGGCGAGCTCGCGGATGAAGCCGAGGATAGCCGGAACGTCCTGCGGCGTGGCGTGGCGGATGTGCGGCAAGGGGCTCAACTGGGCTTCTCCGGTTTGTCTGCCGAGTCGGATTTTTCGGCAGGGTCGGGCGGCGGTGCCGGTTTTTTGGCTGCGGGCTTGGGTTGGGCGTCGAGCCACTTGTCGAAGGGGAGGGTGAAGCCGAAGAGCTCTTGTTTTTTACCTTTGGCGTCCGTGTAGCGGATCTCTTTGACGTAGAGCTCGGCGTGGCGCAGGACCGGCTCTTCGAGGTCCCGGGTGTCGTAAAAGACGTAGCCGGCGCGGGTGCTGTGGGCGGGGACGATGAGGGATTGGAAGCCGAAGTCGGCGTCGTCGTTGAGGATCTTCTTGTCTACTGGCTCGGGATGGGTGGTGATGGGGGTGAGCGGGATGTGGGTGCCGACGGTCGATTTGCGGGAGAAGAGGCGGCGGTTGAGATCTTCGTTGGTGGCGGCGGCTTCCTTTTCGCCTTCGGCGGGGAGGAACTGGATGCGCACCTCTTCAAGGTCGAGCGGCTCGTCGCGGTCGTTGGTGACGATGACGCGGACGGCGAGGAAGCCGTGTGAGACGTAGGGCAGGCGGAAGAAGGTGCAGGCGTCGTGGTCGATGCAGGGA
>CALMVK010000285.1:17791-29193 GCA_937873145.1 uncultured Granulicella sp. | reverse complement strand
GACGCTCCCACTCCAGACGAGGTGCCCGAAGTTTAGCCAGGAACAAGAACAGAAGCCGGAGGCCAACTCATCGGCCTCCAGTCCGCTCAGAGTTCCGCATAATCAGCAATAAATAGTTCTAACTATCTTTAGTTTTACCTTGCTAATAAGGCAAAAAGGAGTATACTTAGAAACAGAGAGGGGAATGAGAAACAACCCCGATCTACCAGCAGCGCGGGAACGCTGCTAAAGCCAAAACCACACAGGAGAAACACCGATGAGCATTACCACCAAGGCCGAAACACTACTCGCAACCATCACCGATGCAATCACCGCACTTGCCGCCGAGACAGACACTGCCAAGCAGGATGTGACCTTCCGCGCATGGCTCACCACAATGAGCCAGTTCTATACCTACTCTTTTGGGAATCAGCTTCTCATCAGCGCACAGTGCCCGACCGCTACCCGCGTCGCCGGATATAACAAGTGGTTGACGGTGAAGCGGCAGGTTCGCAAGGGCGAGAAGGCTATCTACATCACTGCCCCAATCATCGGCAAGAGCAAGGAGGCCGACGAGGACGGAGAGGTTAGCCGCCTGCGCGGGTTCAAAGCGGCCACCGTGTTTGATATCGCTCAGACAGACGGCGACGAGCTGCCCCAGTTCCCCGAGCACAATGCTACCGAGGGCGGGGAAGACGTTCTGCCGAAGATGGAGTCAGCAGTTCGCAACGCGGGCATCACGCTAATTTACAAAACCATAAACGATGGTGCGCAGGGCTACAGCAAAGGCGGGCTGATTGAGATTGATGAGCGGCAGGGAAGCGCAGCCAAGTTAGGGACTCTTGCGCATGAGTTTGCGCACGAACTCCTCCACAAAGCAGACCGCAGCCAGGGCAAACAGCAGCGGGAGCTGGAGGCCGAGGCCGTAGCCTATGCCGTTCTTACGCACTACGGCATGCACTCAGGCAGCCGCTTCTATCTCGCGTCATACGGCATTACCGGCGAGATGCTGACCGCATCCATGCAGGTCATTTCGAAAACAACGAAGCAGATCATCGAGTTGATCGAGGCGACGGAAGAACAGAAGGAGGCCGAGGGCGACTCGGCTCTCCCGCTCGCCGCATGATCGAGGCCGGGGTTCGGCCCGGCGCATCGAGCGCCAGGCCAAACCGGATAGGCAGAAGCAGGGAATCCACAAGGTAACCATCTACCTTTTTACTCTTGTTGCTCACTGCCTTTATAAACAAGTAAATTACAGGAAAGGTGAAAGATGCATATTGCCGTAGCCAGCTATAAGGGAGGCGTCGGAAAGACCACCACCGCGGTGCATGTTGCCGCGTACCTCAACACCCTCGCACCAACCCTGCTCTTGGACGGTGATCGTACACGTAACGCCACCGAGTGGAGCGAGCGCGGGGAAGGATTTCCCTTTACCGTTGCCGACATCGCCTCTGCAATGAAACTTGCAGGCAAGTTCAAGCACAGCGTCGTTGATACAGGCCAGCAGCCCACAGAGAAAGACCTCAAGGCGCTTGCCGAGGGGTGTGACCTGCTCATCATTCCAGCGGTGCCCCTTGCCCTGGACACGGGCGGCCTACGGCAGACCATCGAAGCACTTCACCGTATGAACCAGACTCGGTATCGAGTGCTCATCACCAAAGCTCCGCCGCCCCCAGAGACTGAGGCTCAACAGCTCAAAGCGATGCTCGATGAGTTGAAGGTTCCTGTTTTCAAGACGACGATTCCTCGTCTCAAAGCATTTTCTAAAGCCTCCGCAAGTGGTTGTGTTGTCATACAGGCCGACGACCCCCGAGCTGACAGAGCTTGGGAAGCCTATAAAGCAGTTGGAAAGGAGATCGTGACGTATGCCCGCAGCCAGCAGAAAAACGCCTAGCCAGTTTGAGGGCTTGAAGAACTTGGGAACCGGCACGCCCGTAGAAGAAGCCGAACCCTCACGCAAAATTGGCCGACCTCTGAAACAGGGAGCCAAGAGCCGCGATCAGGACTACCGCGCCTGGGGAGGATATTTGAAGATCGAGACTGTAAACGAAGCCAACTATGAGCTTGGGAAGCTGCGAGGAGACGGCCGCGACCTGTCCGACCTCCTCGAAGAATTGTTGGCCGGTTGGGTGACTAGCCAGAAAGCGAAGAGACCCTGAAATGGGTGACGTGGCACGGATCGAAGACGGGCAGCAGAAGCGTAAGCCTTTAGCCGAACGCCGTGCGCTTGCCGCTACTCAGCTTTCACACGAGATTCTGATGAATCCTCCGGACAAGGAGGAGAACAACGCAGCGATCGGGTTTGCGCCCTACTTCACAACTCAGTTTGGATTGCCGCATAGCCGCGTGCAGGGTGACACCTGGAAACGTCGTAACGGCAATCGAACGCTCACAATTCAGACCGATTGTGACCACGGCCTACCCTCCGGTAGCAAGCCTCGTTTACTCCTGCTTTGGGTGGCAACGTGGCAGGTCAGACACCCAAACGTCACTCGGATCGACCTGGGGAAGAACGTCACGAAGTTCCTTCGAGAAGAGATCGAGCTTCCGGTGACCGGGCGGTACATCAAGGATGTCCGGCTTGAGATGATCCGCCTGTTTACGTCGCGGATCTCCATCACGCTTGAGGACCAAGGGGTATTCGAGCGCAAGTCTACCGAGCTATCAGACGATATGGTTCTTTGGGGCACCAAAGACGTTGACCAAGATGCGCTGTTCCCGTCCTACATCGTCCTCACGGACAAGTTTCGAGACAGCATTCTCGACCGGCCAATCCCGGTAGACCTCCGCGCATTGCATCACTTGGCGTCGTCATCTCTCGCTTTGGACTATTACGTTTGGCTCGCTCGCACTATGTTCAGCCTGCGATCTTCGCGGCTTGTTCCTTGGAAGGCCCTTCACGATCAATTTGGGTCCTCCTACGATTGGGCCGACCGGCGCGGTCGCCATAACTTTCGTGCAGAGTCAGCCAAGCAGCTTACGACCAGAATCAGGGATGTCTATCCATCCTGCCGGGTGACCATTTCACCGGACGGAGAGGGGCTAATCTTGCATCCCTCGCCGACACCCGTACCGCATGTGCAGTCTCGAAAAACTTCCTTCCCTTCGCCAATCGCAGCAAAGAAACGCCTCCTCTGAAGAGGAGATAAGGGACTCATGGCAGGGGCTTTTCCTCACTCAGGCATGTGCAGAAGCGTTCCAGCCACGTACATTTACCGGACGCTAAAACGAGTCCAACTCCCGAGTTGCAATTCAAAATTACGTACATTTACCGGACATCCACAGCAGAACTACGTACATTTACCGGACAAGACAGGGTCTAAACCTTTGATATCAAATTGGTTATAGGTTGCTGGTAGTAAGTACTTCCTGTAGTTCTTACAAAAGCAAAAACAACGTCGCCAGTAGTTGGCACTGAGGATCTGTGGAAATCAAGACCAAGCAAAGCAAGAGCAAAAAACATTCCTGATCAAGGTTAGGGCAGTTTCAGCAGTTGAGGCTTACCCGTACAGCCGCTATCAATCAGACAGAAAGCGGGCTAGAAACTCGCGAAGAGCCTTTGGTGTCACCTTAGGTCGTCTGTTCTGGTGAAGCAGCTGACTCGACCACCCTAGAGCTCTTAACCAGAAGTCTTTTACGTGTCTTTGGCTTCTGCTCGGCTGGATCGCCGGAATCTGGTGCTGCTGATGCAGCAGCAGAATTAGCTTCGATCTCGGAGACGGACCTGAGTGGCCATTGTCCCAGGCCGTCCAACAGCTGAACAAGCGAGACTTCAAGGGCCAGAGCGACCTTCATTAGAGACATGATGTTCAGACTGCCGCCGGCTTCATACTTGCGCCATTGAGCGTCGTGATAGCCAGTCGAGATCATGATGTCTCGCATGTTCATTTTTTTGTCTTTACGTAGCGCCCTGATGCGCTTACCCAAAGCCTTCAAAAAGTCCTTGAACTCATCCTCTGTCAGCACACGTTGGACTCCCCTTCTTCATTCTGAAAACGATCCCCAAGTGGTCCCCGGATTGGGCATACAATGTTCAATCTTTTCTTATATACAGCGAGCACTAGGGCCTGGGAAACCACTTTTTTGGTTACAGGTACTAAATCGTGTACTCCGTTGCTCCACTCTTTTCGCCCCACATTCGCCAATGCAGCGCCACATATCCAACTCTAAAATTGCATTTTCAAATATGCAGCTTGACATAGGCGCGCTGATTATTTACAAACAGTCCAGCAAAACTATGGCTAGCCCAAGTTGATGTAAGGCGCTAGTAATTTCAACCCCCAGAAAACAGATAACTGATGCCCAAACGAGCGCTCGGAGGCATGCGCGGCGTCGTGTCTAAAACTCGGAAACGCACACTCTCTTGAGTCTCTAAATCACCCTTAACCGGACCAATTCCAGGAGTATCCCTTGACCGCAACGATTAACGCCCGCCTCTCCGCAATGGCTTCCAGAACCTTCACGAAACAGCGAGCCAAAGACACCGCTCGCTCGCTCGGACCGGTCCTGCTGGCTCTCGCAATCTCACCCCTCGCAGCTCACGCCCAAGGTACTGTGGACGTCAGCGGCGTCACTTCCGCTATGAAGACTATCGAGACAAGCTGCCTGCTTGGCGGCGCGCTCGCAGTCGTCATCGGGATTGTGTTCGGCGTGTTCCAGTTCATGGGCCGCAACATCTCCGGCGGATTCATGGCAATTGGCGGCGGATTGTTCGCCGGAATCGTCATCGGCTTCGCACCGCAGTGGGTTTCTTCACTGACCGGACAGAGCCTCTAGCCATGCAGACGACCAAGCGTGGAGAGCCGTTGGCGATCAATCAAGCCCTCAACAAACCCCGGCAGAAACTCGGATTGAGTTTGCCTATCTGGATGGGCATTGTGATTGCCTCGCTGATGGCTCTCCTGCTTCGGTATTTCGTCCTATCCATCGTTATGTTCGTCGCGATCACCGTTATTTGTTCGGTCATCATCCGCAAACACCCAAAGATGTTCCAACTGTGGGGTCTGAGTTGGACCCAGAAGAGCTACTATGACCCGCGCAAACGCTAATCCATGGTTCACCGAGGCCGGGGCAGCGAACAGCATCATGCCCATCGTCCGCTTCGTCACGCCTACCGTGTTTGCCAGCAAAACACACGGCTATGGCCTCCTGTTTGAAGTCGATGGAGCGGACGAAGAAGGGCTCACGGACCCGGAAATCGCTTCCAAGATGCGCGGCATTGAAGGTGGTGTGCGCGGTCTGACGGAAGACTTTTCGCTGTACCAGTACATGCGCGTGACCTCCGGTTTCGAGATTCCCCGGCAGAAGAAGTACGCCGATCCCATCACCCAATCCTTTGTGGATCACCGGCTGGACTTTCTTGAGAAGACGGCCAACTTTCGCCGCATCGACTTGCACTGGTGCCTCACGTTGGAACCCAAAATGGCGTCTCCGTTCGCCGCCAAACCGAAGGAGCAGGCCGACGAGAACGACCGTCTCATTTCGCAGCTTCAGAAGGCCGCGACCATCCTCGAAACGCACCTGTCCAGCGTGATCGGGTTGCGGGTTGTCGGCAAAGAGAAAGCCTTTAAGTTCTTTGCTGAGTTGTTCAATCTTGAGGGATGGGCTGGCCACATCCCGCTAGTTTCCGACCAGGGGATAGACCAGCAGATTGCAACCAGCGCTGTGTCCTGGCATAACGATCATCTGCGCGTAGGGAAGCGGCATGTGCAGATGTTCTCCGCGTCCAGCACGCCCGCTGCGTCACAACCCTGCCTCTACAACAGCATCACCAATCTGACCTGCGACAGCGTTCTTTGCACCACGTGGAGACCGCAGGCCAGCTCGACCGTCCGCAAGGAAATCAGTGCCCAGGAGAAGTGGATTGACTTCTTTAAGGTCGGCATTTTCCAGCGTGTGATGGCCGGGAAGAACTTTGCCCAGCTTGACCAGGGCGCAGGTGCGAAGGCCGCTTCTGAAGGCGTGGACGACCTTGGTTTGGTGGTCAAGGAGTTGGGGAAAAAGGCCCAGGGTAAGTACACCGTGACCCTTCTCCTCTCGGCTGAAAGCGCGGAAGAACTCAGGGAGAACACGCCGCTCGTTCACCGGACCTTTGTCGATGCTCAGGCGACCGTAATCGAGGAAACCATCGGCAACCTCTCGGCTTTTTACGCGATGTTTCCCTTCAATCAGCGGTACAACGTCTTTTCCCTTTGGCTTGGAGAAGACCACCACGCCCGCCTCTCGCCCGTCTTTGCCCCGACCATCGGCCACCCCAAATCTGAAGACCTCGACAGCGAATACCTGAATGTTTTCGAGACCCGCCAAGGCACGCCGTTCTTTATGGATGTGTACGTCGCCGGTGTGCGCGTCATGCTCATCATCGGGCCACCGGGCACCGGAAAGTCCGTGCATACCAACCAGATACTTGCGTTGGAGCGGAAATATCACGGCTTTACCTTCATCTTCGATGTCGGCAACAGCTACGAAAGCATGGTGGAGCTGTACGGCGGCAAGGTGGACCGCATCGGTCTGGACGGCCCCCGCGTCAACCCATTCGCCTTGGAGCCGACCGAGAAGAACATCAAGTTTCTCTACAACTTCGTGAAGATGCTCCTCACGAACGGCGGTGCCACGCTCAGCCCAGAAGACGAGGATGCGGTGTTCAAAGAGGTGCAGGGTATGTACCTCATCGACCGCAAGATTCGCAGACTTTCCAACCTGCTGCTGCCCAAACACCTAAGCCGGTATCTCGCGAAGTGGGTGGACAAAGGCGTTTATAACGCGATCTTCGACAACGTAGAGGACTCGCTTAGTCTTTCGCGCATTCAGTGCTGGGATTTCGCGGGCGTTTCCAAGGACTACCCGGATCTAATCGAGCCGTTGATGATCTGGCTGCTACGCCGGATTGACGACGTGGTGTACGACCCCAAGAACCTTGGAGTCCCCAAGCATGTCGTGATCGAGGAGATTTTCTCGAACATGAAGAACAAGCAGCTCCTAGAGGGTGCGCTTGCCAGCATCAAGCAGGTTCGCAAGAACCTTGGCGGTGTGACCCTTATCGGCCAGTCCGCGAACGACCTTGGCGAAAACGCAGATTCGATTGTGAACTCCTGCACGTCGTTCCTGTTGCTGCCGGATGCCACGTTCAACCGCGAGTATTACGGCGAGCTGTTCAAGATGACTGAGCAGCAATTGAACCTCTTCGAGAGCCTTGGACCGCGTGAAGGGCTGTTGATGCGCCGGGACGGGGTGACCAAGGTTGTGACGTTGAACCTTGACCCGCGCAGCTACGCGATCTTTTCCACGAGACCCAAGGACCGTGCCCGCCGTGGCCGCTTGATCGAGCGATGGGGACTGGAGGACGGCATCACCCGTTTCGTCGCAGGCGAAGACGCCTAAACCGTTCCCACAACCTTTAACCGCTCCAGGGAGACCCGACCGCATGAAAAATCCTTACCTCACCGCCGCCATCGCTACGCTTGCGGCTTGTGTCTACGCTCCAACAACCATCCAGGCCCAAGGGAAAGCCCCCAGGACCGTCCAGGTAAGCGCGACGACCGCGCCCCCGGTCATTCGGACCATCCTCAATCAATCGACGCTCCTTGAGCTTCCCGCCGAGGAGAAGGTAGCCACGATCTTTGGCGGCAACACCGATGACTGGCTTATCAATGCCGGTCACGTCGCCAGCCGCTTCGTTAGCGTGAAGCCCAAGGCGGCAGCGGCCAAGAGTACCACCAACCTGCACATCATCTCCGACCACGGCAACGATTACACCCTTGAGCTGAAAGAAGTGTCGGCAGACCAGGCCGGGGGCTTCGATTCGACCGTGTTCCTGGTGCAGACCGACACGGACGCCCAGAAGAAGATAGCCGACGCCCCTGTATTCGTTCCAGTGGCCGAGGTGAAGGAAAAGGAAGAACGGCTTGAAAGGGAAGTGGCCCAGGCAAAAGCAGCCGCCGCCGCCGACAAAAAGACGGCCGAAACCGCTCAGGAGAAGTACCAGAGCACCTACCCCAGCAACCTGCACTTTGCTTACAGCTGGGACCAGTCGAAGGCGAAGGCTTTGGGTGTGCGGCAGATATGGGATGACGGGAAGTTTACCTACATTCAGGGCAAGTTCGAGGAGCCGCCCGTGGTTTACGAGCTGAAGGATAAGAAGCCTTCCCTTATCAACTTCGATTTCGCAAACGGCCTCTATACCGTCCCCAAGCTCCTGCAGAACGGTTACGTTGCCATCGGCAAGGCCAGGGTAGAGTTTCACCGCCAGGAGAACAACTAATGGGAACCGTCCCCGTCGCACCGTCCACCAAGCCACCTATCGGCAAGACCATGCCCATCGTTCTCGCCTTAACCGGGGCCATTGCCCTGATTGGCGTCTCCACCGCCTACAACGTGATGACCGGCAGCGGCAGCAAGAAGGAAGCGGCCAAGAGCACCTTGCCCGCTCGCCCGTCTACCGCCGACACCCAACAGGTGAACAACTTCCAGAAGCAGCAGGCATTGCTCCAGAAGAGTGACGCCGAGCACGCCCAGCTCCAGCAGCAGATTGCCGCGATGAACGCCCAGGAGCAGGGGATGCAAGCTCAGGAGCAGGGCATGGGACAACCTATCCCACCACCTGAAGCAGACGGCACAGCGCCCATGACGCGGGCGCAGAGCGCCGCGATCTACGGCACCAGCCAGAACGCCCCCAAGCAGACCTCCGGCCAGTCCGAAGCCCACGCCCAGGCGCGGCAAAAAGCCGCAGAACGGGAGAAGCACAAGGTCGAAGCCCTCAACAGCGACACCGTAGCCGTGGACTTCCAGACGCATCCAGCAGCACCGGAAGGGCAGGCGCCGTCCACCATCCGGCCATCTGTTACCAGCCCCACTATCGTTGCCACTCAGAACATCGGCGGCGAGTCGCCGGCTGCGCCGGAAGACGAGTCCAGGCCCAGCGCGAAGAAAGAAACGAACGCGATGGCCGCGTACAACTTCGATGAGTACGGCGGCAAGCTGTACCGCGTCTTCGAGGGCACCGTTCTTGAAGGTGTCGTCACCAACCACGTTGACGGCGGCATGGCAGGCCCAGTCCTGCTCATGCTCACGACGGACTACTACTCACACGACCGCCAGAACCTTTTGCTGCCCCAGGGAACCCGGCTTATCGGTTCCGTCACCGCAGTAGGGAACCAGCAGCAGCACAAGCTCGCGGTTGTGTTTCACCGCGCCGTCTGCCCGGACGGTTTCTCCATCGACATCGACAAGTACGCGGGGCTGGACACTATCGGCACCACCGGACTTGCCACCAAGGTAGACCACGGCTATCTACAAGCGTTCGCCGCCGCAGCCGCCATCGGGGGCCTGGGAGGACTCGCGCAAATCGGCAACAGCGGGAGCGTTCTAACAACCGATAGCCAGATCCGCAACGGCATCTCCTCGCAAACCAGCCAGGAGGGCGAACAGGTGTTGAACAAATTCCTCAATCGGCTGCCGATCATCACGCTCAAGGAAGGTTCGAGAGCGAGGGTCTACATCGGCAAAGACCTCCTCATCCCCTCCTACGCGGATCATCGCGTCAACCCCACGCTCTAGGAGTTTCCAAACATGAAGAAGCTCACCGCAGCCCGCAGTCTGACACTCGTTAGCGGACTTGTCGCGCTCGCCATGACGGCACCAGCTCACGCGCAGTTCGGCGGTATTACCTTCGACCCAACACAGTCGGCCCACGCAATCCAGCAGATCGTCAACGAGGAGAAGGGCCTTGCATCACAGGCCGAGCAGGTCGCGCAAGGTTCTCAGACCAATCTCACGCTCATTCAACAGCTCACCAACGACATCAAGATGGCTCAGACGGAGCTAAACATCTACCAGCAGACCATCACGACCTACAACACGATGGTCAACAACCTGAAGTATTTCAATTCCAAACAGATTTGGACTACGGCAGAAAATGCTTTGCTGCATGGCACCGTGCAGAACTCCTACGGCGAGACGGCTGGCCTTCAGGCTCAGTTGAACGGCCAATCCCAGAACGCGAGCCTTGTCTGGAAACTCATGCAGCTCGCCATCTCGGGAACATCGTCAAGCTTCTGGAGCCAGGAGATTGTCGGCAACAGTCAGCGGCTCACGACCCTCGCACACATCGAGGCGATGGACGCCGCATCGAGCAATTGCCTCTCAGCCGTGAGCGCCTATCAGTCCAGCCGCACCAACAACCTCGCGGCAAACGACGCTCTAAACGCTTCCATCTACGACACTTCGGACCTCACGAACAGCGAAGTGGAACAGCTCAATTTGATGAGCATGTCGGATTCACAGCGGTTGGAAGAAGCACACGCGCAGGGGCAACTCCACGCGTGCATGGCTTCCCAGGCCGCAGTCGCCAACATGGAGAAGCGCAATGTCGCTTCGCTGGCAATCAGCGATGCCAATTACAAGTACACCCAGCAGGCGAGCAATCCCACGTATCTCGGGAACGGATCGACCACCTGGACTACCTATTACTGAGCCGGATGCGGTAACTCGGGCAGGCGCTGGGAACCCTCAGCGCCCAGCCTTTCAATTCCTAGCAAGACGTTCCACATTCCACGCGTGAGAGTGACCTATGAACACCACCCCCGGAGCAGTCGATTGGCTCGGCCAATTCACCCAAGATTTGACCAATCTCACGACGCAGAACGGTGGAGCCCTGTCGAACTTCGGGATGATCCTCCTCACCTTCATTGCGACCATGATCCTTATCGGCATCGCCGTGCGGATGTCTTCGTGGTCCGTGCATGTTGGAGGCCACCGGACAGTCAGCTTGGATGAGCTGCGCACCTTCCTTTTCCGGTTCCTTTTCTGCCTCGTGCTGGAACACTATTGGGTCAATAATCTCCCCGGCGCGAGCTTCGGATTCAATCGGATGTTCTCCTACATTGCTGCCGCCATCTCGCAGATTCTTGACCAGACGCAATTGAACCAGTTGACGGCGCTTCTAGCGACAGCGGGCCACAACACACCCATGCCCGTCATCCCGGCCCCATCGCAGATATTTTGCTACTACTACGTCGAAGGTCTCCTCGGCGTCGCCTCGGCAATCATCTTCCTTATCAATTGCAGTGGATTCATCTTCTACGCCGTCGCCGCCCTATTCGGCCCCTTGATGATTCCGCTGTATCTGACCGAGACATTCCGGGGCAAGTTTCTGCACTTTGTTGAAGTCCTCATAAGCCTTGCGATGATTCGTGCAGTTGCCGCCGCGTTCATCTATGTCTGGTCGCAGTTCCTTATGGGGTTTATGACGCAAACCTTCAATGGGGATTACAGCATCACCAACTGGCTCGCAAACCTCATTCCGTTCACCACGATCTACGTTGCCTTCGTCCTTAATATGTTCCTTATTCCAAGCGTTACGCAGATGATTTTCGGTGGTGGAGCCGGTCTCGCAGGGAAGCTAGGCGAAGTCGTCAACAGGGCCG
>CALMVK010000285.1:0-17781 GCA_937873145.1 uncultured Granulicella sp. | reverse complement strand
TAGGAGAGAACATCGAATGTTTCCTTTCTTCTATTGGTTTTACCGCGTTTCGTGGCTATGGCGACTCATCGCGTTGGCCGTGCTTTTCATGGTCTTCCTCACCACCGTCATCCGCGTACACAAAGCCGTTCACGCAATTCAGGAAAGGAACTCCCATGTCCACACACGTCGCAGTCCCCGATAGCACGCTCACAGCACGGCAGCACGTCCAGGCCGACAAGGTTGGAAATCAGGTGTATGCCGCGCATTACAGTGAGCGCAGCATGGCGAAGATTGCGATTGGCGCACTCGCCGGAATCTCCCTTTTGCTGTGCGGCGGGCTGGTCGCGGTCTCGCATCGTCCCGTCGTCAATCGCTACATCCGCATTGATGAGGCGGGCAGAGCGCAGGCGATCCAATACACGGACCTGAACTACAGCCCCCGCGAGGGGGAAGTCCGCACTTACCTGACCGACTGGACAGGTTACCGGCACACCATCAACCGCGAGACGATGGCGAAGAAATACCCCATGAACTACTACTTCCTTTCCACGGCGCTCGCCACCCAGCTTATCGGCCAGGACAACGCCAATCACCTCATCACTCAGGTGACGAGCGGGCAGACGGAGCAGAGCGAGGTCCAGGTCAACAACGTGACGATTACCTCCATGACCCAGGAGAAGGTTGAGAACACGATTCTCTCGCGTGGAACGGCGCTTGAAACCTTCGATCTCATCTATTCGGCCCGGACCTCCAGCAAGCCGCGCACCGAACATTGGATGGCGTCGTTCACCTACTACCTGAATCCCGCCCAGGTGAGCGAGCAGGCGAAGACCAACCCGCAGTACGAGACGATCAATCCTCTCGGCTTGACTATCACTGAGTTCCACGAAAACCGTGTCTCCGTCGAGCCGCTGGTAGGCCAGGGTTCTACCTTCCGACCGGAGGTAAGCCGGTGAGCGTAGAGAGCGGATGGGAGAAGGTTCTGCCGTTCTTTACCGAGGATCTTCAGGCGTTGATTCTTGACCCAACCATCAGCGATTTGATGGTGAACGGGACGACCGGCGTGTATGCCGACCGGGGCGGGGTGATCGAGCATATCCCGCTACAGGACGAGTACAGCAGCGAACGCCTTGAAGCAGCTATTCAGCGTGTCGCCCGGATGATGGGCCAAGACCTCACGCACCAGAACCCAATCCTCAATACCAGGATGCCGGATGGCTCGCGTGTGGCGGTGGTTGGAGCGCCGTCCGCAATCGGCGGTCCTTCGCTCACCATCCGCAAATTCAATCAGTGGTTTACGACCGACCAATTGATTGAGAAAGGAAGCATGCCCAGGGAAGTGCGGGACCGGGTTGTGGAGTTCCTTTTGCAGAAGAAGAACGGCATCATCGCAGGCGGAACAGGTTCAGGGAAGACCACGTTGATGAAGGCCATTCTTGACCACGTTCCTGTCACCGACCGGCTGATTGTGATCGAGCAGGTTGCAGAGCTTCGAGTGCTCCAGCCGAATGCACTCCGCTGGGAAGCCGTCGATGCAATTCCAGGTCAGGTTGCGATCCTTCCGAGCGCGTTGTTGGCAGCAGCCTTGCGGCACCGGCCAGACCGCATTATCTTCGGTGAAATCCGCGACGAGTGCGCCAATGATTTGTTACAGGCCATGAACACCGGCCATGGTGGAACCCTCACCACCTTGCACGCGAAATCGGCGTGGGATGCGCTCAGCAGGCTATCGAACCTTGCCCTCAGTGCTCGCCCGAATATCAACCACAGTTTCATCCGCTCGGAGACCGCCGATGCAATCGACTTTGTTTTGTACTGCGAACTGATAGCTGTGACCGGCTACGACTTCGCTTCCCAAACCTTCGAGACCGACGACCTTTATCGCGCCGACGACCACACCGACGCCCCCGCGATTCCCACCCACGCAGCATAACCAGCCCACCCGGAGGAACCATCCATGCCCCTGCTCGACATCAAGCAAGTCCGTAAAGTCACCGTCACATGCTCACTTGAAGAGTCAACCGCAAAACAGGTTGACCAGTATGCGGCCTTCGCCAAGTGCCTTCCAGACGAGGTGGTGAACAAGGCGCTTGAGTACACCTTCGGCAAGGATTCCGACTTCCAGAAGTTCCGCAACACAGACCCCAAGGTCGTCTCTCAGCTTCGCATCAAGAGGCCCGCCACGGAGCCTACAGGAGTACGTCGCGGACCCAAGCCAGCCAGCCACGTCGCGGCAGACTGAAGTGCATTGATGCAAGGGACTGGCGCCCCCTGCATCAAGTGACGCGCTGCATCACGGAACGGCAACAGCAGCAACAACCGCAAACGCAGCAGCTACAGCAACAGCAACAGCAGGAGCAAGAACAACTGCGATGCGCTTCGCACATGGAGAAGATGACACTCCATCCCTTCCAGGGTTGAGTTTCCGGCCAGAACGAAAACGTATGTTATCGCGTTGAGCGGTAACCACTTAGCTGCGCATCGTTTGCATACGTTTTCAGAGCGAAAACATACGCAAACAGCGTTGAGGAGGGTAGATGGAAGCCATTGATGAAGCACCGGCATTGAACCTAGAAGACCGGCTTGACCGCCGAAAAGGGCGGCCAGCACGCGACAAGATGACTGGCGTGAGGTTCACGAAGACCGAGATGGCAGAGGTTGATCGTGCTGCCAACGGCCAGGGACAGCTATTCGGCGAATGGGCGCGAGAGGTGCTATTACGCGAGGCTCGTAGCTCTCGCGGCGACGCGCTTTTTACCGAGATCGTTGCCACGCGGATGCTCCTGAATCTCGTGCTGAAACCGCTCGCCTGCGGGAAGTTAATGACCGCCGAGGAGTTCAGCGGCGTGCTCGCAAACGTGCGAACAACCAAACACAAAGCAGCAATGGATGTGATGGAACAATACGCAGCCGCCGAACCGAAGGAGCGTTGAGAAATGGCAAGCCAATGGGGACGTAAAGAGACGGTTATCTGGCCTCCGCAAGTGCCGATCTACACCATCGGGACGATGCTTCTCTCAGTGCCAATCGTTATGAGCCTGCTTCTGGGGATGTACTTCATGAAGCCGTTCCTGGCTCGTGAGTACACCGGCGACTATCTCAAGAGCGCAGCCGGGGCGCAATTCAAGATGCACAATTCCTTCCGGTTGATCTTCCTCCAGGGAGGGAAGAAAGCGCCCCGCGTGGCTCAGCACCAGGACTTCGTTCCAGGCTCGACAATCCTTCCAAACGGTAAGGAGCTGAGCGTTCAGTTGTCGCCTGCGGCCACTGCCGAGGGCTACACGACCTTCGTTCGCGCACCGGAACGGAAGATGGCAGACGACGCCTTGTATGGATGGTTCAAGGCTGCGATCTTCGGGGGCGACGACGTTCTGAGCGCCTACGGTCCAGCTCTGGCCGAGGGCGCAGTGGTGGTGATCTTCCTGCTCTGTTTCGCAGTGCCGCTCGACTTCAAGCGGGGCAAGAAGATGAAATATGGGAGGCTTCTGCGGGGGCCGGTGATGTCGGCACCCAAGCAGTTCAACGAGATTCTGAAGGGTGAAGGGCTGGGGATTCGGACCGACGAGAAAGGCGTCATCATTCGTCTTCCGCTGCGGGCCGAGGCCAAGCATGTTCAGGTGATGGGAGACACCGGCGTGGGGAAAACGACGCTCCTGATTCAGATGCTTGGACAGATCGAGGACCGCGGCGAATCGGCCATTGTTTATGACCCGGCAGGCGAGTATATCCAGCGTTTCTACCGCGAAGAACGAGGCGATGTGATCCTGAATCCGCTCGACGCCCGCTCCAATTACTGGTCACCGTCCGCAGAGCTGCGGACCCCGGCAGAGGCGCGCACCATCGCCGCATCCCTCTACCAGCCAGCGGACGGCAAGCCAGGAGAGTTCTTTACCGAGACACCGCAGAAGATCTTCGCCCACCTGATGAAGTACCGCCCCTCGGTCCAAGATTTGGTGGCATGGATGTCGAACCCGGATGAGATCGACCGCCGCGTAGAGGGGACCGAGCTGGAGGCGTTCATCTCCAAAGACGCGTCCGACCAGCGGCAAGGCGTCCTCGGTTCGCTGGGCCTGATAGCCGACAGCCTGCGTCTCCTGCCCTCTAAGGAACAGGCCAACAACAAAGAGTGGAGCGCCACGGCATGGGCCGAAAAGCGGGAAGGATGGATATTCCTTACCGGCACCGAGGCCGAGCAGGAAGCGCTTCGCCCTCTCCACTCCCTTTGGATCGACTTGCTCATTCTTCGCCTGCTGACCCTGCCCAAGCCAGGTCAGAAACGGGCGTGGTTCGTCCTTGACGAGCTGGCGACCTTACAGAAGTTGCCGCAGTTCCACAGCGCCTTGACCAAGGGCCGCAAGAGCGATAACCCGATCATCTTCGGCTACCAGGGCAAGGCCCAACTAGAGGTGATCTACGGCCATCTTGCCGAGGTAATGTTGTCCCAGCCAGCGACCAAGTTCGTGCTCAAAACCGCCGAGCCGAAGGCCGCGAAGTGGGCCTCCGAGCTAATCGGAGACATCGAAATCGAACGTGTGCGGGAAACCGTAGCGGACGGCAAACGTGCGGGAAAGAGCTTCACGATGGACCGGCAGATTGAGCCTCTGGTCATGAGTTCGGAGATAGCAGGGCTTGAAGACCTCCATTCGTTTCTGAAGCTGGGAAACAACGTCACCCGGTTCAGCTTCCCCCACATGGACCGGCCCCTTATCGCCCCGTCGTTCGTTGCCCGCGACATTCCAGAAGGCGATATGTGGCTGAATCCTCTCGCTCCTGCGAAGCCAAAACCGCCCGCGCCGCTCGTGCCGGCCGCCGCCGCCCCGCAGGCCGGGACGCCGACCGCTAATGCCCCCGAAGCCGTAACGGAATCCCCGAGCGTCCCATCAACCCCAAAGAAGAAAAAGGCCCCGCCAGTCGCGCCGGAGCCGACCGCAATTCCCACACCACTACCAGCGAACGTGCCCGCCTTTGGACCGCCAGAGCTGGTCACGGCCAGCCATCCCAGCAGCGATCTATAGCCCAGGACGACCGGGAAGGAGGACTCCATGCTCACAATTTCCAAGGCTCTCAATTCAGGCCAGGCACAGACCTATCACCAGATGGAGTTCACTTCCAGCACCCAGAGCTACTACAAGCAGGACGGCGCAGTTGCGGGCGAATGGCAAGGCCAGCTCGCGGAAAAGATGGGCCTCACGGGAGCCGTCAGCCCGGAGCATTTCACGCGTTTGACGGACGGCCAGCACCCCGCAACCGGTGAGCAGATGGTCAAACATCGGACCGCCCAGGAGTACAAGAATCCAGACGGGACAACCACCAGCGCGGTCGAGCATCGCGCCGGTTGGGACGGAACATTTTCCGCGCCCAAGTCCGTTTCGCTCACGGCTTTAGTAGGCGGCGATGAGCGGGTTCGGGAGGCCCACGCCGCTGCCGTAACCGCCGCCGTTGCGGAGCTAGAGCGCTACACCCAGGCCAGGATCGGCGGCAACAATCCTGCTGAAACGACCGGCAAGTTCATTGCGGCCAAGTTCGAGCACGACACGGCCCGACCGGTCGAAGGCTACGCCGCGCCGCAGCTCCACACCCATGTTTTCATCATGAACGTCACCGAGCGCGGTGACGGATCGACCCGCGCCCTCCAAGAGCGCGGCATGTTCGACACCCAGAACTATGCGACCGCTGTATACCAGTCGGTGCTCACGTATAAGTTGCGCGATCTTGGCTACGAGATAGAGGCGGGCAAGAGCGGAGCGCCTGAAATCAAGGGCTACTCGCAGGAATATCTAGACGCTTCCAGCCCCCGGTCCCAGCAGATCAAAGAGCATCTTGCGAAGACCGGCTACACCGGCGCGGAAGCGTCCCAGATTGCCGCCCACGCAACCCGCGACAAGAAGGTTATCCTCTCCCCGGAACAGGTCTTAGAGGCCCATCGGAGCATGGCCGCATCGTTCGGCAACCAGCCGGAAACGATAGTTTCCCAGGCCCGCCAGCGAGCCCAGACCCAAGACCGGACGCCCGACCAGGAGGCCAGAGCCAAGGAAGCCGTGACCTACGCACGGAGCAGCAACTTCGAGCGCGAGGCCGTCATCGACGAGCGGACCTTGATGCGGGATGCGCTTCGCCGGGGCATGGGTGAGACCACCTTTGCCCACGTCAAAGCCGAGTTCGACAGCCGCCACAAAGACGGTGACTTTCGCCAGCTCCAGGGCGAGAAGCACGCCACAGGCCGCAGCTTCACAACCGGCGAAACCATCGCCAACGAACGTGCGAACGTGCGGCATGTGATGGCCGGACAGAACACCGTTGAGCCGATGATGAACCAGGACAAGGCCACGGCCCAGGCCGCGACCAGGGAGTTTCTAAACGAGGCCCAACGAGGCGTCATCACGGATGTGCTCACGTCCCGCGACCGCATCCACGGCGTTCAGGGACTTGCCGGAACAGGCAAGACAACCGTGCTTGCCAGCATCCGGGAAGGCGCAGAAACCAACGGCTATAAGGTCGAAGGTTTCGCCCCCACGTCCCGCGCAGCCGGCCAGCTTCGGGAGGAAGGAATCGAGGCCACGACGCTGCAAAGTTTCCTGGCCCGAGGCAAGAATCACCCGAGCGCGACCACTACCAGCCCCCATCTCTATATGTTGGATGAATCCAGCCTTGCCAGCACCCGGCAGATGCGGGCCTTCCTCGAAAAGATCAAGCCCGAGGACCGCGTTCTGGTGATCGGAGACACCGCCCAACACCAGGGCGTGGATGCGGGCCGACCGTTCCAGCAGATGCAGGAGGCCGGGATGCGGACCTCGCAACTGGACCAGATTGTGCGCCAGCGGAAGAACCCCGAACTACTGGAAGCCGTCAACCTCCTTGCTAAGGGCAAGACAGCCGAGGGCATCGAAAAGCTCGCTCAGCAGGGCCGCATTACTGAGGTTGCCGACTCATCCGAACGCATCGCGGCCATCGCCAGGGACTACGCGGCGAACCCGGAGCGGACCATCATCGTGTCCCCGGACAACCGCAGCCGCCAAGAAATCAATCGCGCTGTGAGGGTCGAATTGCAGGAGGCCGGGAAGCTTGAAACGGCCGGGAAGACGTTCTCCGTTCTGGCTCACCGCTCCGATATGACCGGCGCGGATCGAGAGTGGGCGGCACGGTATAAAGCGGGCGACATCCTCAAATACGAGAAGGGCAGCAAGGCCCACGGCATACCTCAGAACAGTACCGCCACGGTGCTTTCCTCAGATGCCAGGAACAACACCGTGACAGTTCAGCAGGACGGCGGCAAGGCCATTACCTACGACCCGAAGCGCCTGAAAGGTGTGAACGCCTACATCGAGACCGACAAGCAGTTTGCGACCGGCGACCGGATTCAGTTCACCGCCAAGGACAAGGATTTAGGCGTCAGCAACCGCGATCTAGGCACCATCACCAAGCTCGCAGACGGACAGATTACCGTCCAAATGGACGGCAAGACCGAGCGTATTGTTCAGTTCGACCCGTCCAGGATGAGGCACTTCGACCACGGCTATGCCGTCACGTCGCACGTCTCGCAAGGACTCACAGAAGGCCGGGTTATTGCCAACATCGACACCGATGCAGCCCGCTCCCTTATCAATACCCGGCTCGCCTACGTCGCGGTTTCGCGTGCGGAGCATGACGCGAGGATCTACACCAACGACGCAGACGGCCTTGGAGCACGGCTTGCAACCGATGTGAGCAAGACCGCAGCCGTGGACTTCCGGCAGAGTTCCCCCGCCCCAGCGCCGCAAAAGAATAGCGTCATCCAGATGCAGGAATATGCCGACCCAAACCACCGCATTGCAGCCGTTGCGCTCGCTTATGCCGAGCACCCTTCCAGCAGCGTCGTCATTGCCAAAGACCCCTCCGAACGCCGCGAGCTGAACCAGCTCATCCGCGCCGACCTCCAGGCGTCGGGGATCGTCGCACCGGATAGCAAGGCCCTGCCCGTCCACGTCGAGAAGGAGTTGACCAACCCGAAACTCGCAAGCCAGTACACCCCAGGCGACATCATCCAGTACCGGCAGGGAAGCCCAAACCTTGAGGGTATTCCGAAGGATAGCGCCGCGGTCGTCCTCTCCACAGACCCGAACAACAACAAGCTCACCGTTCAGACCTCAAACGGCGACGAGGTGATCTATAGCCCTCATCTCACCACGACCATGACGGCCCAGAGCAAGGTCTACCGCGAAGAGCATCAGGAGTTCGCCCAGGGTGATCGAATCCGTATGACCGCACCCGACGCCTCGCAGCGCTTTCGAAAAGGCGACTTCGGCACCATCACCGTCATTGGCGATACCCTAGATGTGAGTCTCGATAAGGGCGAGACCGTACGACTAACCAAAGAACAGGCAAAGTACATCGAGCACGGTTATGCCGTGGACAGCCTCAAGACGGGTGCTCCCGACAAAGTTCTTATCAGCCAGGACGGATTACAAACCCCATCCGAGGCCGCTTCCCTATCCCGTACAGGCAGACAGGTAAGCGTCTACACGTCGGATAGTTCGGCCCAGGCGAACGCTGTAGCTCCCACCATTGAACGCCCGGAACAACTGAAGCCTTCCCTTGCCCTTCCAGTTCAGCAGCAAAGCGAAGCTCCTTCCAACGCCCTCGCGCCGGAACAAGCTCCAGTCATCCAGCATCGCCACAGTCGTGGGCGCTAACCTCCGAAGGATTCCAACATGCGCTTTCTCTTTCCCGCCCGCGTCATTCTCACCGCTTCCCTTGCCTGCGCCCTCGCTCCTGCCCCGGCCTTCAGCGCTCCAACCAAGCGAGAGCTGCGAACAGCCCTTGTCGCCCTCTATCCCCTCACCAGGGTAGGCATGAGCGGTCTGGTTGATTTCGATTACACCCGCGTCACAGAGCCGGGACCGATTCTCGCCGTCCGACTTCCTGGCATCTATGCCGACGTTGCCAACACCAAGAACGCCATCCTTGAAACCAACTACTCGAACGGCAAGATTAGCCAGCAGACCGGTTTTGCCGCCGCCTTTGGCGGCAACACTGCCCACTCCCGCACGCTTGCTCCAAATGACAAGGTCTACGTCACGCAAATCACCGTAAGGAAGGACGCAGTTCTCATGGAGCTGCTCACGGTCGATGTCACCACGTTGGGAGATGGACGCAGCACCAGGTACAGAGCGGAGCTGAATATCAAAGTCCCCGGCATGGACGAGATGACACCCGAAGACATTAAGAAGACCATTGATACCGTCATCACCGACCCGGCCACAGCCTCAGCCGTCGAGAGCAAAACCATCAAGCTCGGCATGAGTCCTGACGACGTGAAGAAGTCGCTCGGCAATCCAGACAAGATCGTGGACCTCGGCCCCAAACAGGTCTACATCTACAAGGATATGAAGGTGGTGTTCCTTAACAGCCAGGTGTCCGACGTTCAGTAGTTGTGCCTTTGTACCTTTTCACCTTATTACCCGTCGCCGTGGCGGTGGCAATGTGGGAGACGCCAGCTCTACCGGCGTCTTCCAAGGAGCGGGGCGAAGGGTGGGACAGTTTCACCGTTCCACGCTTTGCACGGTTCCAGCATTTCCACGGCCTCGCCTCAGCACAGCAACATCGAAGGAGGAACTATGCCGTTAGGAAAGCGTTGGATAGGCTGCATGCTCATCGGAATCGGGCTTATGTTGTTTGGGGTCTCTCGACAACACTGGCAGGAATGGTCAGGCTTCGCGGTCCTTGCCGCTGGGATTGTCCTGGTCCTGCCGGACAGGATCACAGGCAATCCCACAACCTGAACCACCCCGGACCGACCGCTGTATGGTCGGTCTACTTTCGCTAAGCCAGCATTACGTTACTGGCCAGGAACCCGCTCGATTATGTACCTAGCGGGAGTGACTCCAAGCTCTCGCCGAAACATGGCCACGAATGCACTTACGCTGGCATACCCGCATTCGTCGGCGACTGCAGCTACTTTGTGCCCCTGCCCGAGCGCGCGAATGGCTCTTATAAGCGAGGCTTGACGAGTCCAGTGCCCTAGGCTGATACCTGTTTCCAGACGGAAGAGCCGTTCGAGAGTTCGGCGACTCGCGCCTGTATTGCGGATTAGGTCTGACACCGCCCCTCGGGATGTTTCGTCATCCAAACATGCATGCGCAAACCGGAGAGCGCGTCCGTCTTTCGGGAAGCGCAGCCTCAGCCGGAATCTCGACGCGTTCTGAACCTCATCCACGAGCAGAGCAAGCACATGGGCCTCTCGTGTTCGCCGGGCGGACAGGGTTTTAAGTTCGCATGCGCGGAGTAGGAGTTCACGGAGCAGTGGCGTCACATTAACGACTTCGCAGGCTTTTGCCATTTGAGGCACCAGAGCCTCTCGCAGGTAGATCGACCGCATCTCGACCTCGCTGTGCATGGTAATTGCATGTTCCACTTTCGCGGGAATCCAGATCGCCCGGTCGGGCGGAATCAACCAAACCTCATCATTCGCCATGACGCTCATGACACCGGCACGCGCGTAGAGAAGCTGGGATAGTTCATGAAAGTGGAGCGGGACCTCATGATGAGGCTTGTACGTGTATGTGACCGTGGAGATGGCAGCGTTGCGAACTGCCCTTGGGTCTGCAACGGCGAGTTGTCGTGATTTAGACAATGATCGTCAGAATATACGCTTTCCGACACAGACTCTTAAAGCTAGTCTCGCAATGAGGAGAGTAGCGATGATTGAGAATGCGACCCTGAAAGCCTTTGTCCCTACGGTTGATCCCGAACGTGCGCGTCATTTCTACGTCGATGTGCTCGGGCTGGAATTTGTTGACGTTGACCCATTCGCTGTGACCGTTCGTTACGGAGCTACCCCAATCAGACTCGTCAAGGTCGAGAACCTCTCACCTGCTCCATTCACCATCTTGGGTTGGGACGTCACAGACATTCGTCGCCATGTGCGCCAGCTTGCGGACGCCAAGCTGCCCTTCATGCGGTATGAAGGGATAGAACAAGATGAGGATGCTATTTGGACTGCGCCAGGCGGAGGCAGGGTCGCGTGGTTCTGTGATCCGGACGGTAATGTCCTATCTCTCTCCGAGCACCCGATGCCCGAGTAGTGCTGAAACGCCACTCTAAGAAGCTGGAGCCGCGAAGCAGCCTCATGCGAGCTAGAACCCCCGCCCACGCCTTGGCTGTTCCAGAATGTTCAGGAGTCGTGAGGACTCCTCCACTTGATTACACGCATCCCGGATGCCGTTCTCGGTCTGGACAGTCTTCCCTAACTTTGTGGACCAGTCTGCAAAATGCGGTTCTGAAATTAACCTGTTCAGGGCTGCACATGCAGTGTGTACCGAGTAGTCCGTCCTAGGGATGGTAAGGCCTGCTCCCAAGCGCTGCACTCGCAAAGCGTTGTCCGGCTAGTCCCAGCCAAACGGAACGAAGAGTTGCGGCCGTCCAGCCCTCAAAGCCTGACCGGTCGTTCCCGACCCTCCCTGGTGCACGATGACTGAGGCACGTGGAAACACGGCTGAATAGGGGGCATATGAAACGGTGCGCAAGTGATCGGAATGTATCTGTGGATCACTTATTCCGATAAGCAACGCTCGCTTCCGTAGACGAAGGGCGGCTTCTCGACTGACCTGATAAAAACTGCCAGGGTGGGACACTGCCGTTGAACCAAGAGTAAAAACGATCGGAGGTTCCCCCGCAGAGAGGAAATGAGCGAGCTCTGGTTGCAGGCTATGCGTTGTACTGCCATCAAAGAAGGGAAAGCCTGTTTGCACCGTTTGTGGTGGCCAATCCGCTTGTTGCTGCGCAAACACAGACGGAAATAGCGCAAGTACAAGCAACGGAGAGAACTTGTCCCGGGTGAGCGGTGCGCAGTCTGGGCTCAAACCTTCGCGGGCTCTAAGTCGCTGCACCGGCTTCCACCAGCCCTTTGTCAGCCACGTTCCAAGATTCAGGACCGCTCTGTTCAGTCGCCATCCAGCTCGCCGCAGATGAATGAGTTGAGGCATGTTGACGAGCAACGAGGGATCGTGGGCCGACAGGAAGGAACATGGAGACAGGATCAGGGAGACCCATGGTAGCTGGAGCTTCTCTGCGACAAGGGGTGCCGCAAAGACGAGCTCGCCTGAGAGCATCAAGTCACAATCCTTCGCCGCGACGAGGAGATCCCGGTAGGTGTTCTCTAGATGCGGCAGAATGAGCTTGCGAAAGAGCACTTCCGGCCCGCTTTTCAGGTCTTCACACTGACTGATGAGTGCGGAATCGGTCGGGTCCCAATCGGGCCGAAGACTGTGAAACCGAACACCAAGCTGCAAGACACGTGCACGATAAGCCTCTGTTGTAGCGATCGTGACGGAGTGCCCTCGTCGCTTCATTTCCATGGCCAGAGCCAGGCAAGGATAAAGGTCGCCGAGTGATCCGATAGTCACGAAGAGAAGGCGCATATTGCGGTAGGTTCCAGGGTTTACATCTCAGTTACGCATCGGGACTCGCAGATGGAGTTGTTTTCAAGAACTGATTCCTCTCCTCGAGAAAAAGAGGGACGAGCTTTGCAGGTGGCTTTCTCAGGTTAAAGTTCAACGTTGTTTGCTCGTGGCCCTTGGGATGTTGCTCGCGCCACAAGACTCGCAGCAGCGACGGCCACTCACGCCGGAGGACTCGTGTTCGAGTCACCTTCGCGTGGCAGGCCAGACAAAGCGTAATCATCAGCTTTGGATCGCTATTGCCCGGCATCCGGTGATGGACTGCAATGGAGCGCTTTCCTCGCTTGAGAGTCGTACACCCAGGCACAGCACAGCGGTATCCATCTCGCACCAGGACTTCTTCGCGCTTACCGCCGAAGTATTCCTCATCCTGCCGTTTCAGCGTGTAGCAGGTCGCACAGAGACCGAGCGCGAGAACCTTATCGTTCCCGCAGGGGCAGCAGATTGACCGTTGGACTACTCGCGCCATCTTCTACATCACCCACTCTGCAGGCGGGTCCACGATCTCCACGTCCACCAGCCAGCCCTGGACCAAGAAGCAGGCCCCATCGTCGCACTGGACGGTGAACGCAGCGTCCAGATCGTATCGCCCGCTCACGCCATCGATCAGCTCGCCGCCGATCACTTCCCCTTCGATCACCGTATCTAGCCCATCGACCAAGACCCGCATCACTTCCCTCCCCGGCCCACATACATATAGATAGTGTTTCTCGACACGCCCAGTTCCTTCGCCAGCTTCGTCTTCGACTCCCCAGCCGAAACCCTCTGTAGCAGAGCGGCAGCCTGCGGAGCCGTCAGGGTTCTCTTTCGTCCCTGATACGCGCCGGCTTTCTTGGCGAGAGCGATTCCCTCCCGCTGGCGCTCCTTAATCAGCTCGCGCTCAAACTCTGCAATGGCTCCCATGACGCTCAGAAGCAGGTTGGCCATCGGGGAGTCTTCCCCGGTGAAGGTCAGGCTCTCCTTCACGAAGCAGACCTTCACTCCCTTGCCCGTCAGGGTTTTTACAAGCAGACGAAGATCGTCGAGGTTTCGGGCGAGCCGGTCCATCGAGTGACAGAAGAGCGTATCGCCTTCCCGCACGAACTCGATCATGCGATCCAAGCCAGGCCGGTTCCGGTCACGGCCGGAAACCTTGTCCGTGAACCGCTTGTCCAGCTCTAAGCCGTCGAGCTGCCGCAATTCCTTCTGGTCGAGGGCGCTCACACGCAGGTAGCCGACCTGAAGACCCTTGTGCGGGGCTTCGCTGGCCTGCTCTGTCCTAATAGGCTCTTGGCTTCGCTTCACTATATGTCATAATAGCTCAGAACTGAATCTATTAGTACGCGTTCCGGCCAGAGACGGTCTGTACTAAATGCGTATACCCAAAAGCACGAGCCAGACGTGAACTTAGACTGGTGCTCGGAGCGGAGAATGCATGCCAATACCCTTTGTCGTTCTCACCAGTGCTTCCGGTTCCGGCAAGACGACGATTGCACAAAAGATCGAGATCGAGCATCCCGAAATCACCGTCTTCCGCTTCGACACCATCGGTGTCCCCTCTGCCGAGATAATGGCCACCTACGGAACGGGACACCAACCTGGAGGAGCATGGCTCAGAGCAATGACTTTGGAGTGGTTCGGCAGAATCGCAAAGGTTCTTGCGTCAGGCCGCCCGGTTTTGTTCGAAGGGCAGATGCGGATAGCGTTCGTGGTAGAGGCGCTTCACGCCCATGGGATAGAGCACGCACGGATCATCTGTGTGGAGTGCGACGACTCTACGCGGACCAACCGCCTCACCTACGACCGTCTCCAGCCCGAACTGGCTAACGAAAGCATGATGGGCTGGAGCCGTTACCTGCACCAGGAAGCAATCGACGCTGGATATGAGATCTTCGATACGACGGGCATCTCTCCAGCCGAGAGTACGGCACACATTCTTGAGGCACTGCGAGCGGCAGACACCTGTTGAGGTAAGTCTGTTCTCACCATCCGGACTTTGTTCAAAAGGTCTTCATTTTGAAGATGCGGCCTTGCTCGCCCTCATCATGCAGGGTTAGAACAATCTCCTCATTCTTGAATAGCGGAGCTGCACCCTCAGGAAGCGGCGGCAACTCGGAGTCGAGCAAAGTAATGATTGGCTGCAACCCAAGGTCTGCATACCGATGCAGCACGCCAGCGAGGTTCTCCTTCTTGCGGGGGTCCAGAGCCTCGAACGCACCATCGTGATAAACAAAACGCGGATATTTGTCGTTGATATGCGCTCGCACAATCGCTAGATCGAAAGCGATGCAAAGCAGTTTGCGATAAGTATGGCCAAGGTCGGCGCTTGTCGCGTTACCCGAATCGTCGAGGATTTCTGCCTTAAATTCCAGGTGTCCGTCGTTATTCGGGGCCACACTCAGGAGGCCCTTCCGATCGATAACCTCCTCTACTATTTCGTTGAAGAACAATCTGATAGCTGAAAACACACTCTCGGCATCGGCGTTCTTCTTCTCGACATCTGCTTCAATTTGCCCCTGGAGTTGAGCCTTCTTCTCACCCAAGGTTCGCACTTCCGCTCGCAACTCCTGCAGTCTGTGAAGAAATCCTCGCTGACGTTCTAAGCCCAAGATATCTGCGCGCAGAGCTATTATGTCTTCGCTCACCTGCTTATACTTGATAAACACGTCAGACCCGCTCAGGAACGACAGCGCATCAGATCTCTTCTTCCCGAGTGCATTCAACTCAGCGCTCAACGGTTTTAGCCGTGCATCTATTTCCTCCAGTTCCTCTTGAAGGAATTGCCGTCTTTCCTCTGTGATTGAACGGTTGAAAGTGATTAGCTGCTGGAAATCCTTCTTGATCTGTCCGCTAAACAAAACGCCTGCTTCTTGAAAGATCCGTTGAGCTTCATCCGGATTGAAGAGGATTTCATCCTCGGTCAGGGAGCTAACAATCTTCTTTCTGTTCTTGTTTAGCGAATAACGCTCAGCATTGAGCGAGGCAATCTGCTCGTCGATGTTGTCAACGACACCTCGGGTAGCGTTCTTATCTTCTGAACGGAAGTCAAACGCATCAATAAGCTTCTGCTTCTTCTCCGCTTCTGCCTGCTTTAGGAGCAGGAGACCATCAATCTTGCTGATGTCCCCAATTGTGGTACCACCCAACTCCCGTCTAATCACATCCTCTTGAGCTTGCTTTTCCTCGACAGCTTTCTCTTTTTCATAGTGTTCCTTCACTAGGGTCGCGTCAAAGCCAAGGATGTGTGCAAGAAACGGCTTCCACTCGGCGTGAGAGCCCGCAAACTTCTTCAGTTGGAACACGTCCTGATAGTCATTCTGCGAGCGCAACAGATATCCCAGGCCCTTCCGGAATGACCACGGCTCTAATGCTCGCCAGTCCAGCAGCCCGTCAAGTAACTCTTTTGCCCTTTCAAAGGGCACATCTTGATGGTCCCACTCATCGGTTGGCAGCGTGGAGAAATCTTGCCGTGGAGACTGATGCCTCTTGAAGCTTATCTTGGTCGCTTCGTCCGTTCCACGGCGGATCGTCACGTGAGACGCATCACCCAGCTCGATTTCAAGAAAGAAAACGAAGCCACTGAATCGCTCGGCGTGCTTCACCAAGAAGAAGCGTTTGTCGCGGCCCATTAGCAACACGTAATCCAGCAGCAACCCCAATGTGGTTTTCCCGAGGTTGTGGGTGTCCTTCTTGCGATTCTCCGGCAGCCTGATCTCTGCCATGACGACATTGAGACCGGGCTGAAACTCAATCGGCTCGAAGATGTCGGGATTATGTGAGTAGAGTCTAGACAGCTTCATTCGGTCCCACGTATTCCAAAGCATCCGTTTTGGCTCGGTATTCAACCAGCCCGAGAACATAAAGCAGGTTCAAGGCTGGCATCAACAACAGATCTCCACCGATAACCGCGTTCCTTACATAACGACGAAGCGAATCGTATCCATCTACGCGACGAGCCCGAAGACGTTCTAAAAGCAAAAGGGACACATTGATGATGGTGCGATCAGGGTGTGAGTGTTTGGTTGGCGCTAGCATCTTCCACCTCCCCGATATCGCAATGCCAATACATGTAGAACAAGAGTGCTCTCGTCAGTCGCTTGTTGCCATGCTGCCTCAAGACAGCATCTCGGGCGAATAGCAGGTCGAGCAAGTACTCCATAACGGCATCGAAAGTCTGGTAGTCCTTACGCTTCGATATGATCTTGAACTGAAACTCATCCACGACTGATTCATATTGTCGTAGAAGATCAAGATTCTCTGGTGCAGCCAGGAAGGTCTGGATCTGCCGTGTTTCCTTCATGTAGCGCTTCCGCAGCAGGCGCGCGTAATCCACGCTCATGTTGTTCAAACGGTTCTTATCGTCGTATGAGATCCGCGGCACAGGCGGGTCGTCAAGGACAGGCAGAATGTCAGTACGATGTCGTGCGAAAGCTTCTACAACTTCCGCCAAATCGTCAGGGCTGACAATCAGCGGCGAGTCGACTGGGTCAAGAGCCGCCTTGCGGGCAATCTCCGGAAGGCTCTTCAAGAGGATTTCTAATTGCTCTACACCGCACAGATAGATCGAGACCTCTGGGATGCCGCATTCCTTGGAGATGAAGGCCCGTATCTCACTCTCCGCATTGGCGGCAAGGCGACGGTTGGAGAACAACATATAGTGGTTGAGTTGTCCGGCCTCCCTCAGCTTGATAATGCGAGGAATCTCCTTACCAATGACAGTCGTCTCGTTCACTTGGCCGTTATAAAAGTCCGACTCCGAAAAAATCCGGTTGTATCCGTTTGTGTGCTTAGCTTGGATAATCGTCGTCCCCTGCCAGGGTGAAGCCTTGCTCGGATGCAGCTCCGCGACCCCTACGAACTTCGCATCGCGACCACCGTCCGGTCCACTGGCAAACCCCTGCACGGAGATGCCAAGAAGGGGCTGGCATACGAAGACAATAAGGTTCTCGAACTGCCCATCGCTAAGATCTTCGTACGCGTATTTCAAGCGGCCTCTACCTGTTCTGAAAGTATAGCGGAGTGTCGCTAGGCGTTGAGTGATGTCTTTTGTTTACAACAAGTTGGACGCCTTCCCGGACCCGCGTTCAGGAGGCACTGGATTCCCGCCTGGGCAGTACCAGCATATGGCGATAACGGCTCGACGCAAAGAAGGATTTCGGCAACCAGGCGGACTCGCCAGCGGCACTTCTCTTCCAGTTGCTTCAAGTCCGCTGGTTAGGCTCTGCCTCGCGGCGCCCGTTATTCTGAAAGCAATGGCCACCCTGCACGCTTTGCTGACCGACTTTCGCCGCGCTGCCAAGACTGAGCGCGAAAAAGGTACCTACTTCGAAGAACTCATCGTTTGCTATTTGCGCAATGAAGCCACGTACCAGGATCTCTACAGTGA
>CALMVK010000284.1 GCA_937873145.1 uncultured Granulicella sp. | reverse complement strand
CTTTCAAGGCTCGCGTAGTACGCCCCGGCCTTTGCGATTGGTTCGACATGCCGGGCACGGAACATGGGAAGAGGCGGCGTCCGGGATCTTATCGTTGAGCAAGATGGACTGGAACAATGATGCTCTCTACGATCCGCTTCCCGTGACTCTTGAATATGCCAAGGTTTTGGCGCAAGTCGTGAAGAGAATGGACGTCCTTGGAACCACGCCGTATCAGTTCCGGTTCTTCATGTGAGTTGCGTCATTCCTTTCTGCCTGATACACAATCTTGTATAATTCTCAGGAAGACAGCCGAATCCGTCGCAGAGAGATGGTCATGGAAACCCAGGTTCGTAAGCTGGTTGGGTCTTGGTATAAGGGGTATGCACTTCACAAACACACCGTCTCCAGCGTTCATACAGGAACAAACGCTTATGGGCACGCGACGTTTGACACAACACGTTCTGAGCCGGGAGAAGCTCTTTATCAGTTGAAGTACCGCTCCGACTGGAAGATGGTTCAGCCCTTGGCTGCCCAGGTTCGGGACACGCTGCTCCCGCTATTCGGTAAGGTCGATTTCATTGTGCCTATGCCGGCGTCTACCACACGTCCGAAACAGCCTGTCGACGAGCTGGCGAAGGCACTCGGCAAGCTCATTAACGCTCCAGTCTTCGATGAACTCATCAAGAAAGCGTCTCCTCCTTTGGGTACCCCTTCACTGAAGAACCTGCATAGTAGGTCTGAGAAGGAGGAGGCGCTCGCTGGGCTGTTCACCCTGAATAAATGCATCACTAACGAAGGTCATTGGAACGCATTGCTGCTTGACGACCTGTTTGACACTGGAGCCACCATGGACGCGGTCTGTGGTGTTCTCCGCACCTATCGTAAGATCAATCGCATTTACGCGGCAGCAATCACATGGAAATAGGCCTATGACAACCGTCTTCATCGCTGGATCAATCTCCATCAGCCATCTGCACGAGAGAGTGCAGGAGCGCATCAACAAGATCGCCTCTTCTGAGTTCAGCGTTGTGGTTGGAGATGCGGATGGTGCCGATACATCCATCCAAGAGTGCCTGCGGGCTAATAGTGCGCGAAACGTAACAGTTTTCTGCACAGGACCGACTCCGCGCAACAACGTCGCGGCCTGGCCCGTGCATCGGGTCGAATCGAAGGCGAAGGCCGGAAGTCGCGCTTACTTTACTGCCAAAGATGTAGAAATGGCTCGAAACAGCGATTACGGCCTTATGATCTGGGACTGCAAGAGCACGGGTACGCTAAGCAATGTTCTGGAACTCTTGAGCGAGAAGAAGAAGTCTCTTGTGTTCGTAAATAAAGTGCGAGAGTTCATCACCGTAGCCGACGTGTCTGGTCTCGACCAGCTCGTTGGCATGATGTCGGGCCACGCTCGATCTAAAGCAGAGGAGAAGATTGGTCTCTCGACCAAAATAGCTCAGCTGGGTCAGGAACAGCTGAGATTTTCTAAACTGGATTCCGCGCACTTGGCAGAGACTAACGATCTCGCACCGACCCACATAGAAACATCAAACGAAGTAGTGGAAAGCTATAGCGTAAAGCTTCGGCAAGAGCTGATTTCCGCCCTCAAGGACTACATTGCTCGCACCCACCTCAACCAAACAGAAGCTGCGAAAGCGTTCGGCGTTACTCAGCCTCGTATTTCCGATCTCACTCGCGGGAAAGTTGATTTGTTTGGACTGGATGCACTGGTTAACATGGCTGCAACGGCCGGACTCTCTATCGAAATGCGGGTCTGCTGATCTCACCTACAGACAGGTATTCGACACGTTAGCACCACTTATGTAAGGCACTCACACAATAGTCGGCTCGCCGCTGTCACAACGAACGTTTGTGCAAGTAAAGCGTCAGGATCGTTGCGGCGCTTTCATCGAAAACCAAGATTAAGAACCGGTCTCTGTGGGTGAGGCCCCACCGGCTTGATTCCGATACCAAACAATGTCGAGGTGACACAAAGCTTTCCGGAATGCAGTTTGTGCGCCTCCCCGCAGGTGAGTCACGATTGGTTGGTAGTGCTGTTGTAGCAGGTTGAAGATGTATTCCTGGT
>CALMVK010000283.1 GCA_937873145.1 uncultured Granulicella sp. | reverse complement strand
TTGCCAGATGCGCTGCACGTTAAAGTAGAAGAGCAAACATGAGATTTTGGTACGTGTCCTCTCGAATGTTCCACGATCACGTTTTCACTACCAGTCAGACCTACGTCTATTCCCCTGACTGATTCAGGAATGCGCTACGATCTTGAAGATGTAACGCTCTACCGGGGTGCCTGCAGCATTTATTTGTTGTGTCTTCACCTCTTCAACCTGAACATGCACAAAGCCGGCAGCTCGGTGGAGTGCCTCCCACTCGGCCGCGTCGCGAAGGTAGAAGCCATTGTCTGGGCGGGCAAACGGTGGTGCCGTGCGGGGATGTAAACACCCGATCATACTTAACCCACCTGGCCGCAGAACTCGAAAGCTCTCTGAAAGTGCCAGGCTAGGGGTGGACCAGAAATGAGCTACGCCAATTGAAAAAATGCAATTAAAGAGTCTGTCGGGAAATGGCATATGCTCCGCCGAGCCTAGATAAAAGCTGGCTTGGCCAGCCGTGACCAGTGCGCCGTTGAATCTCTCCGCTTCAGCCACCATTGTGGGTGAGAGATCAAGCCCGGCGTACCGCAGACCCTCTGCTTGCTTAAGAACTTCCGGAACCATCCTGCCATTGCCGAATCCTACTTCAAGAACGTGATCATTCGGATGCAATCCGAGCGTCGCAACGGCCTGTACGCTGGATTTTGAATTGCTCTCGTATACCTTTTCTACAACAGCTAAGCCAATCTCTCCCTTGGGATTGCCGAGTTGTCTGGCCCACTCATCCGGTGTGAGCGACTCTATTGAATCCATCCTGTACCCCTTTTCAGAAGCTAGACACACATTCATTGGAGATGCAGTCGCGCCCGGAATGGGGCAGGATCCCTCTCCCAATTCTAATGCTGAGTGTTTAGGAGCTGCGTTCTCGAAAGGCAACATGGGAGGTAACCCGGAAAACCGCCTATCACCATAAACGAAGGATTCTGGCTTTGCCAGAATGACGACGTGGGAAACCTTTGTAGCACGGAAAACTACGCTAGACGCTGCATGACCATGCTGCATCTAGTTTAAGTAGAGCTTCATTTGGGAGCCGATTCGACCTCAACCGGAGCCCGCCCTTGTCTATTGTCAATGTTGTGTTTGGCCGTCCGCTCGCTTCTTCCGAGGCGGAAAGTCAGCAGATCGGTGTTGCAAAGGGTGTGCCGGTCTTTGGCCTGGATGCGCTGGGCTCTGCCGCGTATGGACCGGAGGCCGCGCTTACCCTGCTGATTCCGCTGGGTGTGGCTGGACTTGCGTATCTGGTGCCGCTTAGCCTGATCATCATTGCCGTGCTCGCGGTGGTGTACTTTTCTTATCGGCAGACGATCGAAGCGTATCCGAAGGGCGGAGGCTCCTATACGGTGGCGCACCAGAATTTGGGCATGTTTCCCGGGCTGCTTGCCGGGTCGGCGCTGCTGATCGACTATACCCTGGACGCGGCGGTGGGCATCTCCGCCGGCGTGGCTGCCCTGACCTCCGCCTTTCCCGCATTGCATCCGTGGACGTTGACGCTTTGCCTGAGTTCTCTCGGCATCCTCACGGTCGTCAATCTGCGCGGCGTGCGTGAGACGGGCGCTCTCTTCATGGTGCCGACGTATCTGTTTCTGGTCTCGATGTTTACGGCGATCTGCATCGGCGTGTTCAAAGCTGTACAGAGCGGAGGGCATCCTCATGCAGTGGTCGCTCCGCCGGTGCCGCATGGTGCCATTGCCGCGGTGAGCGTATGGATTCTGGTGAAGGCCTTTGCCGGCGGATGTACCGCGCTCACCGGTGTCGAGGCGATCAGCAACGGTGTGCAGGCGTTCCGCGAGGACCGCGTCAAGCTGGCCCGGCGGACGTTGGCGATTATTATTGCGGCCCTGGCCGGTATGCTGGTCGGCATCGCCTACCTGGTGAAAGCTTACGGGATTGTGGCTACCGATCCATCCGCAAACAGCTATCAGAGCGTCCTGTCGATGCTGCTCGGCGCGGTTGCGGGCCGGAACTGGTTTTACTACACTGCAATTCTGAGCGTTCTGCTCATTCTGATCTTCTCTGCTAACACGGCGTTTGCCGACTTTCCCCGGGTCTGCCGATTCATCGCGGAGGATGGCTACCTGCCCACTTCCTTTTCAAACCGCGGCCGGCGCCTGGTGTATAGCGAGGGCATTGTGGTGCTGGCGGTTATCACTGGAGTTCTCTTGATCTCCTTTGGAGGGATTACGGATCGCCTGATTCCGTTGTTTGCCGTGGGAGCTTTTCTGGCGTTTACGATGTCGCAGGCCGGCATGGTGGCGCATTGGCGGCGCGAAGGCGGCAAGCACGCGCGCAAATATATGATTATCAATGGAATCGGAGCCTGCGCAACGGGGATCACCGTACTCATTGTGGTTATGGCAAAGTTTCGCGAGGGTGCATGGATCACGCTGATTGCGATTCCGGCGCTGCTGCTGCTGATGTATCGGGTGCACCGTCACTATCAAAAAGTGAACCAGGAGACGAAGAGCGATACTCCGCTCGATGTGATGCAGGGGAAAAAACCGCTGATCGTCATTGCCATCACGCAATGGAGCCTTGTCAGCCGGCAGGCACTTAGTTTTGCGATGAACTTATCGGATGAGATCAAGGTTGTGCACGTGCGGCAGGAAGATACCAAGGACGACTTCTGTGACACATGGCATGAGAACGTTGTCGCTCCGATTGCTCACGCACAGGCTTGCGTCCCTGAGTTGATCGAGCTTAGCTCACCGTTTCGCTTTGTCATTCAGCCGATAACACAGTATGTCTTCAAGCTAGCGGAAGATCATCCGGACCGGCGGGTGATTGCGCTTATTCCGGAATTGATTGAAAAGCGCTGGTACTACTACTTTCTGCACACGCAACGCGCAACTTTGTTGAAGACGGAGTTGCTGGTGCAAGGCAACGATCGTATCTCGGTGCTGAATGTACCGTTTTACCTTACGGGGCGATA
>CALMVK010000282.1 GCA_937873145.1 uncultured Granulicella sp. | reverse complement strand
TTTTTTCAGCCGCAGACCCAACTGCTTCACGATCCGGGCCATGTGCGCCAGGCTGATCGTCTGCCCGGCGCGTCCAAATTCGGCCTGCAACTCGCGCAGGAGGATGTCGGGCTTGCTCTGGACCAGACGGCGCACCCGTTCGGGATCGATCCGGCTCCCGGCGCGACGCTGCAAAACGCGTTCGATCGATCCACTCTGCCGCTTCGCTGCCGAAATTTTGAACGCCCAACCCACGCTCACTCCAAAACGCTCGGCCAACTCTCGCAACGTTCCCTTGCCAGCAGCATGAGCTTCCAACAACTTCTTCCGCAGATCATCGCTATAAGCACGAGCCATCTAAAAAGAATCAGACAACCAACGCACTCCCGCAAAGAATCAAGCTCTATACCTCCCAGAGAACTGCTCTAGAGTACCTGTTTACACAGTACGAGCAGATTGCTGCGCCCTTTCTTCCTATAACAAAGAGACGTACACGATCTCACCGTTCACATCAACAGGGTTAGGCCCAGAATGGCCGCGTTTGCCAGTCAGCTGGAAATCCCATGTCCTGGACAGAAACTGATGGATACTGCTGCAACAGACTTCGTAGACGGTTCTTCCAATCGCCTGCCACACTCGCGTTGAGAAGAGAGGCCAATACGATCCCACGTCCATAGAATCTCTGTTGAGCTGTTTGGACAAGTTCATTAGCCAAAGCCCTCGCGCGCGTGGGCTGATTTACGAGCATCTTTTTATTCCAAAGGCGATTGTGATGTGCATAGGCATTTCTCAGATCGTTGATCGTCTTGAACCAGGAGACGAGAACCGTCTCATCAAACCCAAAGCTGGCTTCTATCGCTTTCCGATTAGGTCGGCTTAGGCCCGAGTACAGGTGAGACAAAGTGCCGAAGGTGATTGCCTCACAGACCGCCCATATTGGGGCAGTCGTAGGCCGGTCATATTCTTTCCTGTAGTGCTCGATTGCCAGATAACGGGCCTGAGTTGCTTTCGTAAAGAATGAGCAGAACGCCTCTATATCAGAAAAGAGAGTTTGATCTAGGTAGAAGGGAGGACCGTATGGAACAGCCAGTTGCTCAACGACGGCTGCCCGCAGAGCCACTTCCACACGCTCGATTCTGTCGAGACAGAGCAATCTGAGTTGTCGGTCGAACTCGTACAGTGCGACAACATCCTCAAAACGGGTACCGTGCCGAAAACACTTTGTTCCCGGGTCCTGTAGTGCCCTCATGTATATAAGCAGGCGATAGTAGCCGTCGCTGAGATTGCTCCCAGCGCTGCCGGCACGTCAGTGACGACCAGTCCTTTATTCTCAAGGTGAAAGATGAGGTCTCGTCCGAAGAGAGCAGCTTTCGTATATGTGCGGCGTATGGAGGATGCCATAGAAATGATTAAGCCCCCTGGTGCGCATTCCTTTACGGAAGAGGCGTGGGGGCTTATTGTTCATTTCATGTTGTCATGCCTCGCCGTGAAGCGTCAAGTGTAACCAGCAACTTAGCATTATGTACGGTTCTGAACCTGGTTCAGAGGCTATGTTGAACGAGTGGTTCGGCGAGTGAAGTACGATCGAAGGGCTACCCTCATTGAGTTCACCTTCTTGTGATGGCAACGACCAAGGCGAAACGCCACTGCCGCAAGGGCAGAGCCTCTTGTTGGCGATGCGCTTTTTCCTCCTTACCGCCTGCAAGTAGGCTGCAGCACTCTTAGAGTCCGACGTTCCAAGCATCTCGCCGAGATCATCCACCAGACCAGGTGTGCCATGCCTAAGCTCGCCGAACGGCAATGCTTCTCCTGCCTCATGGAGCGAAAAGCCATAAAGGTAAGGAACCACCATCCGTTCTATGAAGTTGAGCAATGACAGATTTTTCTTGCTCAAAAGCCATAGGCGAAACGGCGATCCCAAACAAAGAGCATTTCCTTGAAGTTTGTGGAAGTCCCTTGGGATTCGTCCGCCTGTCTCGTGCACGATTGGTAATTCGGAGGGGTAGGCCCCCGGAACGCGGATGCTGATCTCATAGGAATCAGTAACAGGCCTGCAACCATCAGCTGAGGCGGCAAAGTCGATCACTCCTCCCAAGAGAACACCACCATCTGTGCTCGGCATGAGTCGGAGACTCTCGAACCGAGCAAGGGCTCTGTTGCAAACCCTCAGACGTTGTCCTACTCCCCGACGTCAAGCAGCTTGGAGATCCAGCTTTTCACCGAGGAGCGCAATGGCCTCCGCGAGTGGACCGGCACCGATGCCGAAAGCGCGTTCGACCAAGCGAGCTTCACCGCGGATCTCTTGTGTGAAATTGAACATCGACGCCTGACCCTTACGGAGGGCCCGCATCACCTCAAACCCTCTGATCGTCGCGTAGGCGGTCTTGAGCGTTTTGAAGCCCCGTACTGGACGGATCAGTTGCTTCAGCT
>CALMVK010000281.1:32587-49240 GCA_937873145.1 uncultured Granulicella sp. | reverse complement strand
CTAGAGACTCGCGATTATGGTTTCTTGTATTTAAACAAATCGGCTTGCCTCCCATGCTGCTTCTTACGCCGATACTGCAGCTGTCCAAGATAAATCGGGATATGCTGCAGGTGAGAGTGGACGCTATACAGAAGGAGGAGGTTTAGACTTTTTGTCTTCCAGCGAACCCTCCAAGCAGTCCGCACAATGAGAATGCAGAGACTCATGCTCCATGTAAGTAAAGGCCACAAGCTTGCAAGCAGCACAGCCGCGACACCTGCAAGCACTGGCGATAAAATAAGGATCACGCCTCGCCGGCGATTACCGCGACTCTCCCACTGCCAGAATGGATTCGGGCTAGTGGCGAATCGTTCCGACACTTCAGCATAGGCATATCCGGTTCGCATTGCCCGCTGCCAGTATTGAGCAAAGTGCGTAATGCCAAGATCGTGCCCGGTCATCGCTCGATCGACGTGCTGGATGACATAGCCAAGCTCAAGCAGACGACGACAGAGTTCTGGTTCCTCACCTGCTATGAGACTGGCATCAAAGCCATTTGTGCGCTCAAGCACATCTCGACGGAACAGTGCGTCACCACCACAAAAATCAGATTTACCAGCCGCGTATATCCAATCAAGATCGAGCGCGCGCTGGTAAACAGAAGCTTCAGGATAAAGCTCGCGGCGGTGACCCCACACAACTGCAGTGTTCTTTTTCAGATCAGGTAAAGACTGAACAACAAACTGCGGATGAAGCACTGTGTCACCATCTAGAAAGAGCACATAGGCACCCTTAGCTAGCCGCCAACCAGCATTTCGGCCGAGAGCAGCAGTGGGGTGAGCAACTGTAAGGAGGGCTATCGTTGCCCCAAACCTCATCGCTATCTCCAGACTGTTGTCCGTTGAACCAGAGTCTGCATAGATGATCTCCGTCGCAAAATCCTGGCATTCCATTTCAACAACGGACATGAGGCAGCGCTCAAGCCGAGCGCCCTCATTCTTTCCAATTACGACAACAGAAACTAGTCTGGAAGGTTTACTCATCACGACTGAGTACCGATTTCACTGGCATGTGTATATTCCTCCTATTTCGCGGTCGGACCCGTGCGGGAACACCGACTGCAATCGAATGATCTGGAACATCGCACAGGACAACGGCATTTGCTCCAATTGCCACGTCATTGCCGATCCGGATCGGACCCAATAACTTTGCGCCAGCTCCGATATCTACGCGATCACCGAGATGAGGAGAACCGCGTATCCCGCGATGGCGAAGGCCCACAGTAACTCCCTGACGAAGAACGCAATCATCTCCAAAAACCGCATCTCCGCTAATGACGATCGCACCAGTATGCTCGATCACGAGACGATCACCAATGATCGTCTCACAGGGCAGTTCTATACCAAGAAGTATGTCGCAGAAAAATCGTAAAAGTTTATAAGCAACGGACAAAGGCATGCGTGCGGGCCAAAATGAAATGCAGTATCGCCATCGACCAAAGCGATACACCACCAATGCCCAAAAGCCATGCCTACTCCACGAGCAATTGTGTGCTATCCAATCTTGTCGGAGATGTTCAAACATAATGTCAAAATATTCTTAATAGACGTTTAAATGGTTGTCTTGGCTTCACTACCGCTTAGTACCTTGAATCTGATTCAAGCTTACTTCTCTTACTGAAATCTGCTCAAAAGACACCACCGACGAGTAAGCATGCCTACTCGATCATCTGTATGCTCACTTTGTTTGATCTCAGAAGAATCCTCTATTTTTGGACAACACATTAGTTCAGAATAAACGCTAACACCAGGAGGTTCTTCACGGACTCTTTCTGGATCTGAAGAGTTAAACAACGTAATAAGATCCCACTTGGTTCTGGTTTGCAAGAACTGAGGTGCACTCCATTGTTTGTCAATATCAGCGGCTAAATCCTTAGACACTTTGAGATTCTGTAATCGAGTGGATTTGTCCAATTCTGGTGCTCTAGGTTCCAAGTGGTGTGCGGTCTTTCTCAACGAATCAGAACGAACATAATCTGCTTCTTCTTGATTCTGGGTAGTTTGAGTTAAGCCAATATCCAACAGGCAAGAACCATTTTCCAAAAGCTGATCCCGAGTTCTCAATACTTCTCTGGGAATACTTACATTGAGTTTAGGCAATTCGTTCGTTTCTATCTGCCGGACAGATGATACGATCCAGTCGCTCTGTTTGACGTATGTGGGTCTCTCCTCAGGCAAACCAGTTGCCAAGAAGGCTGGTAACGAAGTCTCTGGTTCAACAATGTATTCAGAGCTCTCTACATTCATGTGACTCTCCAACCTATGCTTCGTAGGCGTATCGTGACCCACTGGAATAGGTGGCAACAAAGAAGAATCAAGCATGTTGATCTGCGCACGACTCAAGTTCAACTCGGGTCCATCATCAGATACATGGGAAACAATCGGATGGCAGAGAGGTTTCATCTGTGTCACATCACAGTCAGATGAGTCTAATCCATTTTCAATCAGTTGACTGTTCTCGAATTCTTTCGAATCTGCGAGCAGAACGGCTACATCAGACATTGCAGCCGGAACAGAATCCGCAAACGCTGCAGTCCGTCTGTCTGGTTCGGATTTGACTTGGGATGTCTGCCGTTCTACACCCGCATCACTTTTGCCTGAAAAGCTCACAGATGCTTCCGCTTGACTAAATAGAGATTCTAATTGCTCGTGAAAAGTCTCACTAAGGTATTTTGTATGACAAGGCAAGCTAACTTGCTTAGACCTTCGCTCGACATCGTAGTGCCTTCTCAAGCCTTGAACCACGACACCCACCGTTGACACACCGATGTGCTTCAGCAAAGCGACAGCCTGCACCAGATCTAGTTTGGTCGTTATCGCAGATTCAACAACAAGAATAGTCGCGCTCGCGCATCTTGCGATGTATTCCGTCTTTGCGGAATTAATCAGAGTAGCTGCTTCAATCAGGATAAGGCCATCACGCTCATGCAGCAAAGTGAGGTTTGCCATAGCAAAGGATGGTTGTACATGGAAAGGAACACGAGTATTAACCTCGGAGCCGGATAAGAACTCAGAGTTGTTGATGGGACTTGTTCCTTTAGGTAGGAATAGATTTGCTGGAGTCGTTCTGCAGGCACTAACTCCTGTATTACAAATACTTTCTAGCAACACTCGGCACAGTGGCTCAATGGTTGTGTCTGTGGTAACAGTTGTAATGAGGAAGCTGTGTACTCCGTGGGCAAAATAAGAATTCTGAAAACCTCCCGCCATCCGGAGGACATCCTCCGCCATGCCCTCCTCCGACACTTCATCAAAAGCCCTCAAAGTGGCAAGAGGAGGAAACCCAAGAATTTTTTCAACATCGGCTGCTGTGTAGATTCTTGGGTCGCATTTGCGGGCGATTACCGATGCAGTCATACCTAGCAGAAGTGCCAGCGGGAGAGAGAAACAAATCAACATATGCTGCCGGTTTGCTTGTGGGGAAGGAGGTATTTGTGCCGGCGAAAGAAGGTGAGCAGTGGCAGCATCATCCTGCTCGAGCTGAAGGCTCCGGATAGCATCGTCTATTTCTGACTGGCGGTTTAGGAGACGCTTCAGATTGCCGCTAATCTCTACCGCACGTTGCAACTTTGGAATGGCTTTTGTCGCGACAATTATTCGCTGTGAGAGTTGTGCCTGGATCCGATCCTGAACATAACCCGTTTGTTGCAGATCGGCCTGAAGCTTCTCCTTTAGGTCCCGCTCAGCTCGAAGACGGAGCTTGGCAGTCGCTTCGTCCAGAGAATGGTCAAGCTCTGTCAGTTCTTCCTGATCTTTTTGTCGAAGTGGATTTTCGTAGGTCATGCCTGACATCTGTGCGTATAGCATCGTATGTCTTTCGCTTATGCTTGCTTTGAGAGCTGAAAGGCTGGCGTCGCCAACAAGAATCTCGTTAGCCATAGCTGCTAAAGCCGATCCCTGGCCCTCTGACTGACCGCTCAGAGAAGCTAGCCGAGCAGCTGCGGCATCATGAACGCTGCGAGCCTGCAAGAGCTGCACACGGAGCGAGGTGAGCTCACCGTTGTAGGAATCGCTTGCTCCGTCCGGATCTCCCATTCCTAAATCAGTCCCCAACGTTCCTTGATCTTTTTGAGCTAACCGCAATTCACTCACAACCTGCTCGCGCTCTTGTGCCAGCAATCTAGTACGCTCATCGTGTTCCGCCTTGATTTGCTTGTGCACTAGATTGAGGTAGGTTGCGGCGATCTCGTTCACAATGGATGTAACGTTTCTTGAGTTTGGTCCCTTGAGCGTCAGCCCGACTTGGTAACTCGTGGTTACTCGGCCAACCTTTAGCTGTGCCAGAACTCCATCAACAGCAACCTGCTCAGATAAGCCATACTCACTCCAGGTACTCCGGGGTAATTTGTTTAATGCCGCCACGATTGTATCTGGCCGCTGCATTGTCTGAATTTGCTCTTGTAGGAAGGAATCATATCTCGCGGAATCAAAGCTCGCAGTTCGATTGTCTCCAAACAGTCTAGTCAGCTCCGGCTGTTCGGAGATTACCGCCTCAGCTTCGTAGACTGGCTTCATTGTCAGTGCATAAAGAACAAGAAGCACAAAAGTTATGCCAGCTACGCTCGATGCGAGTACCGGATGCATTTTGATACTTCGTAAAACGTCGGGCTGGAAGGCAGCGGAGGCGGCACTTCGGGGGGAGCTCTCTGTACTTGGGGCAAGTGGTGTGAGCGCGCTCTCCGGGTTTGAATTTGGTAGAGGTACATTCATTGGCTGCGTCAACCTAGTGTTGAAATAAGACAGCTGCGGTAAATACGCTCAGCAGTGGCGAGATCTGCTGAAAAATATAACTTGCCTGATTGAACCCACTCTCCGGCACATACAGCACGTCTCCAGATTTTAGGGTCAGGTCAAGCAAGTCCGATCGTAGAAGAGCTCGAAAGGGCACGATGCGAGTCTGGCCGGTAGATGGCTGAACAATTTGCAGATTCGGTGATTTACCCGCCTGTACGGTCAGACCACCAGCTTCCGCCAAGAGCTTGGCCAAGGTTGTGTCATCATCCAATCGCAAAGCACCAGGATGTTGTACCTGTCCGAGTACCGAGACAAATCTTTCCTGAGGTGCAGGTACGTATACGACATCATCCCGCTTAAGGCGCAACGCAACCGATGAGTTGCCCTGAGCCAGCATTTCTTTTAGGTCCACCCAAAGGACTTGGTTAGTTCCACGATAAATTGCACAGCGCTCAGGAAGAGTGGTAGCGTAGGTTTGTGGCGTAGTGGTCCGGTCGTTGCCTTCAGCGAGATTACGCCGCACGGAAAGTCCTCCGGCTTGCGAGAGGCTTTCGAGCAAAGTTGGAGGCCTGTCGAAAGCAATTATTCCTGGATGTTCCACTGCTCCGAGCACAAGCACTCGATTCGAGGTATAACGATCCACTCCGACAGTTACGAAAAGGTGAGAGTAGTAGACACTCATTGTTGAGAAGATGGAGGCAGCAGCGACTTCGCGGGTTTGTTCAGCGACTAGAATCGAGCCAGCAGGTACGATGCTGATGCGGCCGTCCGGGCCGATGATCCGCTTGCAACTCAGCTCCGGATGTCCAGCAAAATCAATTGAGATCTCGTCTCCACTCCCCAGCACATACTCTTCGTTTGAAGGTTCCTCATAGGATTGAAGCAAGGTGACGGGATTATGCTTCGGATCTGGGCTGGGCGAAGGCGAGGGCAGTTGAGCGCAGGCTGCTCCTACTAAAGCCAAGCACATAATAAGTAAAATCCACTTATTGCCTGGTTTGTGGGCGCGAAGATTTTCGAGGCGAATGCTTTGGATGAGAAGGAATAGCTGCATTAGCTTGCCCTCGCAATACTGGGGACGGTTATCGCAGAGTTTTTACGGACTTCAACAGAAACCTGCACGGAAGGCAGTTTGATTGTTTGAGGATTACGTGACCGGGTTATGGCTGTAAATTGCATGGCTTCCTCAGCAGAAATCGCCAGACGAAACAGGTCTGCCAACGATGCAAATTGCAGAACCCGTCGCACTGGGTTTGACATTGCTGCTAACCAGATCCAAAGTTCGTCACCAAGTAAAATGCGCCGAGCCTCCAGCAAGCACCCGAGACCGTCTGCTTCGACACGACTTGTTGCCGACATGTCTATAATCAGCGTCTGTCCCGCAGATGCTGCTGCATGTGCCTCTCGGATGATCCAGGTGCAGCATGCTCCGGAAAGATTGGCGGGCGTCGCAACGGTTCGAAAGGTTTCCTGAACATACACCTGAATAGGTCCGTGGCGACGCTCTCCAGGCTGTAACTGTTTTGCCATCCAACCCAAAGGGAGATGATGCAGGAGTGCCACAGCATCTCTGCCATAGCGTGGCAGCAGGCGCAGCGGTTCTTGTGTCATTCGGAAGAGCCACTCCATCTGAAGACGCTGCACCCATACGGGTGCGCGCTTAAGGCCGCCGCCGATCATATCCAGTGCCCCGCCGATGCCGATAACAACCGGAACCTTGAGTCGGGAACGATGACGGTGAATCCAGATCTCCTGTTTGGGATTTCCAAAAGCAACGAAAAGCACATCCGGGCAGACTTCTTCAATCCGACGAAGAATCTCCTCATGGTCCATCCGATGTAATGGCAGCTGTTCTGGAGAAAATCGCCCAACGATGCGCACACCCGGGGAGCACTGCTCAAGCACCTGAGCCGCTCGTCGAGAGTTCTGTTCACTCGAACCAAGAAGAAAGATACCGTAGCCCTTTTTAGCGGAAAGTCTGGCCAACTCCGGGATTAGGTCTACGCCCGTCACTCGCTGTTGCAGTGGTGAACCAAGTAGATACGAAGCCCAGACAAGAGACGCGCCGTCAGGAAGAATCATGCTGCAATCACAAAGAATACGTTGCAGAAAATGATCATTGAGCGAGTTTCTGGCAAAATCCAGGTTGGCCGTTGCAATCTGATGGGTTTGCCCGGAGAGAATCTTTTCCTCCACGTGCGCAACAGCTTGCGCCATGGTCACATTGGCAATTGGTAAGCCGAATAATGCTACAGTCGGTGGAGACTGCTCTTTAACCGTGCTAAAGTGTTTCACGCGAGAACCTCAAATGCAACATATGCTACAAGCCAGCAAGTCCTGCTTTCTTTAAGCTAGCTAGGCTGCTTACCTTATCGGCTGAATCCCCAGAAAGATTAGTTCCTTTCGCAAAACAAATGAGAATATTTTCCAACACTCTACTTGTCAGTATTTATACCGATGTTAGCCAGAAGTAATTTATGTTGACCGCTTTTGCTGAGAGCGGAGGAAAAATCCAGCAATACAGGTTTTTTGCAGGAACGGGCGACGGCAACGGCACCTAAATGACATGGACTAATGTCAAAACTACGGACAAAGTAATGAGAGAAGGAAGAACCGGAGAAACCGATGGTGTTTTCTTGGCACATCTTGACCATCTGTTCTGATTTATTCGCAGTTCCACTGTAAAACTCGGAGGCAGGCAGTGTCAGTCCGCGTCCATCAGCTTTGGCAACCGCCTCCCTACGTGTCCAGCAACCATAGAAGGCAAGCATTCTGCTTTTTGCGGTACTAGCAGTCTCGATGCAGCGCACGTCCTCCGGATGGAAAGCTGCACGGGCCACATCCACCGTTTCGATCGACGGATCCATATACTCGACATCCACGCCGATCGGTCCCAATCGTGAAAGTGCGATCAGAACCATGCCTCGCGAGTGCGAGACGTTAAAGTGTGGCACTTGAATCCCGCAGACAGGCCGCAGGATCGGTTTGCGATGGATGCCGGTAACTATCCCGATTCCCTGCGGGTCACAGTTTAAAGACGCACTTAGAAGCCGGCGAAGAGAGCCACGACCAGCAATAAATTCTTCCGGCGCAGTTCCGGTACGCATCTTGCCGGCGCGCTGGCGTTCCTCCGCCGTTAGAGCCTCGAACGCCTGCGCAAGCAGATTACGGCCTTCAGGACCGTCTAGATCAAGCCGCCAGATTTGGATATCACCCTCTCGCAGTTCCGGGATTACAGGCGTTCTTATCCAAAGATCACTGCATTCGGAGTCGCTCACAACATAACTTTCTCGTCTTCCGGGTGAAGAGACAATGACTCCTTAGCAGCATTCAAAGAGCCGTTTGCGTTATAGGTATGCTGCCTACCGTGCCGGTATGCTGACTCAGGCTGCTCAACAAACTCAGACAGCTCACGTCCATGCAGATCATCGTTCTGATTCCGGCCATCCTCTGCCTCTCAGCCCTCTTTCGCTCTTCCGTGTCTAAGACATTCCAAAATATCTTTCTACCCGTGCTGCTCATGCTGCCGACCTACTACTTTTGGAAGGTCCCGACTCTGCCGCCGATTGACATGGATGAAGCCGTGTTGATCCCTCTGACAGCAGGTATTTTCTTAAAGCACCTAAAGTATTGGCAAATTTCGCCGATGGATCTATGGATGTCAGTTTTCCTATTCACGACCTGTCATGCGGACGCGCTTAAGCAGAGCGATACGGCGTCGACGTTCCAGCTGTTTGCTGCAATCTTTACGGCCTTGATTCCCTATTTGGCAGGAAAACTATTGATCGAGCAGCATGGAGAACGCCTCGCCACGGTGAAACGGCTGGTTTTCTGCTTGTTTCTAGCATCGCTCTTCTCTGAGTATGAATATAGGATGGGACGCAATCCTTATCAGATCCTTATGGACCGTTTGCTGCCCGACGAGCAGTTTGGCTGGAAGACCCAGATTCGCTGGGGCTTTGGCCGGGTCGCAGGTCCTTTTGGACAGTCGGAACTGGCCGGAATGATGCTCCTGGCAGGCCTCGTCCTGGCGCTTTGGCTCAGCTATTGCAACTTATGGGAGCCCAAGTTCAGACACGCACCGTGGCTTCCTTTTAGCAAAGCACATACGATCGTCTTTGTTCTGGGCCTTACGCTGGTGCTTACCCAGGCTAGAGGACCTTGGCTGGGCACACTCTGTGCGATCCCAGTTGCCTTCATCGGGCGCAGCCGGCGCGTGCTGCGATCAACGATCTTAGTGGTAACGTTCGGAGCCATCTTTGGCACCATTTTGTACATGGGGATGAAGGCATACACTGACGCTCCCACAACGACCAATGAGCAGGAAAATGCCACCTATCGCGCTCACCTGATCGAGAATTACACGCCAGTCGTAAAGGCGGGCGGACTTTGGGGTTGGGGGTCCGAATTCCCAACGGAAAAAGGCCAGGTCTCCATTGATAACGAATATTTGTTCGTTGCCGTAACCCAGGGATGGGCTGGATTTTTAGCCTTTTGTCTCATCTGTCTGGGCTCGATCACCAACTTCATCTCTGCAATCCTTCGCTCCACGAACGGAATGGAACGCTACTTCGCCTTCTCGCTGTTAGGCATCTTTTTTGGTTTGTTGTTTACCATTGCCACGGTCTTCCTTGGCAATCAGTCTTATCTCTTGTTCTTTCTTCTGGTCGGCTGGTCGGAGGCCATGCGCCTTCAGCCAGCCACGGTAAACGCGCCTCGCTTCCAACAGGTGCTGACCTAAGATGGGCGACTTATTCCTGACTTCACCTTCGCTCCTGCACTTGCTGGTGCTGGTAGCGGTCGTCTTCGGATGCGCAGGCTGCAGGACCGCAGAAGTTTCCGCGAACCAGAGAGAAGGCTGCGCGCAATCAGCCGCTATCGCTCATATCGCCGTCGGACCGGAGGTGCTCCACACAGGAGTAAAGCGATTCGGCATCAACCTGAGTGGGCAGACTTTTTATGATTCTGGGCAGATGCTCCGCAATCTGGTCTTCCGCAATCCCGGCTTTGAGGGCGAGACCTGGCAGACCATTCTTCACTGTAAAGCAGTGACCGCGACGACCTGTACGGACGAAGATCAGTACAGTACTTGGCCGCCCGGTTTCCTCAACGGAGCACACTATGAGTTCCTTTCAGGACCCGCCAGAGGAGTGACCGGGGAGGTGCTGCGGAGCTCGGCGGCAAGCAAGGACGCAGGCGTAGAGATCACACTGACCAACCCATCTCCCTTGCCAAACGCAGGCGACTTCTTGCTCATTCGCACGTATAAACCCGGCAATGCTCAAGCCGGCTGGTGGACAACCGCTGTGGGTGGCGGGTCTTTCGCCACTGAGCAGAAGGACCTTTCGCCACATAGTCCGGGCAGGCAGGCGCTACGAATCGAGGCTTCTCAAACAAACCAAAGTGCATCGGTCGGATCGTTTTTCGACACGACCGCCAACCGATCCTTCGTACAGCTTCGAGGCACCTATGTATTAAGCTTTCGCGCCAAGGGCCTCGAAGGCGAGCGCACACTCGGTGTCAAAGTAGAACGGCTCGCCACCTCACGGGGAAACCACACGTTTCTCAGCAAGTCGCTACAGCTTAGTCCCACCTGGCAGGACTTTAGTCTCTCGTTTTCTACCGACGAGGATGGATCGAAGATCGGCCCGGCGAACGTCACCTTCACCTGTGCGCAGTCCTCGGCACTGCTCGACGATGTTGCCCTGATGGCTCCGTTGGCACGCGACAACCCGACCGCCTTCCGAAACGAGGTCGTTCAGACGCTGCGTGAACTGCGTCCAGGCGTTCTTCGATACATGGACAACGGAACGGACTTTGGTAGTTCACTGGATAACATGCTGGCCGTTCCGTTCGCGCGGTTGCGAGCCGGATGGAGCACGCAGCAAAGTGTGCAGGAAGATATTCCGATCGGCTTGCATGAATTCCTGGAGCTTGCCAAAGCGGTCAGCGCGGAACCCTGGTACACCATGCCGGCAGGAACTTCCCCCAGCGAGGCTGCACACTTGATTGAGTACCTGGCAGGTACTCCCGGGACGCCGTATGGAGCGCGACGCGCCGCACTTGGACAACGAGTGCCTTGGACCCAGGTCTTTCCACGAATCCACCTTGAACTTGGCAACGAGCAGTGGAATCGAGGCTCGTTCCCGGGCGCGACCATCAACGAGCCTGTCGCCTTTGGAACACGTGCGCAAGAAGTATTTGCCAGCGCTCGGCGCACCGCGAATTTTGATTCGGCGCGGTTCGACCTTGTGCTTGGTACCTGGGCTGCTGTCCCGTGGTGGACACTGCAGGAGCTCTCTACCAGCACGAACAGCGACTCAGTCGCCATCGCTCCCTACCTCTTCAGCGATTTCTTCGACGCCTCCTCAAAGGAGGCGATCTTTGGTCCCATGCTTGCACAACCGGAGCAGATCGATGCACGCCCAGGAGGCTTCGTGTACGAGCAAGCCAAAGCGGTCGCGCATCGTCTTCATTCTTCTCAATTGGCGGTGTATGAGGTAAACCTTGGCACAATGAATGGATCGGCTTCCATCACGCAAGGCGATCTCGATAGCATGGTGCCAAGCCTGGGTGCCGGGCTCGCCGTGGCGGATCATATGCTGCTGATGCTGCGCGATCTAGGCGTCACGACGCAGTGTCTCTTCGCTTTGCCTGAGTTCCAAAATCCTTTTCGTGCGCCAGGAGCCAAGAAAACTGTGCCGTTGTGGGGCTCCGTGGTGGATATGGGAGGAGAATCCAGCCGAAGACGACCGCTCTTTCTGGCGGAGCAGCTGATCAATGGAGCGCTGTTTCCAGTCATGCTCACCACACACGTGACAGGCGCCCCAACATGGAATCAGCCTCTATCCACCAACGACAAAGTGGAATTGTCAGACGCACATTTGCTGCAGAGCTTCGCCTTTCGGGACGGCAATCGCTTCAGTTTGATTCTGTTAAATCTTAGCCGCGACCAAATGCTGCCGATCCAGCTTGAAGGTCCCTTCAAGCCACAAGGCGAGATTGAGGAAAGCCGCCTCACTTCTGGGCAGATCACCGACTCCAATGAAAAGCAGGCGATTGTTGCGGCTCAAACACAGCGGCTTACAAACTTCGATCCACGTAAGCCGTATATGATTCCCCCATTTTCTATGACGGTTGTCAAATGGCAGCTCCGCTGAGTTGGAGGAGAATGCAAACTGCTTTAGCTGATCGGCCGTGATGCGAGTCTGCCACTCAGAGCATGCCCAGCGAAACGCAACGCGAAGTCTTCGAACAAACGATGCAGCCCACCAACCATCCGGGGGATGGACTGCCACTCAACTCGTAGACCATTCTTAAAACTGCAATCCGTAGGCGTCGACGCATGATTTCTATCCTCTTAAATGCATTAGCTCTCGTGCTCCTGCTGGTATCCCTGCCTTTGCTGCTGGAGTTATTGATGCTGTCGGCCGCGGCATCGCTACCGCTTCCTGCTGCTCCTTGCATCCCTTTGGGACGGCGGGTCAAGCTTGCAGTCGTGGTTCCGGCGCACGATGAAGCCATTCTGATTGGCCGGTGCGTGCGAAGCATTCTAGCTTCGGCCGAGCCAGACGTCGTTGTTTACGTCATCGCGCACAACTGCATGGATAACACGGCCGAGCAGGCGCGGACTGAGGGTGCCCACGTATTTACTTTGCGGGATGGCGTGGGGGGAAAAGGGACCGCTCTCGATTTTGGGTTTGCCGAGGCAATCCGCGGCGGCGCGGAAGCTGTGTTGGTAGTCGACGCCGACTCGGTAGTAGGACCGGGCGTGATCGCACACGCGATGGCAGCCTTCGCGGCGGGTGTCGAGGCCCTGCAGTGCCGCTACGAGGTAGCCAACCGAGATCAGAGCCCCCGCATGCAATTGGCGGCGCTCGCCTTTTTCGGCATGAACATCCTGCGTCCGCTTGGGCGGTCACGGTTGGGTCTCTCCTGCGGGATCTTCGGAAATGGGTTTGGTTTGCGGACCGAGGTTCTGCAGCGTGTTCCCTACAGTGCGAACTCGCTGGTGGAGGACCTTGAATATCACCTGCATCTCGTCCGGGCCGGGATTCGGGTGCACTTCCTAAACCAGGTCGCCGTCTACAGCGAGATGCCCGAGAGCTCCGCGGCTGCCGGTTCCCAACGTGCACGCTGGGAGGGAGGCCGCATTCGGATGCGCCGGCTCTGGACGCGTCCGCTGGCCGCTCAGGTGCTTCAGGGGCGTTGGCGCATGTTGGAGCCGCTGTTGGATCTGCTTGCATTGCCCTTGGGAAGCGAGGTGGCTGTGCTTGGCATGGCGCTTCTCTTAGGAGTTGGCTCCGGCACAGTGTGGCTAGCTATGTATGGGTTCGTTGGTGTCCTTACGACAACCTTCTACCTAGGAGTGGCTGCTAGTCTGGGTGGACATCCGCGACAAAGCTTGGTGGCATTGGCCGCTGCGCCTAGATATTTAATTTGGAAGCTCTTCCTTTTACGCAAAACACACCAGGCGGCGCGTGGCGATGCGCCCTGGATCCGCACAGCCAGAGATGCCGAGGTAGCGAGCGAACTTGCGCAGGAGCACGCTGTTCAATCCGTAGGTCCCGGATAGCATGCATCATCACAGCCAGCCGTTCATCAAGCTTACCGGCAGGAAATCTTCTCCAAAGCAATCAGCAAATACACTGGCAGACAAACGCCACCCTCAAGTCTGGATTTAAAGGTCAGCTTTATTCCTCCGTTTCCAAGGAGCTGATTTAATACCCCATCCTCAACATCCCGCTCATTCCCAGAGTTCGAGGAAAGTCCATGGCCGAAGCCGGTCTCAAAAGCTAGCGCGACGCTCAGAGATGAGCAATCAAGGACGCGACCCGAGCCGATCGACCAAGGAGGTGAAGTCGATCTGTTGGGCGAAGTCACGCACATCGGCCTCGAACTGCTGCCGCTGCACCTCCGGATGAACCTCATTGTTTTCAGGACACTGCCGCTCAAGCAGGATGGGCAGGCGTCGCCCCTGCACAGGCCAAGTGAGTTCCTTGGCTCTAGGGCCGACAAAGACAAAACGTCCTTGCGCAGGCATGGCCAATTGATCGGCGCAGTCCCGGGAGGAGCAGGCAGTTTCGGCATCCAGCGAACGGGTCACGCCGTCGTCGAACAGACTGACGACAAAGTGGATAGGCGTCGAGGGTGCAGCATGTGCCTCAAAGGAGCCGGTCCAGCCTGGCATGAGACCCTGAGCCATCTTGCTCGTGGCCACAAGATGATTGCCGGAAGCGACCCACAAGCCAAGCTTGAGGCGATGGCCAGATTGGGCGTCAACGTACTCCCCCATCGCCAAAGCGATCCTTCCGTTCAGGTCATGCTCGGCATAGGTGCGGAGAAGATGGTACCGGCCCGTACTTTCGGGAAAGGCTGCCAAGGCCTGCGACTCATCCGGCTGGACCGCAGGAAGGGTAACCAGCGAATGCAGTTGCGGCAGGGCAAAGGCGGTGGTGAGCAGCAGAAAAGACCATGCGCACAGGTTTACCAGGCGGTCCGTTGCGACAAAGCGGACTGGAGGGTAAACCTGTCTTGAGTTCGCTACCGTGGACGACGGACGCCCCAGGTGGATGAGCGCTCCCAGGATCACGGTGGCGAGCAGGAAGACGCTGCATCCGATGGCATAATCGACCGGCGCGCCATAGGGCTGGATACTCGGAAACGTGAGCCCCAAGCGGTAATAGACGACCAGCGTCACCAGGCGTAGCAGGTTGAGTGCGTAGCCGAGCAACAGCGCCATCGGCACGAGCAGCACAAGTAGATGCCAGCGGAGCCGGCGGCGATAGCCGAAGACAAGCGTAAGCCAGGCCAGGGTGACCGCGCCGCGCAGGCCGTTGCAGCCGGGCACGATCAGCATGCCGAACTCAGGCGCAAACATCATCCGCAGCTGGTCGCCTGTGGGCTGTAACCCGATCAGATGGGCGAAGCCGCGCGCGGTGGCGGCAGAGAGGCGTTGCATCGGCAGGTCGATAACGGGGTTGAAGAGGTGCGGCACGGGATCGATGGCGAGCAGCAAGAGAAGCGGCGGCAGAGCTGCGCGCAGCAGCTTCGGGCCGCCAAAGAGCAAAGTCGTCCCCACACCATATAAGAAGAGCACCGGACCGGGGTGAAGTAGGTTGACGCGGCTGCCCTCCAGAACGACGGCCAGCCGAGCGACGCTGACAAAGCGTGCGAGCGGCAGGCTGAGTGCAACCAGCAGCAGGCCCCACACGCTCCCTTCCACCACCCAGTCCAGACGTCGCCATGCAGAAAGCACGCCCAGTAGCGCCAGCAAGGGAAAGATCATGCCAATTGAACGCAAGGCATCGCTTGACCAGAGCCGATACGCATCCAGCCATAAAGGAAGCAGCGCCAGCGATCCCCCCGCGGCCAGCAGGGCGAAGGCAAGCGCACGCACGCACGCGGCAGAGATGCGCGGCTCGGCATACACATCGGAAAGCGGCGCAATTGGGACAGCACCGGCCTGCGCCGCTTCAGGCAGAACCCATGCGCGGAGCGACCGCCAAAGGTCTGCCGCGCTTAGGTCTTGTTGAGAGACGTTCATAATTTTGCTGCGTGCAGAACAATCTTTATGCTAGCGGCGAAGCTTCGAGTTCAGCCATGCACTCCGTCCCACGTTCGTTGCAGACACCGTTCACGAATTGGGGAGACACCTGCGCGTTGCTCAGCAGTTCCCTGCCAGCACCTCGGCCAAATGCACCGCCCGGCGCGGGCTGTTCTGGCTGATCTGCTCGCGGCAGCTAAAGCCGTTCGCGACCAGCACATCGTCTGGGCCTGCCGCGCGCACCGCCGGCAGCAGAACGCGCTCGGCCAGCACCTGCGAGATCTCAAACTTGTCCGCCTCAAAGCCGAACGGGCCGGCCATGCCGCAGCAGCCGGAGTCGAGCAGCGTCACCTCCGCTCCAATGGCGCGCAGCAGCCGCATCTCATCTTTCATCGTCATCAGCGCTTTTTGGTGGCAGTGGCCCTGGACGACGATGCGCCGGCCCGGCATCGGCGAGGGCTGAAAGCCGGACTGGGTAAGGGTCTCGCTGAGCATCACGGTTTGCCGGCTTAGGCGTAGGGCACGCTCGTCCTTGGGGAAGAAATTGACCAGCTCATCGCGCAGCACGCTGGCACAGCTAGGCTCAAGCATGATAAACGGCACGCCCGCGTCGATCTGCGGCGCAAACCGGTCCAAGATGCGCCGAAGATAACGGCGCGCCTCGTCCAGGAAGCCGAAGTCGTAGAGTGGGCGGCCGCAGCAGATGTGCTGCTTCGGCACTTCAATACGATGGCCGCTGTCCATCAGCAATTTGGCCGCGGCATGCAGTGCCTGAGGATGGAAGTAGTTGTTCCAGGTGTCGGGCCACAGCAGCACAGGCTTGCCCGCCATCGCCTGCCTGCTCCCATAGCGATGGAAAGCGTTGCGAAAGTTGTTCCGCGCAAAGGCTGGAAGGCTCCGCTGAGGAGCCACATGCAAGATCGATTTGACAAGCGAGGCCGCTGCCGGAATCTGCAACGGCAGATTCGCCAACCAGGGTGCGTGCGAAGCCAGCGCGGCCCAGCGGTCCATAAACCCAAAGGCGTAATGCTGCAGCGGATGCCGCCTGCCTGCGTAGAAGTGCGCGAGAAACTCAGCCTTCCAGGTAGCCATGTCGACGTTGACCGGACACTCGGTCTTACAAGCTTTGCAGGAGAGGCAGAGGTCAAGCGCCTCTTTCACCTCGGGATTCCTCCAGCCGTCGCCCAGCACGTTGCCCTGCATAAGCTCCCATAGCAGATGGGCGCGGCCGCGGGTCGAGTGCTTCTCTTCGCGGGTCGCCATGTAGCTTGGACACATGGTGCCCGTGTCCACCTTGCGGCAGGCACCTACGCCCACGCAGCGCTCGGTCGCATG
>CALMVK010000281.1:0-32487 GCA_937873145.1 uncultured Granulicella sp. | reverse complement strand
TCGAAGCTGATGCGCAGATGCACGCAACCCTGGCCGAAATGCCCGTACATGGGCGACCGATAGCCGTAGCTGTGGATGAGGGCAAAAAGCTCGCGCAGATATGCGCCCAGGCTCGCAGGGGGCACTGCGGAATCTTCCCAACCCTCCCAGCCGCTCTCCTTGCCCGGTGTAAAGACCGAGGCACCCAGGCCTGACTCGCGCACACGCCAAACGCGCTCGGCTTCTTCCGCAGAGTACAAGGCAAGGCTGGGCATTTGATCGAAGCCACGGGATTGCTGGATCAAGCGTTCCGCCATCCGTTCGGCTTCATCCGCCGTGTCAGCGCCAAACTCACACAGCAGAAAGCCTCGTCCCGCAGGCAGCAAATGTACGTCATCCACATTCAGATTTTTGAGCAACATGCAGTCGACTAAATAGCCGTCGAAGCCCTCAAGACCGATCGGCTTATGCTCGAGCACGACAGGAACGTGGTCCGCTGCGATGTAAGCATCCGTAAAGCCGAGCGCGACCAATCGCCGATGCTGCGGGCTTGGCTTCAGCTCACACGTGGCCTCCAAAATCGTAACGCACGTACCCTCCGAGCCGACCAGCGCGCGCGCTACATGGAAGCCGTTCTCGGGCAGAAGCTCGTCGAGATTGTAGCCGGAGACACGCCGCGGAATATCCGGGAAGCGTTCCCGTACCAGGGTGGCATAGCTATCGCGCAGCCGCTTCAAGCCGGCGTAGATCTCCCCTCGGCGGCCACCCTCCGCCAGGATCGCGGCAAGCTCCGCCTCGCTGGTCTTGCCGACCGTCATGCGGGTTCCGTCGTACAGCAGAATGTCCAGCGATTCGATATTGTCGACCGTCTTGCCGCCCATCAGCGCGTGCACACCGCAGGAGTTGTTGCCGATCATCCCACCGAGCGTACAGCGGCTGTGCGTCGCAGGATCGGGCGCAAAGGTCAGCTCATGCTCTTCTGCCGCATCGCGAAGCGCATCGAGGACGATGCCCGGCTCGACCCGCGCCAGGCGTGCCTCAGGGTCGAGCGCGACGATTCCCCGCATGTACTTCGAAAAATCGAGCACCACCGCTACGTTGCAGCACTGGCCCGCGACGCTGGTGCCGCCGCCGCGCGAAAGCACCGGCGCACCGAACTCACGGCACGCGGCGATCGTTGCGATCACGTCGTCCGTGTCTCGCGGCAGCACCAGGCCAATCGGTACTTGCCGGTAGTTCGAGGCGTCCGTTGCATACAGTGCGCGGGAAGTTGAGTCAAAGCGTACTTCGCCCCGAACGGTCGAACGAAGACGCGCTTCAAGCGCTTCCGCTCGCGAAAAGCTCTCGTGCGGATGACGCTGCAAGCGCTCTTTTGAGCTAGTCAGGATAGGAAAAAGATCAGTTGAAGGCATGGCGATCCTGGCTGTGGAAAGGTTGGAGAATGTCGGTTCCCTTTCAGCCTATCTGCCGACTCACTTCTCCGGTAGCGTCGAAGAGCTTACCTGCGGCTCAATCCATCCACCTGGAGGAGTCGTGTAGCTGGTCGCAGGTGGACCCCAGGTGTGCACCTCGTAGACCGTCACCGGGGGAGGTGACTGCAGTGCATCATCGACGATCCGCCAAGCCTCTTCGACGTAATCCTGCCGGGCAAAGATGGTCGGATCGCCGGCCATTGCATCGGTCAGCACACGCTCGTAGGCTTCCATCTCATCTGGCTGTGCATGGTGGCTTGCAACCAATTCAGCGACCTCACGGTGGCCGGCTAAATCCGGAGGCGCAACCGAAACGGCAATCGCAATCGTCATGTCTGGGCTAATGCGGAACCGTAGATAATTGTGCTCAATGCCGCTCTCCGTGGCCTTGGTGATCGGCGGCTTCCGAAAACGCACAATGACCTCCGTACAGGTGACCGGCAAGCTCTTGCCCGCTCGCAGAAAGAAAGGCACTCCCTGCCAGCGCCACGATTGGATCTCCAGGCAAAGCGCCGCATAGGTCTCTACCTGCGAGTCAGGCGAGACGCCTTTTTCGTCCAGGTAGCCCTGAAATTGACCGCGGACCAGATGCTCCGGAGCGATCGGCGAGATCGCCTTCAGCACCTTGACCTTCTCATCGCGCACCGATTCGCTATCCTTGCGTGCAGGCGACTCCATGCAAAGATTGCACATAATCTGGAAGAGGTGGTTCTGTACCACGTCCCGCACCGCGCCGGTTGCATCGTAGAACGCTCCCCGGCCTTGCACGCCAAAGTCCTCGGCCATCGTAATCTGCACGCTGTCGACGTAGTCGCGATTCCAGACCGGCTCCAGAAAAGCGTTGGAGAACCGGAAGGAGACCATGTTTTGCACGGGACCCTTGGCCAGATAATGGTCGATCCGAAAAATCGAGCTCTCCGGAAACGCCGCCAGCAGGATCTGGTTCAGCTTCTGCGCAGAGGCAAGATCGTGGCCGAAAGGCTTTTCGACAATAATGCGTGCGCCATCCGCCGCGCCCGACTGGACCAACTGCCGAACCACTTCATCGAACAGCGCAGGCGGAATAGCGAGATAATGCGCCGGATGCTTGGCCCCACCAAGCTCCTTCTTCACAGCTTCGAAAGTGGCGGCATCAGAGTAGTCGCCATCGACGTATCTCAGTAAGGAGCTCAGCTTTTCCCACGCCGCAGCATTCACCCCGCCGTATCGGCGCAGGCCATCCTGCGCCCGCGCCTTGAGCTGATCGAGCGTCCAGCCCGCCTTGGCCACCCCGATCACGGGAACGTTTAAGCTGCCCCGCCGCACCATGGCCTGCAGCGCTGGAAAAATCTTTTTATGAGCAAGATCTCCCGTGGCACCGAAAAACACAAGAGCATCGGACCGCGCTTGAGCCATGTGCATTCCTTTCCTGCGGGCAGCTACTCTATTTGGCCGCGGGTTTTTCCAGATGTCCGCCGAATCCAAAACGCATGGCGGAGAGCACCTTATTGGCAAACTCGTCTTCTCCACGCGAGCTGAACCGCTCATAGAGGGCCGTCGTCAGCACCGGCGTTGGCACACCCTCATCGATTCCTGCCTTGATCGTCCAACGTCCTTCGCCGGAATCCGACACGCGTCCACCAAACTTCTCGAGCTGTGGATCGCCAGCAAGCGCTTGCGCCGTCAGATCGAGCAGCCAAGAGGCGATCACGCTGCCGCGCCGCCATACCTCAGTCACATCGGTCAGGTTCAGGTCGTACTGATAGTGTTCGGGGTCGCGCAGCGGCGTTGTCTCTGCGTCAATTTCTCCCGTGTGTTTGCCGATACCGGCACCCTTCAACACGTTGAGCCCCTCGGCGTACGCGGCCATGAGCCCATACTCGATGCCGTTATGAACCATCTTCACAAAGTGTCCCGCACCACTCGGTCCACAGTGCAGATAGCCTTCCTCAGCCGTTCCTCCCTGCTGGCGGCCGGGGGTCACAGGGATATCGCCTTTGCCCGGCGCGATCGCCTTGAAGATCGGGTCCAGATGCGCTACCGTGTCGCTTGGGCCGCCGATCATCATGCAATAGCCGCGCTCCAGTCCCCACACGCCGCCGCTGGTACCCACATCGACATACTTGATGTTCTTGGGCGCGAGTTCCTTGGCGCGGTTGATGTCGTCCACGTAGTAGGAGTTACCGCCATCAATCAGGATGTCGCCTTCCTCCAAATGCGGAACAATCTCCGCGATGGTCTTGTCGACGAAACCAGCTGGAATCATCATCCAAAGCGCGCGCGGACGCTCCATCTTGGCAATCATGTCTTCGAGCGACGTCGATCCGGTGATGTGCTCGTGGCTGGAAACATCCTGCACCACCTTGCTGGACGTGTCGAAGACCACGCATTCATGGCCGTTCCGGGCCAGCCGCTTCACCATGTTCGATCCCATTCTGCCGAGACCTATCATCCCGAGTTGCATGTATCGCTCCTAATGTCAGTCTGCTGTATCCATCTGCCGGTCATTCGATGCAGGTTCAAGCAGGGCCGGACCGGGTTCTGATCGGCACGTGCCGCATCGCTGGCGCCATCCACTTTATACAGGACAAGTTGCCTCACCGCACTGAGAACGCACTAAAGTCCGGTATTTGACCCAGGGCACGGCGATTCGTCTACACTTGGTGGAGCCTGAGCCCGTCCCAGGCATCGACTGCAAGCAGAACGTTGGAGAATGCATGAACAACCGTGAACGAAAGATGCTTGAGCTCTTGAAGACTGGCCGGGATAACTTTGGATACGTGGCCGTAAAGGCCGAGTTCGAGGCCGAGGGCACACGTGTCGATGAATTGCTGCGCCTAGTCGAGATCTGCCGTAAAGCCGGCCTCAAACTCGGCTTGAAGATTGGCGGATGCGAGGCCATGCGCGATCTGATCGAAAGCAAGCAGATCGGCGTCGACTACATCATCGCCCCGATGATCGAAAGCACCTACGCTCTCACCAAGTTCGCCGAGGCCGTCAGCAAGATTTACACCGCCGAGGAGCAGGAGGAGACGGACTTCCTTTTCAACCTCGAAACCATCACCGCCTTTCAGCAACTGGACGCAATGGCAGGCGAGACGGAGAAAGCCAAGGAGTTGGCCGGCATTGTCTTTGGGCGGGTCGATTTCTCACTCTCCGCCGGTCTGGGTCGGGACGCCATCAACGGCAAAGAAGTTACGGACTACGTTCTGAAGACCAGTGCGGCCTGCAAGCAAAAGGGCTTGGATCTCGTCGTCGGCGGCGGTGTTTCTTCTGACTCGATCCCAGTCCTGCGCCAGATGGTTGACGTCCACCTAACCCGCTTCGAGACCCGCAAAGTCATCTTCGATGGGCAGGCCGCGAAGGAAAGTCATATCGACCAGGGCTTGCTCAACGCCGTGCACTTTGAGCTCCTCTGGCTGCTGAACAAGCGCGATTACTATGGAGCGATTCAGCAGGAAGATACCAAACGCATCGATATGCTTGAGAAGCGTTGGGCTGTGCTGAACCGCTGATGAATAGCTCGTCCTCGCCGCAGGCGGCACAGGAGCATCTCTTGGTCTTCGGCGCCAGTGGAGCGATCGGCAAGGCCATCTCAGAGACCGCGCTTGATCGCGGCTGGCACGTCACCGGAGTTGCCCGAAGCACGCGTACCCCCATGGCCGAGGGCTGCCGGCAACTGCTTCTGGACCCAACCGACCCACACTTCCATGGTCAACAGCTTCGCGGAGAGCAGCCGTACACCGGCGTTTGCTGGGCGCAAGGAGCGAATGGGAACGACTCCGTGTACAACGTGGACCTTAAACAGCACATGGCGCTCTACCAGGCCAACGTCGCCTACATCCTCGTAACGCTTAAAGCCTTGCTCGAACACAAGCTGCTGGCTCCCTCCGCCCGGCTCTGCGTTCTCAGCTCCATTTGGCAGAATCTTGCTCGACAGTCGAAGCTCTCTTACTGCATCTCGAAGGCCGCGCTGCAAGGGCTTGTCCTTTCGGCCTCCGCCGACCTTGCCGCCGAGGGCATCCTTATCAACGCCGTGCTTCCAGGCGCTCTGGAGACGCCGATGACTCGCAGCAATCTCTCGGGAGAACAGATCGACCGGCTCAGCAACGCTACCGGCTTCAAACGGCTACCCGCGCTGACCGATGTCGCATCGCTGGTGCTGTATCTCTGTTCAGCGCAGAACACTGGCATCACCGGACAATTTATTGCCGCAGATCTAGGATTCAGCCATGTCCGCATCGTTTAGCATCCACGCCTCGACCGGCTCCTACGAGGTCCGTGTAGCTGCGGGATCGCTGACGGAGACGCTCGCACAGCAGGCACACGCCTATCTGCTCGTCGATGCATTCTTCCGCGACACGCTCGGCAAAGCCTTGCAGCAGACATTCTTTCTTGCTGCTGAAGAACGCGAAAAATCACTTGACCGCATGCCGCTGTTGATCGAGCAGATGCGTGCCGCGGGCGTACATCGCCGTACTGTCCTCACTGCTATCGGGGGCGGCGTCATTCAGGACATCGCAGCCTTCGCATCTTCGGTGTACATGCGCGGTCTACGTTGGGCCTACGTCCCGACCACTGTGCTGGCAATGGTCGATTCCTGTATCGGCGGCAAGTCGAGCATCAACGTCGGCCCCTACAAGAACCTGGTCGGCACCTTTCATCCGCCGGAGCAGATCTGGATCGACCCTGCCGTCGCGGAAACGCTGCCGCGTGACCAGTTCGCCAGCGGACTCATAGAGGCCGCCAAGATCTGCTTCTGCCGCGGTGAAGAGGCCTTCAGCACCCACATGGCTGCCGGTCCATCAACAACGATGAGCACAGCCGCACTCGAAGCCGTAATCATCAACAGCCTGCAAGCTAAAAAATACTTCATCGAGATCGATGAATTCGACCAGAAGGAACGCCTTCTGCTGAACTTCGGCCATACGTTTGGCCATGCTATCGAAGGTGCCTCCCACTACGCGATCCCGCATGGCATCGCTGTAGGTGTAGGCATTCTTTGTTCTCTGGCTTTCCAGCGTGAGCGTGGCCTTAGCTTTACAAACATGGAACGAATTGCCATCTTTGAGAAGCACCTGCGCGAGATGGTCATGAGTTTGCCAGGAATCCGAGAGCATCTTGCGGCTTTGTCGATCGACGACGTGATGGAGCGATTTGCCTCCGATAAAAAGCACACGGGTCACCAATTTACCCTCATCCTGGTAAACCAGGCGGGCGAGGTCGTGCTTGAGCAAATCGATAAGAACAAGCAAACCAGCCAGGCAGTGCGCCACGCGATCGAAACAACGAGAGAGAGTTACACACGATGACCAAATACTCCGATCTGCTGGCCGAATGGCTGGTCTCGCTTGGCTACACGCACTGCTTCTTCGTGGCCGGCGGAAACATCATGCATCTGCTCGAGTCGTGCAGCCGCCGTCTCACCTGTATCCCGGTAGTTCATGAGGTCGCCGCCGGCATTGCCGCCGAGTACATGAACGAGGTACATCTCGGCCCCAAGGCCTTTGCGCTCGTCACGGCCGGACCGGGGCTTACCAACATCGTTACCGCCATGGGCGGAGCCTACCTTGAGTCGCGCGAGTTGCTCGTACTTGGTGGCCAGGTCAAAGTTTCCGATCTCGCGCGCGGGCAGGTTAGGCAGCGCGGCATCCAGGAGATCGACGGCGTAGCCATCGCGCGCGCCGTCAGTGTGCGCTCCATGCTGATGACGCAAATCGTCGATCAAGCGACGTTCGCGGCGTTGACCCGGTCCGGCGAGCAAGGCCGCAAAGGCCCCGTTTTCCTTGAACTGCCTCTCGATGTGCAAGGTGCTCAGGTGGACGAAGCCACGCTGAACACAGGTTCTCCAAGTGCGGAAACTCACTTCGAGCCGTTCCCCGAGACCGCCGTCGAAAGCGTTGCACAAAAAGTTCGTTCAGCCCAGCGGCCTGTCTTCCTGCTCGGCGCGGGCGTCGATCGTGAGACGGCCAAAGATCTTCAAGAGGAGCTAGCACGAGCGGGCATCCCAGTCATGTTGACCTGGAACGCGACGGACCGCGTCGGCGCCGATCACCCAATGTACTTTGGTCGTCCCAATACCTGGGGCATGCGCTATGCGAATATCCTGCTGCAGCAGGCAGACCTGCTTGTGGCGCTCGGAACCAGGCTCTCGCTGCAGCAGACCGGCTTTAACTGGCAGCAGTTCATTCCCGCGGGAGAGATCGTACAGGTTGACTGCGATGCGGCCGAACTGCAGAAAGGCCATCCCCGCGTAGCCGTCCCCCTCTGCGGCGATGCCAACCTCATGCTAGCTTCGCTGCTCAAGCTGGACCTCGGCACGCATACCGAGTGGCTTGAGTTTTGCCACAGCGTTCGCGGCCTTCTGCCGCTGGTTGAGCCAGTGAACCAGACCGGCAGCGGCTACCTGAACCCCTACGAGTTTGCCAGCAAACTCTCCACGCTTTGCAACGAAAACGACCTCGTCATTCCCTGCTCCAGTGGAAGCGCCTTCACGGTCATGATGCAGACCTTTGCGCAGAGCCAAGGCCAGCGCATCGTCACCAACAAAGGCCTGGCCTCAATGGGCTACGGCTTGTCCGGCGCGATCGGCGCGGCGTTTGCGGGCGCAGGCCGCCGAACCATTCTTGTTGAGGGCGATGGCGGCTTTACGCAGAACCTCCAGGAGCTCGGCACGGTCACTGCCAATCAGCTCAACCTGAAGATCTTTCTCTTCGACGACAACGGCTACGCGTCCATCCGCATGACGCAGAAGAATTACTTCGGCGGACGCTACGTGGGCTGCGACACGGAGACCGGTCTCGGCATCCCGAAGTGGGAGCTTCTCTTCCCGGCCTATTCGATTCCAGTCCTACGAATCGGTCCCGGCTTCGAAAGCGACAGCGCCTTCCAGGCTGCCTTCGCCGGCCCCGGCGCACATGCCTTTCTGGTGCACATCGATCCTAGCCAAACTTACTTCCCTAAGATCAGCTCACGTGTCACCGAGTCCGGCTCCATGGAGTCGAATCCACTGCACCGCATGACCCCCGACCTCGACGAAGCTACCGCGCAAAAAGTCTTTCGCTATCTCCCGGCGTAACCATGGCCATGCCACCGCTTCCCACGCGCGACCTGGACGAGATCCTCAACGCAACGCGTCCACTTTGGGAGGAGATGCGCGGGCAGCGCCTCTTCCTCACTGGAGGCACAGGATTCTTCGGCTGTTGGCTGGTCGAGAGCTTCCTGCACATCAATCGCACGCTCACCCTCGACGCGCATCTCACGGTCCTCAGCCGCGAGCCGGAGCGCTTCCTCGCCAAGGTTCCTCACCTTCGTGGGCAGACCGCCCTAACCCTGCACCAAGGCGACGTTCGCTCCTTCGACTTCCCCCCAGGCAGCTTCCCGTACATCCTCCACGCGGCCACTGAAGCCAGCGCAAAACAGCTCGCTGAGCAGCCTTACCAGATGCTCTCGACCATCCTCGCCGGCACCGAGCGTACGCTCGACTTCGCCGCACAGGCCGGCACGCGCAAGCTGCTGCTCACCAGCTCCGGCGCCGTCTACGGTCCGCAACCGCCCACCCTCAGCCACATGCCAGAGGACTTCGCCGGAGCCCCCGATCCGCTGCTTCCTTCAAGCGTCTACGGCGAAGGCAAACGCGCCTCCGAGCTCCTCTGCGCACTCGCCACCCAAAACAGCCTTCAGCCCAGCCTCGAGGTCAAGATCGCCCGCTGCTACGCCTTCCTCGGTCCGCACCTGCCGCTCAACGCCCACTTCGCCGCCGGCAACTTCCTTAGCGACGCGCTCGCCGGGCGGCCCATCGCCATTGCCTCTGACGGAACCGCGCTGCGCTCCTACCTCTACGCCTCCGATCTCACTACCTGGCTGTGGACAATGCTCTTCAAGGCACCCTCGCTGCGCGCCTACAATGTCGGCTCTGAGGACGCAGTCAGCATTCGCAAGCTCGCTGAAGTCGCTGCTGCCGCAGTGAACCCTTCCGTCCCTATCCATGTCGCCAACTCGCCGCCGCCCGGTGTGCTGCCACCTCGCTACGTCCCCGCGACCGCGCGTGCGCAGCAGGAATTGGGCCTCCGTCAGACCGTGTCGCTCGATGAGGCCTTTCGCCGAACCGCGGCCTGGCACGGGCTAAAATAGTCGTAGCTCGCTTGGAGGCATCCTCTCCCCAGATGAAACTCATCAGCATCGTCACCGCCTGCTACAACGAGGAAGCCAACGTCGAGCTCCTCATCCGCCGGGTGCGCGAGGTCATGGCAGCTCTGCCGCAGTACCGCTACGAGCACATCTTCATCGACAACCACTCCGCGGATCGCACTGTTTCGATTCTCAAGCGCATTGCCACGACCGACGCCCGCATCCGCATCATCGTCAACGCGCGCAACTTCGGCCACATCCGCTCGCCCATTCACGCACTTTTCCAGGCCCAGGGCGACGCTATCGTCTCGCTGGTCGCCGACTTGCAGGACCCGCCCGAGATGATCCCCGGCCTGCTCGCCGAGTGGGAGGCCGGAGCGATGTGCGTGCTCTGCATCAAGCGCACCAGCGAAGAGGCGACCCTCATGTTCTGGCTGCGCAAGCAGTACTACCGCGTCGCCGAGAGCCTCTCCTCGATCGAGACCTTCCAAAACTTCACCGGCTTCGGCCTCTACGATCAGCGCGTCATGCAGATCGCAAAATCTTACGCCGACCCCTACCCCTACTTCCGCGGCATGATCGCCGAGATTGGCCTACCCTTCAAAAAGGTCTACTACGACCAGCCCAGCCGTAAGTTCGGTATCACCAAAAATAACTGGTACACGCTCTACGACATGGGCATGCTGGGCATCATCAACCACTCCCGCGTACCCTTGCGCCTAGCCGTTCTCGCCGGCTTTATCGGGGCTGGCCTTGCCTTTACCGTGGCGCTCATCTACCTGGTCCTCAAGCTTTGCTTCTGGAGCACGTTCACCTTCGGTCTCGCGCCCATGCTGATCGGTGTCTTCTTCATCGCCTCCCTGCAGCTGGTCTTTCTCGGCATCCTGGGCGAGTACGTGGGCGCCATCTACACCCAGGTACAAAAGCGGCCCTACACCGTCGAACTCGAACGCATTAACTTTCCTTTAGCAAAAGATGCTCCGCCTACGCTGGCACACTCCTATCCCGCTCATGCAGACAGCAACGCTTCCATAGATATAAGAGAGCCGATGCAAGCCTCGTACAACAATGCATCTGCCCTGGATATGGCCGGTAGCCACGTCAGCAATATGGACGTTCGTTAAGCCGCTTACCGAAGAGCGAATCAGGCCGACCAGGCTTCAATCTCCGCAGGTGACAAGAAGAGGTATCCGAAGGAGAACCGAATGCTCTACACTCGGTGCCAGGGCACACGCGATTGTTTTATCGTTGGCCTCCTTACTCAGCTCTCAGGACGATCCCTTCATGGCTCTTGCAACCAGCACCGCAAACACCGGTTTTACAAGCAATTCCTCTGCGACCACGGACGTGCGTGCCATGTCCATCGCCACCACACTCTTCTTCATGTGGGGCTTTCTGACCTGCCTAAATGACATCCTGATCCCGCACCTGAAATCGATCTTCGAGCTGAGCTACTTCCAGGTCATGATGGTGCAGTTCGCCTTCTTCTCGTCGTACTTCGTCTTCGCACTGCCGGCCGGCAAGCTGGTCGAGTGGCGTGGCTATAAGCAGGCCATGACCATCGGCCTGCTGGTGATGGCGACTGGCGCGTTCCTCTTTCTGCCCGCATCACGCCTGCCTTCGTTCCCTCTGTTTCTGACCGCGCTGGTGGCGCTGGCCGCCGGAATTACCTGTCTGCAGGTCTCTGCCAATCCCTACGTGGCCAATCTCGGTCCGGAGCAGACTGCCTCGAGCCGCCTGAATCTCGCGCAGGCCTTCAACTCGCTCGGAACCACCCTGGCCCCGTTCTTCGGCAGCGCACTTATCCTTACCGGCGCCTCGTTGCCGCCTGATAAAGTGCACTCCCTCTCGGCGGCACTGCAGCAGCAGTACCGCATGCAGCAGGCTTCCTCGGTGCGCTTGCCCTACTTGGGTCTTGGCCTGGCGCTAGTCGCGCTGGCCGCCGCACTAAGCCTGCTCAAGCTGCCGACGCTTGACTTCACCCAAGCCATGCGGCCCTCGGAAAACGAGCGCTCGCAGGCCACCGACAGCATCTGGAACCATCCGCGATTGCTCTTCGGCGCACTCGGCATCTTCGTCTACGTAGGCGGCGAGGTCTCGATCGGCTCCTTCCTGATCAATTACTTCGAGTTGCCGAACATCGGGCACCTGACCGAAAAAGTCGCCGCGTTCTACGTCTCGTTCTACTGGGGCGGCGCTATGATCGGGCGCTTCGTCGGCTCCTATGTGCTCAAGTACGTCAGCACCGCCGTGGCGCTCGCCATTGCGGCGGGCATCGCCTGCTGCCTCGTCCTGCTGTCCATTTTGTCCTTCGGTCACGTGGCGATGGTCAGCATCATCGCCGTCGGTTTCTTCAACTCCATCATGTTCCCCAGCATCTTCACGCTGGGCATCGCGAACCTCCGCGAGCTGACCAGCAAGGGCTCGAGCCTGATGGTGGCAGCCATCGTCGGCGGGGCCATCCTGCCGCTCTTGCAAGGCAGACTCGCCGACAGCGTTGGAGTTCAACACGCACTGATCGTTCCCGTGCTGTGCTACGTGTACATCCTGCTCTTCGGCTTCTTCATGTCCCGCCAGCGTACGGCAGTGCCGGATGCCTTGGCAGACCCCGTCTAGACCGGTACGCTCTTGCGTCTGGCCTTACGCGAGAAGCGAAGTACGCTCTCAGCCAAGATCACAGCAAGTCCAGCAAATAGCACCAAACCTCCGGCAAGAGGATGCCTCCATAGAAAGTCGAGCTCAAACCCGGATGGGTAAGTTTGGTACCTGCGCGGCATACCGAGAAAACCCACAATAAAGCGTGGAAGAGATGTCATCAGCCAGATCACGCCCATCCAAACAAGCACGGCAAGCGCAAAGCTGCCGTCATCGACAAACAAACCAAGAACCTCACGAAAGATGGTAGCGAGCCAGCGCAAAGACATTCTCCTAAGCCGCGCTCGACAGCGTAGCCGGTTGACGGCAAAGACGAACCAGCAGCATGGCCAGCCCCCAGTAAGCAAGCACTAGCATCACGATCGACCAGTCGGCGCCCGGCCAAAGCAATCCCAAACCTTCTCCCACCCAAAACGTACCGAAGCTGGCCAGTAGAATGCCGACCGCAAACTTCAGCGTGTTCTCTGGAACGCGCGTCAACGGCCGGTGCAGTATGAATCCAAGCGCGGCAACCACAAGCAACGCGGCAGCCGCACCCAGACCTGCGGGAAGCAGCATGCCCGTGCCGCCTGCACCGATGGCGATGACGATGAAGATAACTTCGGTTCCTTCCAGCATCGTGATGTTGAAGGCCGTGCCGAAAGCCACCTTGTCCCACCCGGCATTGAAGTCGGCAGTACGCATGGCGGAAGTATTCTTCCGGAACGCCGCCTCCTCATCATGAAGAGGGATCAAGCCGGCCGCACGAAGAATCGCCTTCCTTAGCCAGCGCAGGCCGAACAGCACAAGCAGAATGCCCACCACACATTGCACTATCTCCAGTGGGATACGGGTAAGTGCCCGACCCAGCAGAAGAACCAGCACCAGCAGCACAGCAATGCCGGACGCCGCGCCCCAAAGCGCGGAACGCCACCCACGAACACTGCCAACGGCAAGAACCACCGTCAGTGCCTCCACGCCTTCCACGAACGACGCAAGGAAGGACGCCACGATTGAGGTGCCCAAATGCGCCCAACTCAAGCCATACCTCCAACCAGCATTGCAGTGCTACGAGGGATCATAAAGCAGGTTCTGGCCTAGCCAGCGCTCAACTTCGGCGACGCTCATCCCTTTGCGCAGATGGTAATCCGCCACCTGGTCACGGTCGATCTTGCCTAACGAAAAGTAGCGGGCTTGCGGGTGCGCAAAGTAAAGCCCACTCACGCTCGAGCCCGGCCACATCGCAAAGGACTCCGTAATACGGATGCCGGTGTTCGCCTCGACATTGAGCAAGCTCCAAATCGTGCCCTTCTCGGTATGGTCTGGGCAGGCCGGATAGCCGGGCGCAGGACGGATGCCGCGATACTTCTCCTGAACCAACTCGGCCGGGGTAAAGGTCTCCTGGCACCCGTAGCCCCACGCATCGCGCACGCGCTTGTGCAGGCACTCGGCAAAGGCCTCCGCCAGACGATCCGCCAGCGCCTCCGCCATAATGGCGTTATAGTCGTCGTGCTGCGAGCGGAAGCGATCGCCTAGCTCCTTCATCCCAATGCCGGTCGTCACAGCAAACGCGCCTAGATGATCGGGAAGACCGGTCTCCTTGGGCGCAATAAAGTCGGCCAGCGAGCGGCAAGGCTCCGTGCCTTCCCTGTCCACCTGCTGACGCAGAAAGTGAAATCGTTGCAACATCGTCTGGCGCGCGCAATCGGTATACACCTCCACATCATCGCCAACGGTATTGGCCGCGAACATCCCGTACACGCCGCGTGCAGTCAGCAGCTTTTCCGCAATGATTTGGTCCAGCAGCACCTGGCCATCGGCAAAGATCTTGCGCGCCTCTGTGCCCTGACGCTCATCGTCCAAGATGCGCGGGTAAATGCCTCTCATTCCCCATGTGTGAAAGAACGGCGACCAGTCGATATACTCGCGCAGCGTAGCCAGCGGAAAGTTATCCAGCACACAAATGCCATGGAAGCTGGGGTGCGGCACGTCTTCTGCGCGCCACTCGATCGGCGTCCGCCGGGCTCGCGCCGTAGCCAGCGGCACGGCAGTTTGACGCGGGGTGGCGTACGCCTTGCGAAGAGCTTCGTAGTCCTCCCGATACTGCGCCAGAAAGGCCTGGTTGCCCTCGACGCTCAGCAGGCTGGTGGTCACCGGCACGGCGCGACTGGCGTCCAGCACATGCATCACCGGCTGGCTGTAGTGCGGCGCAATCTTGATGGCAGTATGCGCGCGGCTGGTCGTGGCTCCGCCGATCAGCAAAGGCTGTTTGAAGCCGCCGCGTTCCATCTCACGTGCCACATGCACCATCTCGTCAAGCGACGGCGTGATCAGCCCGCTCAGCCCGATGATGTCGACCTTCTCGGCTCGCGCGCGTTCGAGTATCTTCTCCGACGAGACCATCACCCCCATGTCGATGACCTCGAAGTTGTTGCAGGCCAGCACCACGCCGACGATATTCTTGCCAATGTCGTGCACATCGCCCTTCACGGTCGCAAGCAGGATCTTGCCCTGCGCCTTGACCTCCTGGCCCGAGGCGAGCATCGCGGCCTTCTCGGCCTCCATATACGGTGTCAGGTGAGCGACCGCCTTCTTCATCACGCGCGCCGATTTCACCACCTGCGGCAAGAACATCTTGCCCGCGCCGAACAGGTCACCAACCACGCTCATTCCTGCCATCAGCGGGCCTTCGATCACCAGCAGCGGCCGCCCAAGCTGCACACGCGCCTCTTCGGCATCGGCCTCAATGTACGTGTCGATGCCCCGCACCAACGCGTGCGACAGCCGCTCTTCAACCGTGCCCAGTCGCCACTCTTCGGCCTTCTTCTCGCTGACTACCGTGCCGACGTTCTTAAGCTTTTCGCCATGCTCGACCAGGCGCTCGGTTGCGTCCGTGCGCCGGTTCAGCAGCACGTCCTCCACCAGCACCTTCAGCTCCGGCTCGATCTCCTCGTACACCTCCAGCATGCCCGCATTGACGATGCCCATGTCCATGCCGGCCGCAATCGCGTGATAAAGAAACGCCGAGTGCATCGCCTCGCGCACCTTATTGTTGCCGCGAAAGCTGAACGAGATATTCGAGACGCCGCCCGAGACCTTGGCGTGCGGCAGATTGGCTTTGATCCAACGCGTCGCCTCAATGAAATCGACGGCGTAGTTGTTGTGCTCCTCCATCCCGGTGGCAACGGTAAGGATGTTCGGATCGAAGATGATGTCCTGCGGAGGAAAGCGCAGCTCGTCCACCAGCATGCGGTATGCCCGCTCGCAGATGCGAATCTTCTCGGCATACGAAGCCGCCTGCCCCTGCTCATCGAAAGCCATCACGACTACTGCTGCGCCATACTTGAGCACCGTTCGGGCGTTCTGCCGAAACTTGTCTTCCCCCTCCTTGAGCGAAATCGAGTTGACGATGCCCTTGCCTTGCAGACACTTCAGGCCGGCCTCGATCACCTCCCACTTGGACGAGTCGACCATGAAGGGAACCTTGGCCACCTCGGGCTCGCTCGCCAGCAGCTGCAAATAGCGGCTCATCGCGGCGACGCCGTCGATCATGCCCTCGTCCATGCAGATGTCAAGCACATTTGCGCCGTTTTCCACCTGCTGCCGGGCGACCGAGACTGCTTCCTCGTACTTGCCTTCTTTGATCAGCTTCGCAAACTTCGGCGAGCCGGCCACATTCGTGCGCTCACCCAGCAGGATGAAGCTGCCGGGCTGTTGTGTAAAGGGCTGCGATCCGGAGAGGCGCAGCGGTTTGGTTGCAACAGGCGTACTCACGCCATGACCTCAACCGCTGCAAGCGCCCGCGGCTCCTGATGCTCCAGGGCCTTTGCAATCGCTGCAATGTGATCGGGCGTGTTCCCGCAGCAGCCTCCGGCGATGTTGATCAGGCCGCCGCGAGCGAAGTCGCCCAGAAAGCGAGCCATATCCCCCGGCCCAAGATCGAAGCCGGTCTCAGACAATGGATTCGGCAGGCCTGCATTCGGATAGCAGGAGATCGCCACATCCGCCCTGGCCGAAAGCTCAGCCAAAAATGGGTACATCAAGTCCGGCCCTAGCGAGCAGTTCAACCCAACCGACAACGGGTGCACGTGCTGCACCGCATTCCAAAACGCCTCGGTCGTCTGTGCCGAGATCAGCGTCTCGCCGCCGCGCCCTACCGCAGCCGAGATCATCACCGGGAGCTCCTTGTTACGCGCGGCCAGCCCGTCCTGATCGAAGACCTCACGAATAGCCACCAGCGCCGCCTTGGCGTTCAGCGAGTCGAAGATCGTCTCCACCAGCAACAGATCCACGCCGCCCGCGATCAGCGCACGCACCTGCTCCATATACGCCGCCTTCACTTGGTCGAAGGTGACGACCCGAAAACCGGAGTCGTCTGGATCGGGCGAGTTCGAAAGTGAGACCGTCAATGGCCCGATCGCTCCAGCGACAAAACGCTGCCGGCCAGTCGCATGCCCGATGCGATCCGCCCACTCACGGCACTGGCGCGCGGAGGTCTCGTTGATATCCCAGGCCAGCATACTGAGCTGCGGATCTTCGATAATTTCCTGATAGAACTCGGGATTTTTGCGCCCGCCACGCTCGCGCGGATCATCGACAAAGAACTCACTTTGCGTAATGCTCGTTGCCCCAAATGTATTGGTCTCAAGAATATCTGCGCCTGCCTCCAGAAAACGTCGATGGATGTCGCAGATCATCCCGGGCTGAGTCAACGAGAACAGGTCTCCGTTGTTGAGCAGGTCTTTCTCCGCGCTCCGAAAACGCTCGCCGCGCATGTCCGCTTCGGTCATCCCATAGGTGCGAATCGTCGTACCCATCGCGCCATCGATGATCGCGATGCGTTGCTCGAGTATCTCCCGCAGAGGATGTTGGTTTGTTCCAGTCATAAGAATGAGAGCACGCTCACCATGCGTTTGATGCATGGCGTCTGCCTTTACCAGTATACGAGCCCACACAGCTTGCTCGTGGACGCTGAGACCCGGTATCGCCTCACGGGAGGCCTTGAGGCTCGAAGGCGGCTGCAACCCGAAGCCTGCGCGATCACACCTTTGCAGCAGGACGCCTACACTTTTGTCCTTCAGCCGTAGACCGAAGAGGCATTCTGTCCCCCAGTGGGGAATGACACTATCGCGGCATGCGTATGAATCTTACCTCCAGGCACTCCGGTCCGGCCCTTCCGGGAGCAGTCACTATTCCGCTCTCCCTTACCATTCAACCCTCGTGCGGACTTCCCGGAACACACGTCTACGACACCGACAGTGCCGCTCTTATGCGTTTGCTGAGGGACACAGACTTGCCTGCAACGGTGCTGAAACGGTTCCATAGCGAGCTCTATACCGCGCCTAGCGCTCGTCTTCGAGGGGTAAAGCTGAGCGACCAAACCCTCACCCAAATTGGCTATTTCTGCGACTGAAACTAAAGACCGCCGCAGGCTAAAAACCCCTGCGACGGTCTATAGGGCTTGTTATCGGTTTAAATTACTGGCTGTCCCTTGCACTCACAAAATACTTCGCCACGCTGCTCACGAAGATGCGAGCGTTGTCCGGTGTCGGCACACCACCTTGTAGAACGGTGTTGTACGGGACATTGGCACCGTACTCGGAACGCGTTCCGTCTGTGTTCTGGGAGAGCACTGTTCCATCCAGGTCGATTCCAGCGAACAGACCCTTGGACCGGGAATAGGTCAGGAACTCGGCGTTCAGCTTCCAGTCGGTGCCAGCCTGGGCATCACGCCCAACCGGTCCGGCAGAGGCAGCAGCGTCGCCTCCAATTTTAAATTTGCTGGACAGCATATGCTCCAAACCACCATGGTTCATTGCGATCAAGATCAGATCAGTCGACTGACCGCCAGCCTGAAACCCGAAGCTTCCGCCCTCCAGCTTCACGAACACAGGGGCGCTCCAACCCTGGGGCGTCCGACACGTAGCCACACCCTGCCCATACTGCGCACCCACCAGGAAAGCACCTTTTTTATAGCTTGGAATCACCACAACGCAGGAGGCTCCGGACAAAATCGAATGCGGAATCGCCTTGTCCGGTGTTCCCATGACCTCTTCAATCACGGCCGAGGCCGCACTGAGTCTCTCTCCATCCTTACTCTTATCCTGTGCCAAAGAAGGCTGAACCAAACCAACCGCCACCATCGTGCCAACCGCCGCATACGCTGTAAACCGCTTCATAATTCCTCCGTTCATGCCTTCGTACGATGAAAATCTTTCCGTTGGCAATCGTATGCTTGGACGGAGTTCAGGGAAGGTAGGTTGGCTTATGCGCGAGCAAGCGGCCAGACTCGAGGACAGCCCACGGATAACAGCAACAAAGAACAAAAATAGGGGGTTGTAAACGGCTCAGAATCGCTTCTGCCCCGCTACAACCCCACTCTCCCAGGTCTGTTGCTTGAACAAAGAATGCCAGATAACAAAAGTAACCGCAACAGTACCAAGGTATAGCTACTTTAGTAACCACTTGGAAGTGGTTAAGATACCTGGGTCGCCCACCGCCGTTCCAGTGCCCGCATACTCAGCGCCGTCCGATTGTCCACTCCGGCCTTGCGCATTAACCGACCCATGTGTGCTTTGATCGTGCTCTCGTCCACCCCCAACTGCGAGGCAATCTGCCGGTTCGGCTGCCCTAGCACGAGCAGGCTTAGCACCTCCAGCTCACGTTTGGTGAAACTTACCTCGGCCTCTGCATCCACGCCTTCGAGTCTGGATTCAAGCAGATGCGACAGCACGCGGCGTGGCGCCCATAGAGAGCCATCCATCACGACCTCGATTGCGGTACGTAACTCCTGCTCACTCGCTGCATGGGTCAGATAGCCCTTTGCACCCGCCCCGATCACCCGTTCGACGTGCGCCAGGCCGGTCTCATGCCCCAGCACTAAAAGCCGAATCGTAGGCCGCTGCTCCCGAAACGCTCGCAGCAGCTGAAACAGCTCACTCGTTACCGAAGAGTCCACCAGCACGAAACCGAGCGGCGCACAGAGACGATCCTCTGGGCCTGTTACCAAAGCCAGGTCGAAGAGCTCCTGGTCCTGGAGGATCGACCGGATGCCCATAATCCGCATGCCGTCTTCTGCCAGCAATCCAACCTTCGGTAAGCGCCCGTTCTGCATCCGTCACCCTAGAGCTTGGGAAGTACGATTCCCTGCTGATGTTGATACTTGCCTTTGCGGTCCGCGTAGCTAACCTCACAGACCTGATCGGACTGAAAGAAGAGGATCTGGCATAGTCCCTCATAGGCGTACACCCGGGCTGGAAGCGGGGTCGTGTTCGAGATCTCGAGGGTTACAAAACCCTCCCACTCCGGCTCAAACGGAGTCACGTTGACGATGATCCCGCAGCGTGCATAGGTAGACTTTCCTACACAGATCGTCAGCACATCACGCGGAATCTTGAAGTATTCCATCGATCTTGCCAAAGCAAACGAGTTCGGCGGAATGATCACGCTGGGCGCCTGAACGCTCACAAACGACCGCTCGTCGAACGCCTTTGGATCGATAATCGCGCTGTTCACGTTGGTGAAGATTTTGAACTCATCCGAAACGCGCAGATCGTACCCGTACGAGGACAGTCCATAGGAGATCACCCCATCCTTCACCTGCTTTTCGCTGAAGGGCGCAATCATTCCGTGTGCAAGTGCCTGCTCGCGAATCCAGCCATCGCTTTTGATTGACATCTTTGTCTACCTCGCTTTCCAAGTGACTTTAGTCACCTTCTTGCAATCATTCCAGCGACTCCCAGAACTCTACGAAACCGCCGTCCCTCTACCCATTTCGTTCCATTGACATTCCCGCCTCCTCTTTCTACCATCGCTTCTAGTCCGAGTCTGAGGAAAGCTTGGCCTAATCCCGCGCGTCTTCGCGCTCAGAACCCTCTCCGGGTGAGTCCACCTCATCTACGTTGACGAATCACACGAGGCAGAGTTGATCAAACAGGATCTAATTCAACGGGTCGTCGAGCGCACCGGCCTTGTCCGCACCAAAGCCGAAGCCGCCGTAGACGCGATCTTCGAGTCGATGAAGCAAAGCCTCGTCGACGGCGAGCGCATTGAGCTCCGCGGCTTTGGCGTCTTCACCGTCAAGCCTCGCAAGACCGGGGTCGGACGCAATCCGCGCACCGGGGCCGAAGTGTCCATTGCTCCCGGGAAAGCCATCCGTTTCAAGCCAGGCAAGGAGCTGCAAGTCCTCGATTAGTCCCTCCTTCGCTGAGCTTCGTCCACGCTGTGCCTCCCCTTTCTGCTGAACTCAGGTTCCCATTGACCTCCCCCTCACTGATCGATCCAGCACTCCCCCGGGTCTCCACGGCCAGACGGGTTAGCCTAGCCCAATTTGCGATCCCCCTGGGCTTGCTGCTCGTCACCCTCTTCACGACCACCGCGGTCGGCATGCGCTACATGTACGACTTTCGCAACGGCATCGCACCCTTGTCGTCGGACGCGGACGTGCTCCCCTACCGCTGGGCCTTTGCGAACCTGCGCAGCCTGACCAGTGGCTTGCCTTTTTCGCTCACCTTGATCGGAATCCTGCTCACCCATGAGTTTGGCCATTACTTTGCCTGCCGGTACTTCGGCGTCCGCGCGACCCTGCCTCACATGCTGCCCGCCCCATCGCTCAGCGGCACCTTCGGCGCGGTTATCCGCCTGCGTTCGCGCATTGTCAGCCGTACCGCTCTGGTCGTCATCGGCGCATCTGGTCCGGTCGCCGGCTTCCTTGTCACCGTCTGGACCCTTGCTCTGGGGCTTTCGCTCTCCACCTACACCCACCAGGCACAACTTCCGCGTGTCGGCGTTCCGCTGCTTCTATCCTTGCTGCGCCTCCTTCACTTCGGCGGCAAATCCGGGCTTGACTCTCTCGCCACGCCGCACCCTATCCTCATCGCCAGTTGGATGGGCTTGCTCATCACCGCGCTCAACCTCATCCCGGCCGGTCAGCTTGATGGCGGCCATCTCGCCTACGCCATCTCGCCCACGTTTCATCGCTGGTCGACGCGCCTGGTGGTCGCTGTCCTCTTCGTCCTCGGGATCACCCAATGGGCCGGCTGGCTGCTTTGGGGAGCTATCCTGATGACCCCCGCCATGCGCCACCCTCGCGTCTCGGACCGCAGTCCACTCAGCCCAGTCGCCAAACTCCTCATCCCAGCCTCGCTGGCCATCCTGCTGCTCTGCGGAACCTACCAGCCCTTCGCCGGCTACAGCCTGCTGGACATCCTGCACGCCATCCCGGGCCACGCCCATTAAGCGGTTACATCAGGTGCACCGCGTCTACATCCACAATCATCTGCCTTCGCGGAATTCCTGCTTCCGCTGCAAACCCGATCATTCCTCTCAGCGCCTCACCCAACGCAGCCCGCCGCTCCGCCCGCAGGATCAGGTGAAATCGATAGATTCGCTTGATTTTAACGATCGGCGCGGCTGCCGGTCCTAGCACCCGCACCCCGGCCGGCCGCGCGCGCTCAAACCACCGGCCGATCTCCGCCGCCCATCCAGCCGCCTCCTCCAGCCGCTCGCTTTGCAGGATCACGTTCGCAATGACGGCAAACGGCGGATAGTGCAGACTGCGCCGAAACTGCATCTCCTTTGCCACAAAGCCAGGGTAGTCATGCCGCGCGGCAAACTTCACCGCGTAGTGGTCCATGTGATAGCTCTGCACCAGCACCTTGCCCGGCAGCTCCCCTCGCCCGGCGCGTCCGGAGACCTGCGTCAGCAGCTGAAAGACCCGCTCCGCCGCGCGAAAATCCGGCATGCCGAGCGCATAGTCCGCGCCCACTACCCCCACCAGCGTCACCCCGTGAATGTCATGACCTTTGGCGATCATCTGCGTCCCGACCAGGAGGTTGATCTCGCCCGCGTGCAGCCTTGCCAGCAGCCGCTGCATGTCATGTCGCCCGCGGGTCGTGTCGCGATCCATCCTCCCGATCCGCGCCTCCGGAAACAGCTCGCGGAGCTTTTCTTCGCCCTGCTGCGAACCCGCTCCGAGAAAGTAAAGGTGCTCACTCCCACACTTCGGGCATTTGTTCGGAACCACCCGCCGAAAGCCGCAGTAGTGGCACTCCAGGCGCTGCCCTGCCTCCGCCCGGCCGTCGCCCGTCGCGTCCACCGGCTTGTGGTAGGTCATCGCGATCGCGCAGTTCTCGCACTCCACCTTCTCTCCGCAGCTTCGGCAGATGACGGTGAAGGAGTAGCCCCGCCGGTTTAGCAGCAAGATCACCTGCTCGCCCCGGTCGAGCGCCGCCCGCGTCTCCTCCACCAGCCGCCGGCTGAAGATTTCCTCCTTGCCGACCGCCTGAAACTCCTCCCGCATGTCGATCAGCTCCACCGCCGGCAGCGCCCGGCCCATTACCCTCCCGCGCATCTCCACCAGCGCATACTTGCCTCGCTCCGCATTCGCCCAGCTCTCGAGCGACGGCGTCGCCGACCCCAGAACCACCACGCAGCCATGCAGCTTGGCCCGCATCACCGCCACGTCCCGCCCGTGGTAGCGCGGCGTCTCCTCCTGCTTGTAGGAGCCATCGTGCTCCTCATCCACAATCACCAGCCCCATGCGCGCGATGGGCGCAAACACCGCAGACCGCGTGCCTACCACGATCCGAGCTTCGCCTCGCCGAATCCGGTGCCACTGCTCGGCTCGCTCATCCGGCGTCAGGCCGGAGTGCAAGAGCGCCACCTCACCCCCAAACGCCGCCACCATCTGCCCGGCCATCGCCGGCGTCAAGCCAATCTCCGGCACGAGCAGGAGCGAGCTCATCCCCGCCTCGAGCACCCGGCGCATCGCCGCGAAGTACACGGCCGTCTTGCCCGACCCCGTTACGCCATAGAGCAGGTGCGGCCGGAAGCCACCCTTCGCCACCGCCGCCGTCAGCGTTCCCACTACCTCCATCTGCTCCTCGTTCAGCGCGTGCTCGTGGGCATGCTTTTTGCCTCGCGCACTTACGCCACCCAGCGCAAACTCCTCTGCCTGCTCCTCGATCGCCACCAAACCGCGCCGCACCAACGTCGCCACGCTCGATTCCGGGACTTCCCGCCGCCGCAGCCGCTCCCGCAGGTCCGCCATTGCGAGCCGCCCACCCACCGCGGCCAGCTCCGCCAGCACCGCTAGCTGATTCTCATTCAGCGCCGGAAGCCTGCGCCCGCCAGCACCCTCCACCGGCTCCAGCGCCACCGCCACCTTCACCACCCGCCGCGCGTTTCGTTCCTCCGCCAGCGCCTCCCGCACCAGCCACTTCTTCTTCACCATCCCTTCGAGCAGCCCGCGCCCAGCTCCCGTCGCCGACCGCAGCGCCCCCGCCTTGGCCGCCTCGCCGCTTTCCAGGTAGTTGAGCACCGCGTACTCCCGGTTCTGCTCTTCCGGCGTCAGCCGCGACCTCCGCGACGCGCCCTTGGCCGCCCCGTCATACAGCACGCGCCGCCCAGCCTCGCCGATCCGATACACAAACTGCCGCCGCACCTCGGCCGAAAGCGGCAGCATGCCCCGCAGCACCTCCCCCACCGGCGCGCAGTAGTAGCCTGCGATCCACCGTGCCAGCTCCATCTGCTCCTGCCCCAGCAGCGCGCCCTGGTCCATCACCGTTTGTACCGGCTTGGCCTCCACCCCCTCCGGCAGCGCGTCGTCGTGCAGCCGTACGACCACGCCCATCAGCCGCTGCCCGCTGAACGGCACAATCACCCGTGCCCCCACCGTCGGCACCTCCCCCTGGACCGCGTAGGTAAACGTCCGATCCAGCGGAACCGGCAGCGCGACATCACAGAAAGCAGGCACATCTTCCACGGTACCCCACCCCGTCCTCAATCACGTCCTCCTATATCCTCATCCTGGAGGCACTCCCACCCGTGAAGTTCCCCGCACTTCTGCTCCTCGCGCTTCTAAGCACCGGCACCCCTGCGCAAACTGCCCCTACACCGACCCAGGTCCCGACCCAGATCCACGACGAGCCTCTCACCCTGCCTCCCGTCCTCTACCCCGACGAAGCCCGTCAGGCCCGCATCGAAGGCTCCGTCCCGCTTCAGGTCAACGTCGATTCCACCGGCCACGTCACCTCCGTCCAGGCGCTCGGCGGCCCCACCCTCCTGCGCCAAGCCGCCATCGACGCCTACTCCCGCGCCACCTACCCGCCGCTCATCACCAACGGCCGCCCCAGCCCCGCCATCATCACCACCACCGTCGTCTTTTCGCTCAAGGAGCTCCCGCCCGACACCGACCTCCTCGTCGACCGTGCCTTCGAGCCCCTGCACGCCCGTTGCCAGCAAGCCTCGCTCGACCGCACACCCGACGCCCTCGACCTTTGCCGCCAAGCCGTCCAGACCTCGGAGCGCTTCTCCTCGACCACCCAGCTTGAGGTTCGCGCCACCGCCCTCAACGACCTGGTCCTGCTACTGATTGTCGACGGCAAACGCTCCACCCACCTTCCTGAAGCCGGCGTCTACGCCAACCAGGCCGTCGACCTCGTCACCACTTCCGGCCGGTCCATGCCGCACACCCAGGCCGTCGCCATCGCCTACATCACCCGCGCCGAGGTCCGCTCGCTCGCCGGCAATCTCAAAGGCTCGGCAGCCGACTGTGCCGAGGCCGAAGAGGTCCTCGCCACGCTGCTCGCCGACCAGGCCAAGGACGTCAAGGACAGCAACCGCGCCGGCAATTTACGCGTCCAGCTCCGCGATACCTACCTTCTTCACGCCATCGTGCTGCAGCGCGCCGGCAAGAACAAAGACGCCCAAAGCTTCCGCGACCGAGCCGCGCTCCAGTAACGAGCTTTCGTCTCTCCTATCTTCCTCAAAAGAGGTCGTTCGCAATCTCAGAGCTCCACAGGAGTGTTGGTCTGCAAAGCCTGGACACCAAACCCCAGCGCCACATCGCCGCCCTTGACGGCCTTCGCGGCCTTGCGATTCTCATGGTGATCGGCATCCACTTCCTCTACATGAACGCGATTCCCACCGCTCCGCCGGCCTGGCTTTCCCTCTTTCATGTCCTGCAGTTCGGTTGGACCGGCGTCGATCTCTTCTTCGTTCTCTCCGGGTTTCTCATCACCGGCATTCTGCTCGATACCCGCGGCTCGGGAAACTACTTTCGTTCCTTTTACACGCGTCGCTCGCTGCGCATCTTTCCCTTGTATTACCTGATCGTTGGGGTGTATCTGCTGTCGCTTCCGCTGCAGGCGAAGATTCCTGTGCTGGCGGCAAACGTTCCCGATCCACGCATTGGTCTGTCTTACCTGGTGTACCTCAACAACTGGTTTGTTCCCCTGCTCCACCGCTCCGCGGGCGCTCTCGGGTCCTTCTGGTCGCTCGCGGTCGAGGAGCAGTTCTATCTGCTCTGGCCGTTTCTGGTCTTCCGCTTTTCTCGCAGGATTTTTCTGCGGCTCTGCGTCTCGATCTGCGTTCTGCTTCCGCTGCTTCGGCTCCTGCTTGAACCGTATCCGTCGCTGCCGGCCTCGGACTTCGTCTTCATGAACACGACGACCCGCATGGACTCGCTGGTCTGGGGCGCGCTCGCCGCCCTGCTCGTCCGATCCCCCGTGCACTTTCTGCGGCTGCGGCCATGGTTGCCCTGGATCGCCTCTGCGTCAGTCGCGCTGATGCTGGTCATCGCGTTCCCCTTGCACGAGCTTTACAGCCGCAGGTTCTATACCCAGTCCATCGGCTACACCATTTTGGCGATCGGCTACTCCGCCCTTCTTCTAATGGCGTATCACTCGGATTCAGTGGAGGGCAGGTTCGCGAAGTTTCTGGGCTGGCCTCTGCTCACCCAGTTCGGCCGCTACAGCTACGCTATCTATCTCTTTCATTCTTTCTTGATTCTTGGGCTGGTGCAGCGGTTTTCCGGACGCCCCTGGTTTTCCCACTCACTGCTTCGTGCCCTGGGTCTCTGTGTCCTGTTCTACGCCGCGTGCCTGGCGATCGGCTTTCTGAGTTACAACCTTTACGAGAAGCACTTCCTGAAACTGAAGCGCTTCTTCGAACCTGACCGAAGGGATCCGGCAACGCTTCCTAACTGAGAGTTGTCACACGCTACAGGTGCTTTACACCAAAGAGAATCGTCTCGCGCCACCGTGCCTGGAGGGCGCCTAGGCGGCTCCAGCGGCGTCTTTCTGTGGCTTTACCAGAAAGAATGCAAACGGCGCGGCCAGCAAACAGAGGAACCCGAAGTAACGCAGCACATCCACATACGCATACACCTGCGCCTGCGCGTTGACGGCCGTGTTGGTCATCGAATAGGCACGCAGTGTCGCCGTACGGCCACTGTAACCCGCGTGTGGCGTAAGCCGTTGTCCCAGGATCAGCAATTGCTCCCGCACCACCCAACTGGCTCCTGTAATGTGCCGTACCAGATCGTTGCGGTGCGTCTGCAGATGGCGCTGTGCAATGGTGTTCGCCGCGGAGATGCCGATCGATCCACCCACATTGCGCAGAAAATTGAAGATTCCGCTCGCATTGCCGGTTCCCTCTTTACTGATCGTGCCGAGCGCCACTTTGCTCAACGGCACAAAGATCATCGCCAGCCCCACACCGCTGACGGCGATCGGCCAGAACTCCGTATAGGGTGCGATGTCGAGCGTAAGGCTACCCAGCCAAAGGCCCGAGACGCCCAATACGACAAAGCCCAGCGCCGTAATCCAGCGTGGATCGAACTTCGAGACTGCCGCCCCAACCAGCAACGAAGCCGCCACCGACCCCAGCCCACGCGGCGAGACCGCAAAGCCGCTGGCCGTCGCACTATAGCCAAGCAGCGTCTGGTAGAACACGGGCAGAATCGTCGTCAGCCCGTACAACACCGCGCCCAGCACAAAGACCAGGAAGCTGCCCAGCGCCAGGTTTCGATCGGTGAACGCGCGCAAATCGACCAACGGCTTCTTCTCCCGGAACTCGCGGATCATGAACAGCACAAACGCGACCACGACGATGCCTGCCGCCCAGCGAATGCGCGCATCGCCAAACCAGTTATCTTCCTGGCCCTTGTCCAAAACAAACTGCAGACTGCCAATCCACAATCCCAGCAGACCAAAGCCGATTCCATCGAACCTACCCGCAATCTTCTTGCTGGAAGGCTCCGCGTCCTTCAGGAATTTGCTTTGCAGCAGCAACGCAAGAATCCCTACAGGAATGTTGATGTAGAACGCCCAGCGCCACGAAAGCGTGTCCGTCAAATAACCGCCAAAGGCCGGCCCAATCACCGGCGCCAGCACGATGCCCAGCGCGTACACCCCCAGCGCCATGCCCTGCTTGGCCGGAGGAAAGCTCTCCAACAGAATCGCCTGCGACAGCGGCTGCAGCGCTCCGCCTCCCGCTCCCTGGATCGCCCGCGCCAACAGAATCAGAGACAGCGACGGCGAAATCCCACACAAAAAAGAAGCCACCGTGAATACCGCCAGCGAACTCATCAGAAATCTCTTGCGGCCGAACCTCCTTGCAAAATAATTGCTCGCCGGTAGAAACACCGCGTTCGCCACCAGGTATACCGTCAGCACCCACTCGGCTTCATCCGTCGTGCTGGCCGTGCTGCCCGCGATATACGGCACCGCCACGCTGGCGATCGAGGTGTCCATCACCTCCATAAACGTGGCAATCATCACCGCCACCGCAATCAACCACGGATTAACCTTGCCCTCGGAGCTACTGTCCGCCATCAGCGCAGCCACACCTTTGGCTCGACCGACATGCCCGGCCGCAGGCGCTGATAACCATTCTGGCCAGGATTCAACCGGATGCGTACCGGTAACCGCTGCACGACCTTCACATAGTTGCCTGTCGCGTTTTCAGGCGGCAGCAGGCTGTACACCGCACCGCTTGCGCCCGGCAAAGCCTCCACATACCCCTCAAACTTCTGCTTCAACGCATCCACATACACCGTCACGGACTGCCCGGCGTGCATACGCGTAATCTCCGTCTCTTTGAAGTTGGCCGTAATCCAGATGTCGTTGGTCTGGGTCAGCGCGAACAGCTCTTGCCCGGGTGCGACCTGCGTGGCCACCTGCACCTGCTTGTCGCCGATAATGCCGTCCTCCGGCGCATAGATGCGGGTGTACTCCAGATTCAACTGGGACTGGTCCGCCTGCGCCTTGGCCACCAGCCCTGCCGCCTTGCGTTGCGCCAGCATCTCGCGCTGTTCCTGAATCTGCCGCGGAGTCACGGCCTTGGCCTGCTTGGCCTGCACAATGGCTTGACCCAACTGCGACTCGGCCTGGACCACGGCGCGTTCGGCAGCCGCGGCGGTCTCTCGCCGGCTGGCCGCTACCGCGGTCTGGGCCTGGGCATCGGTCGCGTGCTGATCGTACTGCTCGCGCGTCACCTCCTGCTTCACCACCAGCAGGCGATAGCGCTCCTCCTCGCGTGCGGCGTTGGCCTCGTTGGCCTCGGCCTGCTGCAGGTCGGCCACCGCCGAGTGGTAACGCTCTTCACTGGCCGAGACGTTCGCCTGCGCACCGACCACATTGAAGTCGGCCTGATTCACCTGCGAACCTTGATTCACCGAGGTAATCGGCACATTCGGTGCCTGTGCCCGCACCCCGGCCTGCGCCTGCGCATAGTTGGCGCTCGCTTGCTCCTTGGCCACCTGGTTATCGCGAGCATCGAGCTCAATCAGCAGTTGGCCTTTCTTCACCATGTACGTGTCTTCCACAAAGACCGCGCTCACAATGCCACTGATCCGGAAGCTGATCGGATCTGTATGGCCATCCACAAACGCATCGTCCGTATCTTCATAGCTGTTCAGGTAATGCAGCAGCAAAGCACAGCCGATGATCAGCAGAATCGAAGCCGCAACGATTCCGATCGTCGCGAATATATGCTGATGAATCCATCCCTTGGTCTTCTCGCCGTCTTCAGCCAATCGCTCCTTCAGCGGAGGCTTCTTGTCCTCATCGCCTTCCTTATCGCCGCCCTCTTTGTCATCCTCCCCACCCTCTTTGTTCTCGTCCTTCTTCTCGTCGCCGCCTTCGCCTTTCTTGCCCGCCTCTTCCTGCTTCTTCCGCATCTCGTCGATCTCCCCGCGCAGGCGAGTCTGTTCGTCATACAGCATGCGTAGTGCAAGGTCATGCTCCACCTCAGCCGGTGGAGCCACATCGTAACCTGGCGCTGCTCCGTGCGCCGGCTCCGTCGAGGCTTCCAGGCGGTGATCGGGAGGAAGGGGTAAAGTTGTCTCGTCCATCGTCTTCTATTTCCTCAACAATTGCGGCAAAATCTGCTCCGCGTTGCCCATCGCGCGGGCCAAAGATACCTTGCCAAGATTGTGCTCAAAGTCTGCTGTAATCAGGTCGTCGTCGGCCTGCACCACGGCTTGCTCCGCCTGGACGACCTCTACCGTATCCGCCACACCGGCGATAAAGCGATCCGTCGACTGGTCAAGCGATTGATGCGCCAGCCCGCGATTACTTTCGGCCACCACCACCTGGTCGGCAGCCGCGTCCAGATCGATGAACGCCTGGCGCACATCCTGGTCTACCTGACCGATCAGATCCGCCTGCTCGGCCTTCCGCTGCCGCAGCGCGGCAGAGGCTACCTGCACATCGGCCTCAATGCGACCACCCTGGTAGAGCGGAATGGTCAGCGTTCCAGATACCGTGTAGACGCCATCGCTGTGATTGGTCGGCGTTACGCCTGCTGCGCCAAAGTCCGCATTTACTCCGAGCGATGGAAGCCGTTCCGCATGGGCTGCCTTCACTGCCAGTTCTGCCGCTTTTACCGCCGAGAGAGCCGCCTGCAGATCCGGCCGATCCCTCTGCGCGCGCTCGAGCGCAGAAGCCTGCGTGAAGTCCGCGATCGGGGTGAAGCGAAAGTTCTCGGTTGCCACATACGGCTGGCCCAATGGCAGTCCAATGAGCCGAGCCAGCCGCAGACGCTGCGTCGCCAGATCTGCCTGCAGCGAACGCAGACGCTGCTGTTGCGTCTGCAGCTGCACCTTGGCGCGGGTGGCATCGACGCCGGTGGCCAACCCCGCCTCTAGCTGGTCGGCCGCGCGCTGATAGATCGCCCGAAAATCTTCTACCTGCGCCAATGCCGCCTGCACCCGAGCCCGCGTCGCCTGCAACTGAAGATACGATCCCGCCACCGCCAGCACAATCAGATCGCGCGTATTGCGCGCAGCCTTCACGTTCGCCTGAACATTTTCTTCTGCGCCTTGCAGATTGCGAATCTTCACAAAATCGAACACGGTTTGATTTAGCCGCGCCGCCCGCGCGTCGTAGTAGTTGAATTTGGAAGTTGTCGGAATAATCGGCGTGCTGACCCCGAGCGTACGCAGATTTTCTTTCTCAAAGGCCTCGCTTACCACGGTATTCACCTGCGGCAACAACTCGCTCTTGACCTGCGCTTTCTGTCCCCGAGCCTGCTGCTCGCTCGCCGACTGTGTCAGCGTACCCAGATTGCTCTTCAGCCCCATTGCAAGCGCCTGCTCCAACGTCAGCTCCATCGTCACGCTGGTCGCCGGACCGGAAGGGATACTGCCGTTGTAGGGAGCCGTAATGGTGACGGAGCTGTTGATGACGTCGACCGAGCCGTTGCTGCCGCCGCCAGCCGCCGTATTCTGCATTACGCTTACCTGTCCCGCGGGCACCGGAAAGCCGGACAGTGGCAGTTGCAGAGGACGTGTCGGCAAGGCCGGCGTTTCGGACGCCGTCTGTGCACCTGCGCGCAAACCCATACCCAACACAAGTACATAGACCCAGGATGAAAGCGGTTCTACTTTGATCGAACCCAAAGACCTAGTTCCTCCGGATTCTCACCGGACGTACAAAGATGAGAGCCATTCTTTGTTTTATTCTGTCTATCTCCGTCGAATCGAACTGTCTTGGATGAGATTCCCGCAACAAGAGTCACAGACTCACAAACAACTGCGACGCCAAAACAAAGCGTTTCCGTTGTACCGGTCCGGGTAGCTCCTCGATCATGGGAGTTCGTGAAGGAACTCTCTTCTGCCTTGGGGATCGGCCGTACCTACCCTCCACTCACGCAATTCACTCCGTGCTGACGCTCAAGGGAGCCAAGCCCGCAGGAACCTCAAACCCGTTTGCGTGCAGCAAAGCCATGGCCTGCTTTGTTTGAAGCCACTTCACAAAGGCCTGCGCTCCCGCAGCATTGCTCGCGCCGCGCAAAGCCGCAGCATAAAAGACCAGCGGCTCCGGATAAAACGTCCTGTTGCCAATCTGAAAGGACAGCTCCGGGTGCTCTTCGCGAATTCGTTCATGGCTCAGATTGATCTCCGGGGACAAAGGAACATACGGAATCTTTCCATCGAGCGTCGCAATCCGGTAGCTTCCCGCCGCGTCGATCGCTCCCGACTCCAGCCCCGCGCGCACGTTCTTGCCCAGATCCATCTGCTGCGGATTCAGGAGCGGCCCCAGCAGTGTCTTCACCAGATCCGGCTGCCTATACTTCGTCGCTGCTAGCATCATCGTGAAGACAATCGCCCGGCCGCTTGGATCGTCTTCCGGATTCGATCGCGCAAACTTGATCCCGGGCTCCTGCAGCACCTCCCACCACGAACGCTTCCCCTGCGCAGCCTCCGCAAACTGCGCCGCAAACCGACTCCTCGGGCTGTACAGCAACACCATCTCGGTCCGCGCGAACGGATACGCCGTTGCCGCTCGCCCGGCGCGCTGCACAGCCTGCATAGGTCCCGCCGTGATGGGCAGGAAGACATCCGCTGCCAGGCTCCCCTCTACGATCATCCTTGCCACCGCATCCGCCCCGCCAGAGTGGTTGTGCAGATCCAGCCGCAACTGCTCCGCCGTCGCCGTCTTCAAAGGACCGTCGAGCATCGCGCGGATCGAGCCGGCTGACGCCACCTCCAGACCCTCCAAACTCTGCCCAAAGAAGAATCCGCTCTCACCCAGCACCAGCATGGCGGATGTCGCCGCTCCTCTTCGCAGCAGAGTCCTCCGGTTCGTCCGTCCAGTGTCGTGCTCCCGCATTCTCCCGCTCTCCTTTGCCCAGGTCCGCATGCCTTTGACCGGACACGTGCAACGAATCCTACGATGCACGAATCTACACGAATCAATTCATCTATCATGGGATCATTGTGTCCGCTCGTCTCTTCGGCTTTTTAACGTTGTGCTCAAATTCCGTTGCGCAATCGCACCGACAGTCGGCCAGTCTAGCTCTTTCTCGCCCCGGAGTTCCCACGTGAAGCCGCTTCGCCTCGCCTCTCTTTTGTCTCTCCCCTGTGCCGCCGTTCACGTTCACATCGCCTCCGCGCAAACTTCCGCCATCGCACAAACTTCCGCCATCGCGCAAAGTTCAACGATTGCCGGCGACGTCCGCGACCCGGCTCAGCTCGTCGTTCCCGGTGCCCAGGTCAGCCTGGACG
>CALMVK010000280.1:4835-5522 GCA_937873145.1 uncultured Granulicella sp. | reverse complement strand
ACTCAGAAATAGCTGCGCTACACTAACTCTTCACTTGGCACAAAAGATCGGGCACGCCAGCTCCTAAAGTCCCGACAACTTTCAAAAAAGACTGGACTGACTTGCACGGGGTTATTCTTGGGGTGACGTGTCCCTATCCAACCAATGCGAAGCAGTGCGCTTTTAGATGCGGGCAAGGAGGACTCGCACGTCACCGTTGCCACCGCTCACAGCGACTCATAGTAGGTTGCAACTTGAAGGAGGGACTTGTCGGAGCTATGCTCTCTAGCGAGAAGAATCGCATAGTCGAGGAACTCTTCGCGTGCCTCTTCGATTGGCTTACCTAGCATAGCCGTCAGCAACCTAGGTGGGGCGGTCCACAAGTTGTACCACTCGTTGCAAGACACGGCCCAAGATCGACTGGCATCGATTAGCAGGTAACGAAAAAGGCCACATTCCCTGTTGAAGCTCCGGAAGCCATCCCCCGAAATAGAGATTTCATAGCAGACTGGAGCGGGGTCGATTGGTTCTGTCGCTATCGCGAAACACTTCGTACAGCCTGTATCCAATAAAACCGGGACGAGTACTCCGATCTCATCGGAGGCGAAGTGAGCTGTGTCTTCGACTGGAACAACCTTCCAACCATAGTTTCTGGCCCACTCCAAATTGATCTCAGAACATTTCTGTTCATCGACCACACCGGCTCGG
>CALMVK010000280.1:3092-4825 GCA_937873145.1 uncultured Granulicella sp. | reverse complement strand
CTCTCATCAGTACCTTATCTTTGTGACGCCGCCGCCTGCCTGTTGAATCGAGACCGTAGGCGCGCCACTAGAACTGCCACGAAGCGTCACCGTAGTTCCATCGGACAGCTTCTTAACTCTAACCTCGCCGTAAACTTTCTCTGCTCCTTGGACTGCACCATACTCCTTTGTCGCTTCCGCAAGTCCTCCTGACTTCTGAATAATCTCTGCACCTTTCTTTCCCAGGAGGTTCATCTCCTTGAGGACATTGCCTCCAGTCCTCAGCTCTGCCACCTCTGGAAGAATCGAGAGCGCCATATTCCCAGCGCAGGCCCCCGTGCTGCTACCAGGCATGGTGCATTGAGCAGCAGCCGCAGCCCAGGGAGCCATCACGTTCATTTCCATACCGACAACAGCATTTACTGACCCTGCTGCGTTATTCCAGATTGATGCATTTGCAGGTCCAAAACTCCTGCTGCTAGAGTGCCTGGATCAAATCCTCCACTCGGATGAGCATAAGCAGTGGCCGAGGCCTGCCCAGCCTTCGCATAATCGATATTCTGCTGGTCCACCGTCGCACAGCCGTGACCGTCCCCGTTATCGTAGATGTCCCCATTCGAGGAGTTTGTTTGACATGTATGACCATCTGGATCTGTGTTCGTCAAGGGATTGTTTTGCACATAGCTGTACTGATTCAAGCTTTGGGGATCGCCAGGACTCTGGTCGACAAACGGAGTATCCGGCGACATGAACCTGCCCATGCTCGATCCGTAGTACCTAGCCCCGAAGTAATCGAGCCCGCTCTCTGAGTCTCTTTCTTTGCCGGTGAACTTGAAGCTGTTTGTGGTTGGTTGATTATCGAGTTCTTGTCCGAAGGGGGAAAACTGACCCTGCCATACTGGCCATCCACCTGACGCGAACTCAAGTTGAGCTGTGCCAAGGTGGTCTGCGAGGTAGTAGTGGGTCGAAGCTCCCGACAGTCCAGTCGGGTCATACACGGAAGGAACGGCTTCAGCGAAAGCAACTGGAGGCGTCGTCCAACCTGAGCCTTGAAAAGGCGTGGCGGAGGGCGCGCTTAGGTTGATCGGGATCACGGTGCCATCGACCGATTTGATGGACATGTCGGCGTACCAGATATCCCAGGTACCGGGTCCTGTCCAGACGTCCGTCAGAACGCCCAGATACCACAGTTGCTGTCCGATGGTCGCCCCACCCATGGTTATATCGGTACATCGGTTCGCCCAGACGTTCTGTGGAGTGAACTGGTTCAGGGTTGCTCCATTCGTGTCAGCCCAGCGCCACGCCGTCAAAGTTTGGCTTTCCCAATACGCGATGATCGGACCGCCTATGGCGTTTTGAGTTGTACTGCCGGAAGCAGAGCAAGTCTCCCGCCCTCACGGTGTACGCGCTCCCATCTGCATTGGTCGGAAGAGGGACATTCCAACGCAGCTCGTTGCCTCCCGAAGTGAACGTGCCGTTTGTGTGAAGGCGATTGTCGGCCGAAGGCAGCTTGGCAATCTTCATCCCATTTGCATAAACGTAATCGGTCCAACCATCCCCATCTTCCTCGGAGAGGATCTGTCCGTTGAACGTCACGGACTCCAACGAAGTTCCGTCCGCGAACTGCTTGCGAAGACGCTGGCCTTCTCCGTCATAGGTGTAGGCAACATAGGGACTCGATGTATTCAACGTTGTAATGGTCGTCGGACGATTCTCGGCGTCAAAGGCGTACTGGCTCATTCCACCAAACTGAT
>CALMVK010000280.1:0-3082 GCA_937873145.1 uncultured Granulicella sp. | reverse complement strand
AAAGTTGATTTCCAGCAGCGTCAAACCCAGGTAAATAAGCTGCACAAGGAAGGTTGCTGATTCGATTGGTGGCAGGATCGAATGTATTGACTGGAGTAGAGCCAGACAGAGGACTCATGTTCCCGAATGAATCAGTTGCAAAGCTCTGACTCGCCCCGTTCGTAGCGAAGCCTGTAATTCGGTTTAGAGAGAGTCATACCCGAAGATCTGGCTCTTGGCTGTATTGAGGGTATCAATTATGCCCCAGATGTTGCCGTTATTCGCCGAGCCGGCGACTGGACAATTCGGACCGTTGACGTAGCAATACTGGTGCGATAGGAGTGGCGTTGAGAAGAACCGCGACGTCGCCGTCATCGCTTGAACCTGCAATCGATTGTTCTTGGTCACGCTTTGTACGGCATCGTTGCCAAGAGTCATGACATTTGGGGAGTCATCCGGGTTGTAGCTGATCGATTGAACGAACGTCTGATTTCCTTGAAACCGTCCACTCGGAACTTGCACTACCGAAGACAAGCGGCCCGCATTATCATAAGTTTGCTGCGTCATAAATTGGTCAGGATGCTCAATGAAAATTGGATTTCCAGCAAGATCGTACCAAGCACCAGCGCCAGAGCCAAAGCTACAATCACCCAAGGTGCAGCTTGTAGTAAGCGTCAGGCGACCCATCGGATCGTACCCGTATTGCCGCTCAGTTCTGGTTCCGTTCGAGGATGCCGAGAGCCGGCCGATCTCGAATCGAGGCGAGAAAACCTGCGAAGTCCCGCTTGCATTCTTTCCGTCGTAACCGTAGAGGGTCGTCGGTGTTCCATCCGAATGGGCCTTCGAAAGCAAGCGATCAAGCGCGTCATATTGTTGTGTTGTGAGTATCCCGCGCGCGTCCATCTTGTATAGCAGATTGCCGTCAGCATCATAACCATTGGTGCAGTTTGCTCCGCTCCCCTGCCCATAGCAAACTGGTCCCGTTTCAGGGTTCGAAGCAGTGTTCAACCGAGACAACCAGTCATAACTGAACGTGCGTGTGATCGAACTGGCTGAAGATGCTGTTCCTGTCTGGGTTACCTGTTTAAGATCTCCTCGTGCATAGTAGGTATAGTTCGTTACCGCGCTGTTCGGCTCTGTAACACTTGTCAATCTGCCCGCGCCGTCGTACGAGCGCGTCCACATGCTTCGGTTTTCGTCGTACTCTGTCGTTTTGGCGCCGACGTAGGACCATTCACGGTAAGAAGATCCGGCACTACAGTTCCCTGCAGCGGTGCCGTTGTCCGCATTGCACTGGAATCGTTTCCGGCCAAGACTATCGTATGCATTGGAAGTCCAGCCGTCCGTAGGATTAGTGGACGAAGTGTGAGGATTCGACGTGGCCGACACGCGTCCCATTGCGTCATAGAGTGTGTCTACCGCAGAGCCTCCTTGCGTTGCCACATCCGTAGTCCGGCCCAAACCGTCATAAGCGATGGTTTGTACGAGAGGACCCTGCGGCCCCCCAGTAGCGGTCGTCAGGGTTGCATTTGAAGACGAGCCGTCCACATATTGAATTCCGAAGGAGCCGCCATCCGGGTATGAGATGTTTGTCAGGCGATTGAGTGGATCATTGTAGGTGTACGTCGTTGTGTTAGCGTTGGGGTCTGTATAGGACGTGACTTTGCCAGTATTGCAATCGAACCCGTAACTCTGTGTTTCCTGCAAAGCTGTCTGGTACGCAAGAGAGACCTGTTGAGGAAACAATCCTGAACACTGGTAGGAATTTATATTTGTGACTGTTCCGTTTCCATTAGTGATAGATGTAGGTAGTCCCACAGAATTGAAGTTCGTGTGCGCTGCAGTTGAGTTGACGGAATCAATCCACCGCGTCACGGTGGTCAAATCTCCTTCATGATCACCGGGGCTACGGGACGGTTCATCATACTTATAGTCTGTTTTGGCCGATGTGTTTCCAGATGCATCTTGTAGGGTGACATGGGATGTTAAATCGATGAGGTTAGACGGATCTCCGGTATAAGCATAACTGGTGAGCGTGGAGCTGAGCAGAGCTCCGTGGCTCCCGCTTCCATAGTCGTACACTTGAGATCCAGCGATTTCCGGGTAGTTGATGCATTGACACGTTCCAGTCAGGCCAGCCTGGTCCCACTGCAAATTAACACCTGGATTGGTCCACGTCACGGTGCCGCCATTTGGCACAAGCTGCGAATCGACTTCACTTACGGACCCATCATCCAGTGTCGTCACGACTGCTGTAGCCGGACCGTTGAACTGATCCTGGATGAAGTTGGGATACTGAACCACAATCCCGCCATTCCCGTCCGGGGTCACAGGAAGAGAACCAAAAAATGGTGATGTAAAAATGGCCAAGGTGGAAGACACTGTCTTCACTAATGCCCCGGCTGTACCAAAACTTCCCACCGGTGTTCTTCCGGAGTAGTACTTGACAAGATCCAGGCCGTAATCGGAATGATGATATTCGTCGTTTCCATCTGGCTTAGAGATCATGGCAGATGACGTCATTCCTCTTCCATAGCAAATGGATGGAGGATCCCACTGATAAGTCCAGGTCGCAGAATTCGTTCCGTCAAAAACAGTTCTACTCTGGACAGCCCGCTTTACTGGCTGAGCTGCACCGCAGTTATCCCACTGAACTGTTGACCAGTGGTATTGCACATAACCGCCCGTTGGAAACGAGATCTGTTGGAGTTCTAGGTATGTGTCATAAGAGAAATCGTAGGAGGTGTTGTTTGGAAGGACTATCCTGGTGAGTAACGGAAACTGACCAGACGTTTCTTCGAGATGAGCAGGCAAGTTGAAAACTCGGGTGGTACCAAAAGCTGTCTGATATGAGGTATTGGCATAGCAAAAACGGTACGTGCTGGTGCCTCCCTGCTGGGAGCCGGAGGGCACGATCCACACTCTGGCCGCAGTGGTACCTGAAAGGCAGCCGGTAAAATCGCTGGTAACGACACCTGGAAATGGATCGGCTTCGAACCCGCTTCCCACGCCCGTCCACGAGCCCGGGATAGAACGGTTTACAGAATCAGTCCACCCAGAAGGGGTACTTGTAATTACATTTCCGTGTGCATCAGTCGTGGTT
>CALMVK010000279.1 GCA_937873145.1 uncultured Granulicella sp. | reverse complement strand
CGTACATGCCGGGGTAGGTCTCGAAGAAGGGAACGCTACCCTTTGTGTACAGCACCCCGCTACGCCCACTGCTTTGGAGAAAGGTCCCCCGTAGAGGCGGATAAACACCGTCGCGATACAAGCGAATGTCTGAGTCAGTCACGTGCACCAACTCGCTGAGCGCTATTCGTTCATCCCTGATGGCTCGTTTGGCACCCATCTCCTCTTCTACGGAGAAAGGCGAGCTTTTATGAATGACAACCCTTGCAGGGAGCGTGAAGTGAACGTCTCGATAGCGAGCCAAAGCGTCTGCGATCAGTTTGTGACAATCAGCCCCTGAGAGGTGTGGTTGACGATCATCTTTTGAAAGAGAGGCCGCACCACCGCGAACGACAACGCCCTCTCCGAGTTCGTTGAACACCTGCGCCATGCTCGTCGTAAGCCGTGCTTTGTCTAAGGTTTCGAAGAAGCTGATTCCAATGAAGCAGGTTGATAACTGTGATGAATCACGAATGAGACGCCAGGGCGTACCGCCTGCCTTGTAGTACAAGGCAGAAAAGATGTTCCATGCCCGTGTCGCTTCGTCCTGTAGGGCGCGGGGTGTTCCCGTCCTTTTCTGCTTTCGCGCCTTTGACGCATCGTAGGTACTCGGCAGAATCAGCTGAATTGGAATTCGGTACTCCATAGTCTTCGCCTTGAGCAGATGATGAAGATCTTTCCGGCCAGGACTCCGCCTTTCCTCAGAGAGTAGTTCCAAGAGCTCCATCGGCACGGCGCAAATAATCACGTTCGGATTGCTATTCTCCGCGAGGAACGCGATCTCTCGCGTGAAGAGCTCTGCTGCTTGCTCTACACGCGCCGGAATCCCGTCCGTCTCGGCAAGCTTTTCAAGGTTAGCCACTGAGAGGACACGAGTGTATGAAGGGTCAGTCACGAATTCACAGCAAAAAGAGCTACTTGAGGTCACAGCAGGAAAAGCAGGAAACAGGTTAGGTTGCTTGGTTTCCTTTTGCGCAACGCCCTGTGTGCACCGGTCGATCCAACGCACCACACCTTCGGCGGATTCAGATGTTCCAATCAGGCCAACACGGACCTGCTTGGGGGCTTTAGGAGCGAGAAGATCAAATGGACCGTAATCCTTGATTCCGAAACGAATATCGATATGCCGTCCACCACCACCAAACTCCAGTTCTGGCTCTTCAAGAATCGAGAGATTCATAAGTCCAACTCCGTCTGTTCGTCTCCACTTTCCGAGAAAACCGTCTCTTGGCGTTCTTGCTCC
>CALMVK010000278.1 GCA_937873145.1 uncultured Granulicella sp. | reverse complement strand
TGTCGTATATTCAGAGAGGCGGAAACCCATCCCCTCTTGGCCGAGATAGAAGGGCTTCCGCGAAGACACAACCAGACCGGTTGCGGGCTCCTTGGTCATGATAGAGCCGTGGACCGGGCTTGTCACGGAGTTCCCATGCATTCCCGCGCTTCGCGTTTGTCCTTCGCCATCTTGGGAGCCGCCCTGTCCGGGGCTTCCGCGCAGCAGTCCGCAACCCGCACCGAGCCGGGTAAAGTCGTCGATCCCTCCGGTGCCGCCGTCCCGCACGCGCGTTTGCGACTAAGTGTCCCGGGGGAACGTAGAGCGACGTTTGAGGCCGATGCGACCGGTTCGTTCCGCCTGACGCTGCCCGGGAACTGTCCGTGCAGCCTGACGGCTGAGGCCCCCGGCTTTCAGCCATCCACGATTGCCCTCACGGCAGAAGGCTTGCCTGAGTCTCTGGTGATTGCGTTGCAGCTCGCCAGGCAGATCGACAGCGTGGATGTGGAAGGGGTCGGAGGCAGCACGATTGAGCCGACCGAGACGCAGTTGGGCGGCGTGTTGGGCGAGCAGCAGTTGGCGGCCATTCCGCTGAACGGCCGCAGCTTTACCGATCTGCTTGCGCTGAGCCCGGGTGTGGTGCCGGTCAGCTCCGCGCAGCCGAACGCGGTGGTGATGAGCGGCGTGGCGAGCACGCCGCCTTCGGGCGACCTCGACATCGGTGCGCTCTCGGTGAGCGGCCAGCGCGAGACCTCGAATGCTTTCCGGGTCAACGGAGCGGATGTGCAGGAAGATGTGAACATGGGCGTGGCCGTGGTGCCGACGCTCGATTCGGTGGCGGATCTCGAGGTGCTGACGAGCAGCTTCGACGCGAAGCTCGGCAACCAGAGCGGAGGTCAGATCCAGGTGCAGACGCGCGGCGGTGGGGCGCGGCTGCATGGCAGCGGGTACGACTACTTCCGCAACACGGCGCTCGATGCGCGCAACTATTTCTCGCTGGTGCGCGCGCCGTTCCACCAGAACCAGTTTGGCGGGACCTTTGGCGGGCCGGTTCCGCATGCGGCGAAGCTGTATTTCTTTGCCGACTACCAGGGGACGCGGCAGACGCAGGGCCTCGACACCGGCCTGATCGCGGTGCCGTCGCTGGCCGATCGCACGGGCGATCTCTCTGACCAGGCGGCCTCGCTGACCGGTACGGTGAGCGGCGGGTCGTTTGCGCAGCTGCTGAGCGGCCGGCTTGGGTATGCCGTCCAGCAGGGCGAGCCGTACTACACGGCCGGATGCACGGCTGCGACCTGCGTCTTTCCTGGCGGCGTGATCCCGCAGGTGGCGTTTTCCGCCCCGGCGCAGCATCTTCTGGCGTACGTTCCGCAGCCCAACCAGGGCAGCGCGACGTTTTCGACCTCCAGCTATGCGCAAAAGGTGCGGGACGATAAAGGGGCGATCCGGCTGGACCGCGCGACGCCCGCCGGCACCCTGACCGGCTACTACTTTCTGGACGATTACACGCTGCTGAACCCCTACCCGACGGGCCAGGGCGGCGCGACCGTGCCGGGCTTCAACGCACAGAACGACGGCCGCGCGCAGCTCTACACGGTCAACCTGGTGACTACGTTGGGGGCCAACTCGATCAACCAGGCGCACGTCAGCTCTCTGCGCAATGCCGCTTCGGTCGGCCAGCCGCGCGGTGGGGTGGGCGTGTCGCTGGCCTCGCAGGGCTTCGTGACGGGCGAGAACACGTCCGGGATTGTGCCTTTGCTGCCGCAGATTGAGGGCGTCGAAAACGTGATTTTCAACAGCTTCACGCTCGGCACCGACGTGACCAGCCTCTTCCAGGCGGAGAATACCTTTGAGGTGGCGGATGACTTCAGCCGCACGGTGGGTAGGCACACGCTCTCCTTTGGAGCGACCTTCCACGATGACCAGATCAACACCCACCCGACGGTGTACGACAATGGCAGCTTCTCGTTTACGGGTAGCGAAACGGGTTCGGATTTTGCCGACTTCCTGATCGGCATCGACTCCAGCTACACGCAAGGCGAGGGGCAGAACTTCTACAACCGCAACCACTACGCGGGGGTCTATGCGCAGGATAGCTGGCGCGCGACGCCCGAGCTGACGCTGAACTACGGCCTGCGCTGGGATGTGCTGCCACCGTGGTCGGAGAAGTTCAACCAGTTGCTGACGCTCGATCCAAACGAGCAGTCGGTCGTCTTCCCGAACGCGCCCAAAGGCATTCTCTTTCCCGGCGATCCGGGTGTGCCGAAGACGCTGGCCCCGACGCGCTACAGTAACATCACGCCGCGGTTCGCGGTCTCGTGGGCACCGGCATTCAGGTCTGCGAGTGTGCTGGGACGCCTCTTTGGCGGGCCTGGAGCGACGGTGCTCCGGGGTGGCTTCGGCCTCTATTACACGGCGTTTGAGGGGCTCTCGGCTGCCATTATGAGCGGCAATCCGCCCTATGGAGTCAGCCTGACCAGCGCCGCGCCGACGCTCTTCGACCAGCCCTTCGTCACTGCCGCGACCGGGATCAGCGTGGGCCAGCGCTTCCCGCTGCAGCCGGTCGCCTTTGGAGCTTCGCCGGCGCATCCGAACACGTCGGTCGACTGGGCCAACTTCGAGCCGATCACGGGCATCCCGGCCTTCGACCGGACCAACGTAACGCCGTACACCGAGAACTTCAGCTTGACGCTCGACCGCCAGCTCGGCGCAAAGACCGTCTTCACGGCGAGCTATGTGGGCACCGAGGCACATCATCTGCTGGTCATCCAGGAGGTCAATCCCGGCGATCCGGCGGCGTGCCTGGCGCTGAGTACGCCGGCCAGCGTTGCACCCGGTTCGGCCACCTGCGGCCCCTTCGGCGAGAGCAGCACGTATGTCACCGCGGCCGGCCAGACCGTCCAGGGCACCCGGACCGCGTTCAACTCAGCCTTCGGCAGCGTGAATCTGCAAAGGACGATCGCCAACTCGCATGACAACGCGCTTGAGCTGAGCCTGCGCCACTCGACCCGGCCACTCTTCGTCCAGGTGGCCTACACGTGGAGCAAGTCGATCGATCAGTCCTCTTCGTTGGCCGAGGCGGTGTACCCGGGCAACGCGGGCGCCAGCCGGGCGCTTTCGGCCTTCGACCTGACGCATAACTTCGTGGCCAGCTATCGCTATACGCTGCCGGTCGGCCGCTTGCTGCGGCAGGTTTCGGCGCTGACCGAGGGCTGGCAGGTGTCCGGTATTACCCGCTTCAGCACGGGCTTTCCGGTGACGCTGGTGAACAACAACGATACTTCGCTGCTGGGCACGCAGCCGAACGGCATCAACAACAACGGCGTGGACGAGCCGGAGTATCTGGGCGGCAGTCTGCGGCTGAATCACCGGCCGGAAGCCGGACCGGCGTTCGATGCCAGCCAATTCCCTCTTCCCGCGTTGGGGACGCTGGGCAATGCGCGGCGACGCTTCTTCTACGGCCCGGGTGCGGACAACACCGACCTGACCCTGGGCAAGACGACGCCGGTGCGCGACTGGGCCAACGTCGAGCTGCGCGTGGAGGCGTTCAACCTCTTCAACCACGGACAGTTCTTCGGGCCGGCGGCGGTCAGCGGCAATCTCTCGGCGACTAACTTTGGGCAGATCCAAAGCTCCAGCCCGCCGCGGCTCCTGCAGCTTGCGGCGCGTGTGTCGTTTTGAGGCACAGATTGCGCCGCACGCATGCGAGTCTTCTCTGCCCGGACCGCATCCTTAATCCGGACTGCATCCTTAATATAGACGGGTTAGAATTTTCTCTATGTGGCTGCGCATGACAAGAGTTCGGACAACATGGACGAGTGTCTTGGTCGTGCTGCTGCTCTCGTTTTGGCCGGCTGCGTCCGCGTGTGAGCTGCAATGCACTCTGGTGCGCGTGACCCCATGCTGTCACCTGGGCTCCGATGGCCATCAGCCGATGGTGGGGATGCCCGGCATGGAACAGCGGATGGACGCAGCGGACACGCCGGTGTTGTCGAACGCCTCCTCCTGTCCGCATTCTGTGTGCGCCTCTGTTCCGGCTCTCCAGGCAGACCGAAGTCCGGCCCTGCCTCCTCTCGCGCCGAGCACGGACGCTGTGCCGACCGGCCTATCGATGCCTGCTCTGGCCGTGGCTCCTGCAGTGGCGTCCGTGCGAGGACCTCCGGGCAGGCGTTCCGCCTCGCCTGTCTCGCTCCACATCCTGGCCCGCGTCTAGTCCAGTACGACGACACCTCTTTGTGTTGCCGGCCGGACGTGCTGCCGTGGCTTTTCTCTGTTTCGGCACACTGACTCCGGCCCGGCGACTCCCCCTTCATGCAAGCCACTTCGGGAGTTGTCTCATGGCGAATCGCCGTTCTTTTCTGCAAAGTACCCTCGGCATGGGTGCGGCCTTGCTGGCCCGCAACGCCGCCGCTGCCTCCACGTCCAGTTCCTCCACAAATTCCTTGCCCCAGGTCGCCGCGCGGGGAGGTTACGAGGGCATTAGCAGTGGGTCGCTCTCGAAGGTCGACACCCATGCCGGCCCGGTCTCGACCACGCCGGTCGTGACCACCGATGTTGGCGATCTGCCGTTTGAGATGGACGGCGACACCAAGGTCTTCCGCCTCACCGCGCAGGTCTTCCGCCAGCAGATCGCGCCCAACAAGACCATCGACCTCTGGGGCTACAACGGCTCCGCTCCCGGGCCGACCATCCAGGTGACGCAGGGTGATCAGGTTCGCGTGATCCTCAAAAATGAGCTGCCCGAAGCGACCTCCATGCACTGGCACGGCTTTGAGGACCTAATCGGCACCGACGGCATGCCCGGCATCAGCCAGGAGCCGGTGCGTCCGGGCGAGAGCTTTACCTATAACTTCGTCATCCGCCAGGAAGGTACGTTCTTTTACCACTCGCACATGGCGATGCAGGAGCTTGCCGGCATGTTGGGGGCGTTTGTCATGCACCCGCGCACGCCGTACCGCCCGCACTGCGAGAAGGACTTCGTCATCCACCTGCAGGAGTACGCCGTGCTGCCGAATGCGACTACGCCCAACACCCAGATGATGGAGTTCAACTGGCTTCTGCTAAACGGCAAGGCCGGCCCGTCGTCGACACCCTTGATTGTGCGCCAGGGCGAGCGGGTGCGCATCCGCTTTGTCAATCTCGGCATGGACCACCACCCGATGCACCTGCACGGACACACCTTCTACGTCACCGGAACAGAGGGCGGCCGCATTCCGGAGACGGCCTGGTGGCCGGGCAACACGGTGCTGGTGGGTGTGGCGCAGAGCCGTACGGTGGAGTTTGTCGCGGACAATCCCGGCGACTGGATGCTGCACTGCCATCTGCCGCACCACATGATGAACCAGATGTCGTCGCAGGCCGGCCCCATGACGCGCATGGCCGGCTTCCCTGGGGGCAAAGGCTTGCGCGGCGACGACAGCCACGGACGCATGACGCCGCGCGGCGAAGATGGCGACGCCATGCAGAGCATGGACATGGGCGGAGGCAAGCCGATGAGGATGCCAATGGCGCCTGCGAACGCCGCGTCCGATGCGGCGATTCCCTCAGCTGTGCTTGGCGGCGGCGTGCAGGCCTCCGCTCCCGATGGACCGCTCGCGAATACGCAGCTCGATGCCGGCATGA
>CALMVK010000277.1:42572-54756 GCA_937873145.1 uncultured Granulicella sp. | reverse complement strand
ATCCAGACTCCCGCGTCTCCCGCAAACCCCTGCATCCGGATCCGGTCGCCCAGCAGCGCTCCGCCTGTATAAGGACTGGTCGGATCGACTGCCACCACCCCCCCCCGCTCGCCGCGCCCGCGCAGTTCCCGGATCAGCGCGTCCACCACCGTGCTCTTGCCTACGCCGGGAGCTCCGGTAATCCCAATCCGCCGCGCCCGCCGGCCCGCACGTTGCTCAACCAGCGCCCGGCACCCTGCCACCACCGCGTCTGCGCCTTCCGCCGCATCCTCCGCCAAGGAGATCGCCCGCGCCAGCGCTCGCGCGTCTCCCGCCGCAATCCGCGCCACCATCTCCGCCGCCTGCCCGTCCGCTGTCATCTCGTTCCCGATCATAATGCGCTTCCGTTCCGCATCAGAACCCACCATGGAAACTTTCCTCAGTGGCGGCAAACCCATCCGCCTCCATGTCACCCGGCCCACCACACCCGGCTCGCACCCCGCCATCGTCCTCCTGCATGGTTCCGGTGGTGGCGTCAGCTTCTGGCTCGACCGCATCGCACCCATGCTCTCCCGGCTCGGCGTCCTCGTCTACGCCGTCCACTACTTCGACCGTACCGGAACCGACCACGCCACTCCTGCCATGCTCACGGACGGCACCCACGTGCCGCTCTGGCTCGCCACCGTCCGCGATGCTCTGGTCCACATCCGTTCACAACCCGGTGTCGACTCCCGCCGCATCGCCCTCGTCGGCGTCTCGCTCGGCGCCTTTCTCGCCCTTGCTCTCGGCTCAGAACCCAGCTCCGGCATTCGTGCCATCGTCGACATCTCCGGCGGCCTCGTGCCTCCCTACGACGCGCAGGCCAACTCCAGCTTTCCTCCCACGCTCATCGTTCATGGCGAGGCCGACACTGTCGTCCCCGTTACCCTCGCCCACGCGCTTGAGGCCCGGCTTACCCTCCTCCGCATCCGTCACGAGCAGCTCCTGCTCCCGGCTGAAGGCCACTGGTTTTCGCCTTCCGCGCAGCTCCGTATCCTCGGCGCGGTCGCCACCTTCCTCGGTCGCGAGCTCAGCGGTTTGTCCTAGTCTCCCTTCAGCAATGTTCCTCTTCCTCGTGCTCTGATTCCGCATCCACCGGATTCACCGTCCAAACACCAGAGTGACCGCTTCGACCGGAGATCCCAGCCATGCCCTTCCTGCTCCTTCTCGTAGCACTCGCGGCCGGAGTAGCCAATCCTTTCCAGTCCGGCCTGAACGCCGAGCTCAACAAACAACTGGGCAAGCCGCTTTGGGCCACGCTTTCGGTCTACGCCACCAGCCTGGCCGCACTCCTGCTCCTTCAACTCTTCCTCCGCCAGGCCTTGCCCGCCGGCCGCATCAGCAGCGTCCCCTGGTGGGCCTGGCTGGGAGGCGTCGTCAGCATCGTCTCAACCATCATCGGCCTCACCATCGCCCAGAAACTCGGCTCCACCCTCTTCACCGGAGCCAGCCTCAGCGCGTCTCTCATTACTTCGGTCCTGCTCGACCAGTTCGGCCTCATCGGCTTCAAACAGCACAGCGCCTCGCCCGGACGCCTGGTCGGTTGCGGTCTGCTCTGCGCCGGCGTCTGGCTGGTCGCCCGCTTCTAGCTGATCCTTACAAACAAACCTCAAACCGCAATCGGCCCTGCTCTAAAATAGAGTGCTCCGCGAGCGCGTTCCGCTTGGGGAAATCATTTCTGAAGTGCGCTCCCCGGCTCTCTTCGCGCCCCAAAGCACACTGCACAATCATCCCAGCCACCGTAAACAGATTGCGCGCTTCCACCTCCCGGCGAGTCATACCCCCCGGCATGCTTTCTTTCATCGTCTGCAACGCAGCCTCGGCCCGGTGCAAACCTTCCGCATCCCGCAGTAGGCCCGCGTCCCGCCACATAAGATCGCGCAGCTTTGCAATCCATTCTTCAATAAGCTGTGATGAATGAAAGGTTTGCAGAGACTCCTTCATGCTTGAAGTGGAGTCTGAGGTCTGCACTGGGCCAATCTCCGCAATCATGCTCGCCGCCGCAGCCACCCCAAACACCAGCCCTTCAAGCAGCGAGTTGCTCGCCAGACGATTCGCCCCATGCACGCCCGTACACGCCGCCTCTCCCGCCGCATACAAGCCCGGCAGCGTCGTACGCCCCGCTACATCGGTGCGGATCCCCCCCATCAAGTAATGCGCCGCCGGGCGCACAGGCACCAGATCCCGCGCCAGATCGAGCTGATACTCCGCTAGGAACCCTGAGATTCCAGGAAATCTCTCCCGAAACTCCACGCCCTGCACCCCTCGCATATCCAGGTACACCGGCCCGTCGAGCGCCTCCCGCGTGATTGCCCGCGCCACTACATCCCGAGGAGCCAACTCTGCCTGCGCATGTTGAGCCAGCATAAACCGCTCCCCGCGCGCATTCACCAGCAGCGCCCCTTCGCCGCGCAGTGCCTCACTGAGCAGGAACCGCGGCGCGCCCTCCCCGAGAAAAGCCGTGGGATGGAACTGGTAGAACTCCATATCTTCCACCGCCGCCCCTGCCCGATAGGCCATCGCAATTCCGTCGCCCGTCGCCACCGCAGGATTGGTCGTATCGCTATAGACCTGCCCCGCGCCGCCGCTCGCAATCAGCACCGCTCCGGTGCGCACCTCGGTCAATCGTTCGTCGCGGTCGAGCAGCGTCGCCCCCACCACGCGTCCAGCTTCGACGACTAAATCTACCGTCGTTGTCCACTCCCGCAACTCGACCGTCGGCAGTAAACGTACATGGGCAAGTAGTGCCCGGGCGATCTCCCTTCCCGTCGCGTCTCCATGCGCATGCAGGATCCGCGACAGACTGTGCGCACCCTCGCGCGTCCGCAGCAGCTCTCCGGCCGCGCTTCGGTCAAACTCCGTCCCCCAGCCCAGCAGCTCCTCCACCCGCAGAGGGCCCTCGTTGACTAGGGTTTCCGCGGCCGCCTGGTCCACCAGCCCATCCCCTGCACCGATCGTGTCGCTTAGGTGGAGCTCCACATCCACCTTGCCGCCCATCGCCACCGCGATCCCACCCTGCGCATAGCTCGTGTTCGACTCCGCCAGAGACTCCTTGGTCACGCACAGAACCCGTCCCTGCTCCGCCAGCCGAATCACCGCGCTCAGTCCGGCAATCCCTCCACCTACCACCAGGAAATCGTAAGAACCCATAGGTAAATGCTACTCCGCATACCGCGTTTGCTCGTGGAAGGGCGCCAACTCCTTTGATCCGCCCCACAGCCGCGCCAGCCTCTGCGATAGCATGAGCACAGGTGCCAGCTCCCTCCAAAGTCATCGCCCTCGCCACTCCGTCCGCCACCTACGACATCACCATCGGCCGTGGCTTGCTCGAGACTCTGCACTCCCGCCTGCTAACCATCGCCGGCGGTAAGCCGTTTCGGCCGGTGCTCATCACTTCGCCGCGGATTTGGAAGCTCTGGTCCAAGCAGGTCCGCAGCTCCTTCCCCGAAGCCCAGAGTCCGACTGTCCTCTTTCTTCCGTCGGGCGAACACCATAAGCGCCTTGCCTCCGTCGAGTCCCTTGCCGAGCAGCTCGCTGAAGCGAGAGCCGACCGCGACACGCTTCTCCTTGCATTTGGCGGAGGCGTGATCGGCGACATTACCGGCTTTCTGGCCGCCATCTACATGCGCGGCGTTCCTTATGTCCAGATCCCTACCACCTTGCTCGCCCAGGTCGACTCCTCGGTCGGCGGCAAGACCGGAGTCAACCTGGGCGCCGGAAAAAATCTCGTCGGCAGCTTTCATCATCCGCGCGCCGTCCTCGCGGACGTCGACCTGCTCTCGACTTTACCTCCGCGAGAACTACGCGCCGGACTCCAGGAGTCTGTAAAAGCAGCTATCCTTCGGGATCGCAAGTTGTTCTCCTATATGGAGAAAAACCAGGAACTCGCCTGCGCAGGAGAGCCGGCAGCGCTCACCCGGATCATCGCTTCGTCGGTCCAGGTCAAGGCGGCCGTGGTCACCGAAGACGAGCATGAGGCAGGCCTGCGCATGATTCTCAACTTCGGCCACACAATTGGACATGCGGTTGAAGCCGCCACAGGCTACAAGCGTCTGCTGCATGGAGAAGCCGTTGCCTGGGGATCCATGGCCGCCCTGCACCTTGGCCTGGCGCGCCGCGCGATTACCTCCAAACAGTTCGCCATGATGGCCGGCCTGATCCTGGCCTACGGTCCGCTCCCGCGCTTTCGAGCCTCTGCCTCTGAGCTCGTGGAACTCACCGCCACCGACAAGAAAACCCGCAGCGGTCGTCGCGCCTTCGTCCTGCCGACTGGCGTTGGCTCCGTCGAGATCGTCTACGACGTGTCCGACGCAGAACTGCTTGCCGCCGCCGAAGCCATGCTCCGCGACGTAGTCCGGCTGGGCAGGTCTGCCAAATGAACACTCCGCCAAACTCTCGGCCAACGATTCCTGCTACCGGAGCCATCCAGCCGGCGGCGGACGTGCAGCAGATGTTCGATCAGATTGCCTCTCGCTACGACCTGATGAATCATCTGCTGTCGGCGGGAATCGATCGCTGGTGGTGGTGGCGAACCGCACATGCCCTGAGGCACATCCTGGCCAAGCCTGAGGCCGCCATTCTGGATCTCTGCTGCGGAACCGGAGACATGACGCTCGCCCTGCTGAGGCGGCGTCCTTCCACATCGTCCACACGCCCTATCCTGGCTGTGGATTTCTCCCACAATATGCTTACGCGAGGCTTCTATAAGTTCAATCGAAAGAATGCTTTGGCGATAGAAGCAGATGCATTACATCTTCCTGTACCCTCGGGCTCGCTGGACCTAATATCCTCCGCGTTTGGCTTCCGAAATCTGGCCAGCTACGAAGAGGGTCTAAGCGAGCTTTACCGCGTCTTGAGACCCGGTGGACAGATCGCCATTCTCGATTGCAATCAGCCGTCGGGAGTCGTGGGTGTCCTCTACAACCTTTACTTTCAAACGATCCTGCCCCGCATCGGCGCGCTACTTTCGAACGCCGACGCCTACCGGTATTTACCGTCATCCGTAGCGCGTTTTCCCCGTCCTCCGCGCATGCTCCAGATGATCCACGCTGCGGGATTTCGTGACGCTACCTGGACCGGCTACACGTTTGGCATTGCCGGGCTTTATCGCGCGACGAAGCCCTGATCCTGCCGGGGATGAACGTAATACGTAGCTCTCATCCGTCCAGGAAGAGGTTTGCGCTTATAGGATGCGCTGGCCTCTGGAAACGAGTAGCATCGGGCCTATGAGTCAGTTGGCCGCAGAATCAAAGCTTGTTCCGGCCAACTCCGTCCATCCACCTTCCTCTGCCCGGCCGCAAGCGAAGTACTCCGCCGCTTTGTTCTCTGTTCTCGCGTCGTTTGGCATCACCTCTCTTAAACTGCTTACTGGTGTTCTGACCGGCTCGCTCGGCATGCTCTCTGAGGCCGCTCACTCCGCCATCGATTTGGTGGCTGCGGCAATCACTCTCTTTTCCGTGCACGCCGCCGACCGCCCTGCCGATGAAGAACATAACTACGGCCACGGCAAGATCGAGTCTCTTTCAGCCTTCGTCGAAACCGGCCTGATGCTGGTTTCTTCGGTCTGGATCATCTACGAAGCTCTTTCTCGCATGCTTCATCGTCATCACCTCGCGCTTGCCTTGTCTCCCTGGCCTTTTCTGGTTCTCCTGCTCTCTATTGCGGTCGACTATACGCGCTCGCGCAGCCTGCGAAAGATCGCCAAAGAGCAGCAATCGGATGCCCTCGCCGCCGATGCCATCCACTTCGGCACCGACCTTTGGGCCTCACTCGCGGTATTGCTTGGTCTCACCGCCACTAAACTCGGTGAGATCTTGAATGTACCTGCCCTGGAGTTGGCCGATCCGGTGGCTGCGCTGGTCGTCGCCGCCATCATTCTTCGGGTCTCCTGGTCCCTGGCGCGCCGCACCGCGGATACTCTCCTTGACGCGACACCGGCCCATGAAGGCGCAACGGCCGCGCAGACTCGCCGCAAGCTGATCCAGGATCTTGGTCGCATCGACGGCGTGCTTTCGGTGGATCGGCTTCGCACGCGGCGGGCTGGATCCAATGTCTTTGCCGACGTCACGCTGGCCATGCCTCGCACGCTGACGTTCCAGCGTTCCGAGCAGATTACCTTCGCAGCGACATCGGCGATTCAACGCGTGCTGCCTAAAGCCGATGTCGTCGTTCACTCTGTTCCTACGGCGACTCTCGCGGAAAGTGCCCACGACCGAGTTCGCGCCGTAGCTGCCCGTGCCAATCTGTCCATTCACGATGTCTCTCTCCAGCAATACAACGGCGCCCTCCAGCTTGAACTGCATCTGGAGGTCAATGAGCGGCTCCCACTGCGGGAGGCGCATGATCTGGTTACCCGGCTTGAGGCCGAGATCCGCAAGGAAGTTCCCAGCATCGCCTCTATCCTGACCCATATAGAGAGTGAACCAGCCACGATCGAAAGTCCGGAGTCGATCGAGCAAGACCGGGAAGCGCAGACTTTACGACAAAGTTTGCGTCAGACTGCCTCGCAGTTTTCAGAGATCCTCGACATTCACGACATTTTGGTCTCGCGCCATCGCGATCGCATCCAGGTAAATTGCCACTGCACTTTGCCCGACGATCTGCCGATGGTGCAGGTGCACCAGGTGATTACCAGGCTTGAGAACGCCTTTAAGCTGCAAACTCCCGAAGTCTCCCGCCTCCTTATTCATCCGGAGCCCGCGACCGACAATCGGCGCTAGAGTACGGATTGAGAGCATATTCCAAATGCTGTGCAGCTGGATAGAAAGCAATGCGGGGATTCTGGCTACGCCAGAATGACGACCGTAAAGCTGTAGCTGCATAGCAACTGTGGTTGCAACGTGTGATCTGCTCTTGCTCTATTTTGTCAGTAGCAATTGCGTCACCATACCAGCGGCTACTTTCTTAAGAGTTTTCTAAAGAAGCGGAGTTAAGGGTGCCGAACCTGCTAAGCAGCCGGGTCAGCTATTCTAGGCAGAGATGAAACGCTCCTTCGTCCGCCTTCTTTCGCGGTGCATGGCCGGTCTCGGCCTGGCGTTGATCGTGCTGCTCTGCGCGTTTGCGACAATGCGGATCGCGATTCACGGACGCGAGGTCGCCGTGCCGAACCTGAGCGGGCTTTCGGACGCTGAGGCTGCAACCGCCGCGAAGAAGCTGGGCCTGAGCCTTTCGGTTGAAAACCGCTTCTACTCCGCAGCCGTGGCTCCCAATCGGATTCTTTCGCAGCTTCCCTCGGCCGGCTCGCGCGTGCGTCGAGGCTGGCAGATCCGGGTCACGGAGTCGCTCGGTGGCCAGCACCTGGATGTGCCCGATGTGGTCGGCCAAAGCGAGCGTCCGGCCTCGATAGTTTTGCGCCGCCAGCAGTTGGAGTTGGGAACAGTCGTCCATCTGCCTGCCCCCGCTCCGGCCGGCATCATTCTCGCGCAGTCTCCGCCGCCCAATAGCAGCGGGCTTACTGGGCCGGCGGTTTCGCTTCTGGTCTCCGACCCGGAGGACGCAGCAGAGCGCGCCGCCTACGTTATGCCAGCGATTGTCGGGCTGTCCCTCGGCACGGCTTCGGCGCGCCTGGCTCCCGCTGGCCTGCGTATCTCGATTACGCAGGAGCCCGCGCCCGCGCCCTCCGAACCGGCTGATTCAGGCTCGGGCTCCCCTGCGCCGAACCCGCTCGATCCTTCGTTCGATGTACCTACTGCGCCGGAACCGGTTTCTTCAAGCTCCATTGTTCTCACTCAGAGTCCGCAGCCTGGACATAAGATCGTTCGCGGAGAGCCGATTCGCGTCACCTTGTCTCCTCGCTGACCTATCTCTGAGCCTGGGCCTCGAAGACCACGGCGTAGAATCCATCGCAAGCCTGCAAGCCAGGCAAGGTGCGCAAGGCGTCGTTCTGGATCACGGATTCGGGTGGGATCTGCAATCCGGCCACGCTCTCCAGCAGGCCGGCAACGGAGACGCGGGTGAACTCGTCCGGTACTTGTGCGGCTACTTGTTCATTCTCTTCCCGCTCCAGCGAGCAGGTGGAGTACACCACACGTCCTCCGGGAGCAAGGCGCTTCAGGGCTGCGTTCAGGATGGCGCTCTGCCGCTCCGCTTGGCGAGCCAGGTCTTCCTGCTTCAACCGGAAACGGATCTCGGGGTTGCGGGCCAGCGTCCCGGTGCCGCTGCAGGGAACGTCACACAGGATGAGGTCGAACTGGCCGGCCGTTTCGGGAAGTTGGGTTGCGTCGGCGACGGCTGTCTCGATAGCACCAGCGTAGGCGTAACGGCCAAAACGGGCCTGCATCTGCGCGAGGCGCCGGGGGCTGACATCGGTGGCCAGGAACTCTGCGTCCGGCAGGCGCCGCGCCAGCACCAGCGTTTTGCCTCCGGGGGCCGCGCACGCATCCCAGATGCGCGCCGGTCTTCCCGTGATCTTTGGCAAGGCCGCCGCGGCCAGTTCCGCCACCAGGCGTGAGCCGGCATCGATCTGCGGCAGAGCAGGATCGGCCTCGAACAAGGCGGCGCCGAACAGGTCGCCGGAGTCCGGCTCAACCTGATCGGCCGCGCAGATCTTGAGGGCGGCTTCGCGTCCATAGTGGCGCACCCAGCGTTCGACCAGCCACAGCGGGTGTCCCAGTCGCTCGGCGAAGGCGGCCGTGGACTCGTAGATCGGCTGGCCTGGCTGCTTCTGCGTCGAGGCCGCGGAGGCAGCCGCGAGCTTGCGCAAGATTGCGTTAACCATGCCGGACGCATGCGGATGCCCGGCGGCGCGGCAGAGCTCGACCGACTCAGACAAAGCCGCGTGCGCGGGAATGCGGTCCATATAGAGCAACTGGAACGCACCCATACGCAGCGCGAGCAGCACCGGCTCCGGCAACGCCTGGTTCGGCCGCTCCAGCAAGGCACGAATCCGGGCATCGAGCGCGATCTGCCAGCGCAGGACGCCCATGACCAGCGCCGTCGCTAAATGCCGGTCAGCCTCCGCGAGCGCCTGCGTGCGCGCGCCGTGCAGGAGCTCATCGCTATGCGCCTTGCCGGCGGCAACAAACGTGAGAATTTCAAAGGCGACCAGCCTTGCCGGGGTGATCTTCGCCAAGGCGGCCGCCACGCCCAGGGTCGGACCTGCACTGGCTGGACGGGCCTGGACCGCCTGCGTGCCGGCTCTCTGCGCGCCCGCCGCCACCGCAAGACCGATTTTTTTCGGGACTCGTCCCCCGGCGGCGATCACCCGTGCGGCTGCTTCAAGGCCCGCCTGCTCCTGGCTCTTTGCAGGCACCGGAGGCTTGGTCGGCCGAGCTCGTTGCCCGGTGTTCTGGCCTTTGCTCTTCACTCGCCGACCCGCTCCCCGCTTGCGAGTTGGAAGCCGCGCAGAAATTCGCTCGCGGGCATACGCTTCTTGCCCTCCATCTGCACTTCCAGAAGCTCCAGCGCCGAATCCGCACAGCCGGCAAACAGGCGAGCGTGGTCGACCAGCAGCTCGTTTGGCGGGCAGGACACCTCTGCCACCGCCATGCGGGAGACGATCAACTTTTTACCTCGTAAAGTTGTGAAGGCTCCCGGCCAGGGCTGGAAACCACGCCACCGATTCAGCGATTCTGCGGCCGTGAGACGGAAGTCCATACGGCCGTCCTCCCGGGTAAGGATGGGCGCGAGCGTGGCACCGGCATGATCCTGCTCGACCGGCGAGACGCTGCCGTCTTCGAGCCCGGCTAGTGTCTGGACCATCAACGTGGCTCCCTTTTCCGCCAGGCTCTCAAACAGGTCCTCCGCCGTCTCCTCGGGTGCGATCGGGAGCGCCTGCGCAAGCAACATCGGTCCGGTATCGAGACCTGCGTTGAGACGCATCGTCGTCACCCCTGTGACCGTCTCACCTTTGGCGATCGCCCACTGGATCGGCGCGGCACCGCGATACTTCGGCAGCAGCGAGCCATGTAGATTGATGCACCCAAAGCGAGGCAGCGCAAGCATCCAGTCCGGAATGATTCGCCCGTAGGCTACGACGAGAATCGCATCCGGAGCCAAGGCTTCCAGCTGCTCACGAAGAGCCAGATTTTGCTTGATCTTCTCCGGTTGCAACAATGGCAGACCACGCCGGAGCGCCGCTTGCTTGACTGCCGAGATCTGGGGCGCAAGTCCCCGGCCCGCCGTGCGATCGGGCTGCGTAAGCACAAGCTCAATGCTGTGATCGGCCGCAAGCACCGCTTCGAGCGTGGCGACCGCGAAAAGAGGAGTGCCGCAGAAGACAAGCTTCACCACTCACCATTTTTCTGCAGCTTGCGAATTTTTCTGAGCACCAACTCCCGCTTCAAGCGGCTCAAACGATCGATAAACAGCACGCCATCCAGATGATCGATCTCATGCTGGAGCGCGCGCGCCAGCAGCTCCTCCCCTTCCACCTCAAACCACTCTCCCTTGACGTTCTGGGCGCGCACCCGTACTTTGGCAGCGCGATTCACCTTCTCCCGGATCTCCGGCAGGCTGAGGCAGCCCTCCTCTTCGGTTTGCTTGCCTTCCAGCTGGATCACCTCCGGATTGATGAGCACCAGCTTGTCTGCCGGATCTTTGCGGAAGCTTACGTCGATGACCGTGATGCGTTTTGAGATGGCAATCTGCGGCGCAGCGAGACCGATGCCCTGCGCGGCGTACATGCTCTCAAACATCTCCTCCACCAGCTTCTCCAGCGCTTTGTCGAAGACCGTGATCTCTTCGCCGCGCTTGGCCAGGACAGGCTCGGGCCACTTCACGACGGTATGTATCTTGCCTGTGAATTTCTTCTGCGCAGGCACCTTCTCTGCGGTCTTCGTGGCCACTCATCTCTCCTAAAATCTGCGGATCTGCTCACAGTAGCCGGCGTAGTTTCGCTTGAGCTCCCGGAGCGAATCACCTCCGAACTTGTCGATCACCAGGCGCGCTACGGTAAGCGCCACCATCGCCTCTGCAGCCACGCCGGCGGCCGGCACCACGCACACATCGCTGCGTTCATAGGCCGCCTTGACGTTTTCACGCGTCTCAAAGCTCACACTGGCCAGTGGCCGGCGCAAGGTTGAGATCGGCTTCAGATATCCGCGCACGACAATCTCCTCACCGTTTGAGATGCCGCCCTCGAGCCCGCCCGCATTGTTCGTCTCACGAGAGAACCGCGTGAACTTCGCGCCGCCATCCTCGGGCTCGGCCTCCCCTTGTTCGGCTTGCGCGGACGCATAGCCAATGGCGTCATGCACCGCCGAACCCATCGACTGCGCTGCCGTAACACCACGCCCCAACTCGACCGCCTTCACCGCCTGCAGACTCATCACCGCCTGGGCAAGCAGGCCGTCCATGCGTTCATCCCAGTTGACATGGGTGCCGACACCCGGCGGCAGTCCATGCACGACCACCTCAAAGACACCGCCGATCGTATCGCCTGTGCGAAGCGCCTGGTCAACGGCCGCCTTCATGCGCGCCTCGGCCTCCGGGTCGACGCAGTTTAGAAGAATCTCGTCTTTGGCGTTGGCCGCAACGATCTCGTTCCAGGCAGCCTCGCGCCCAAGCTCCGCCGCGCCCACACGCAGCGTATGGCTGCCGACGGCAACCCCCAGCTCGCCCAAAAGCATCTTGGCGAGCGCCCCGCACGCTACCCGGGCGGCACTCTCACGGGCGCTGGCTCGCTCCAGCACGTAGCGCGCATCGGCAAAGTCGTACTTCAGGCTGCCGGGAAGATCGGCGTGTCCCGGCCGCGGGCTCTTCACGGCCTTGTGTTTCTCCTGGTCACCCACCCCTACGGGGAGAATGTCTTCCCAGTTCTTCCAGTCCTTGTTGGCCAGGGTCATCGCCACTGGTGAGCCGATCGTCTTGCCATGCCGCACCCCACTTAGGATGTGAGCGCGATCCTGCTCGATGCGCATGCGGCCACCACGTCCGTAGCCCTGCTGCCGCCGCCAAAGCTCGCGGTCCAGCCACTGCGGATCGACCGGAATACCCGCAGGCAGACCGCTGACCTGCGCTACCAGCGCCTCCCCATGACTCTCTCCGGCTGTCGAAAATCTGAGCATGAACCCCTATCGAGCGACCTGCTTATTCGTCCAGGTCAAAGCTCGATTGTAACAATGGCGCTTCGGCGTCGGTCGCTTCCGGTTCCGTTTCATCCGGTGTCGCGGTGGCCCGGTTCGGTATCGTGGTGGCCCGGTCCGGTGTCGCGGTGGCCCGGTCCGGT
>CALMVK010000277.1:30367-42472 GCA_937873145.1 uncultured Granulicella sp. | reverse complement strand
GGCCCGGTTCGGTATCGTGGTGGCCCGGTCCGGTGTCGCGGTGGCCCGGTCCGGTGCCTGGGGCACAGACGCAGCTCGCTCCTCCGCCAGCCAGCGTTGCGAGTCGAAGAGGTTGCGATCCATGCTCCGCACCCACTCCGTCAGCTCTCCCGGTCTCTTGCCTGCACTCTCGGCTGCCGCAAATTCACGCCGCATGGCTGCGAATTTCGCCTCCAGATCGTCGAGCGTGCTCAACAGCATAGCCTCCGGCGTCATCGGCAGCTTGGGGCTGCCAAACTCCAGCCGTCCATGATGCGAGAGGATCATGTGCTCGACCAGAATGCGGAGACGCTCCGGAAAAGGGGCAAGGTCCTTCAGCTTCTCGCGCAGCATGCCCTGGGCGATCGAGATATGCCCGATCATCTGGCCTTCGAGCGTGTAATGAAAGTTCGTCTTCCAGCCGAGCTCGCGCACCTTGCCCACATCGTGCAGGATCGCGCCGGTAACGAGCAGGTCCGGATCGACCTCTGGATAAAACGGCGCCGTTGCCAGACATACCTTGACCAATGTCAGCACATGCTCAAGCAGGCCGCCGATCCAGGCATGATGCAGCAGCTTCGCTGCCGGCGCCACGCGGAACGCAGGCCCGATCTCTGGATCGTCCAAAAACGCGAGCACCAACCGCTGCAGGTCGAGGTTCTGGAAGTTGGCAACGATCCCCCGCAACTCCGCGTCCATCTGCTCCGGAGGAAAGCTCGAAACGGGCTGGAAGTCGGCCGTATCGACCTCCGTCTCCGACGCACCGCGCATACGCGTCAACGTGATCTGCCAACGGTTTTGGTACTTCGAAATCTGCCCCTGCACCTTGACATAACAGCCCTCACCGCAGGAGGAGAACGCCTCTGCAAACTCCTCCCACATGCGCGCCTCGAGCGTTCCGGTCTTGTCGCTGAGGGTCAAGGCGAGATACTGGCCGTCTCCGCCTTTTCGTTCGCGCAGCGTGACCTGGGAGAGACAGAAGTAAGAGACGATCTGCGCATTCTCATGCCGCGGAGCGTCCGCCACGTAAAAAGCTTTCATACTGCCTCAGCTTATCAAGGGCGGCTCGCAGCCCCAAGACACAAAGGTTGTAAGGCCCTTGCAAACTAGCGTTAGGGTTGCGGTGGAGCAGCCGCCGCAGCGCCCTGCGTTTTGGTGCTGGGCGGTGTATCCGCGGTTGGAGCCAGCGCCGGGCTTGCCGTGGGGGCGACCGTAGGTGCGACGACCGGGGCCGCCGCAGGCTTGTTTTCCAACCGCTCCTTGGGGGCACCCTTGACTCGTTTTGCCTTCTTGGGCTTCTTGGAAGTATCGACGCCAGCCACGCCCAGAGGAGCAGCTTGGGTCTGCTGCGTTGCTTTCTCGTCTGCCGTGATAGGCGACGGCGTGGCAGAAGCCTTCTCCACCTGCTTCGCGGTTACCGTCTTGGCTTTCTTTTCCTTCACCTCCGCTTCCTTGGCGGCAAACCGGGTCTTGGCATGAACCGGAGCCGTCGGCGTCAGCGGATTGTCGTTCAGATTGGCGGTCTCAACGGGCGGTGCCGCAGAGGTTCCCAGGCCGACTGCACCCGGCGTACTGCCTGCGCTCGCGACTACGCTGCCATCCGTCGTCGTGGTGACTGCGCTGTCGTCTCCGGGGAGTGCATGCGTGGGGGCCTGCCCGAACCGCACCTTCTCACGCTTGACCTTGGCCAGCTTCTTGCCGTTTGCCGTCGTTTTTGGCGGCGCGAGACTAGCCAGACCGGTGGTGGGATTGATGGACGGCGTAGCCTCCGGACCGGTGATGGTCCGCGTGCCCGTCGTGTCCGGCGAGGCAAGCACAGGCTTGCTCAAGGCCGCGTTTGAGGTGGTGCCCGCGCGCACAAAACGCGGCTTGTTCTTCGCCACAACCTTCTTCTTGACCACCGGCGGTGCGTAGGCCGTGAACACCGGCTTGGTCTCATTACCGGTCGCGCCCGAATCCACAAAGCCGGGCTGCACATCCACATAGGATTGCGACCGAAGCTTGCTCAAATAGGCGCGCATCGCGGGCTGCATCTGCGCGACGTACATGGCCTCCTGAATCTGCGGCTCGACGGTCTTCATCGGAGCCGGACCTGCTGCGATGTGCTCGTCTACCTTCAAGATCACGAAGCCCTGACGAGTGCGAATCGGCTGCGTGGAGTCGCCGGGCTTCAAGTTGAAGGTCTGCTCTTCAAGCACCGGTGCCAGCGCGCCACGCTTGAACAAGCCGAGTTCTCCGCCCTGCGCCGCCGATGGACCGCCGGACACCTTCTTCGCGAGCGCTGCAAAATCCGCTCCCTGCATCACCTGCGTCTTGATCCCGTTTGCCTTGGTCTGGCCTTGTTCGATCTCGGCCGAAGAAGCCGTCTCCGGGAGCGGTACCAGAATCTCGCTCAGGCGAATCTGTTCGGGCTGTTCGAACTCCTTCTGGTGCGCCTCGTAATACCGTCGCTCGTCCGCCTCAGTCATCTGCAGGCGCCGGCCTACCTCATCACGGACCACCTGCTGAGCCAGAATCTGGTTCCGGATTTTTGCCTTGAAGTCCTCGAAGTTTACGCCTTGCTGCCGGGCCGCCTTCTCTAAATCGTCAAGCGAGTCCATCTTGTTCTGCTTGCGAATCTCATCAAGCTGGCGGATCACGTCCGCGTCCGCGTTCAACCCCAACTCCTTGGCGCGCGAGAGCAGCAGCTGCTGGTCGATCATGTCGCGCAGCATATCCTGCTGCCGCTGTGCCAGTTCCGCGGCCGGCACGTTTGCCTGCGCCGCCTCCTCCTGCATCTGCTGCTCGGCCCGAGCTACATCGCTTCGGCTGATGATTTGGTCGTCCACTCGGACCACGATGTCCTCGACCACCGTTCCGTGCGGCGTCAAGGCCGGAGGCAGTGCGGGAAGATTCAGCTGCGGGGAAGGATTGTCCAGGGTGCTGCCGTACCGCGGAGCTCTGACCAACTGTGCGGAGAGTAGCCCAGGAAGCGTCCATGCCAATCCGAGTACCAGCGCACATTCCTGTATGCGTTGCGCCGTACCTGTCGCCCACCCGCCCCGTATCGTCTTCAAGATCAATGCGCTCTCACTTCCTGGAAAACTGGATGAATCGTTAACTCCACGTGCGGTTGGACTGAGCCCAAGGCCTGTAGGGTGTCGCACCTTATTCTACGCGGAGGTGATGCTGGGTTGCCGGTAAGCGTCTCGCAGCTTATCTACCACCCTTATCTACCACCCTCGGCCTCTTATCTTCCACCCTCATGGTTTTTCTGCTACGAAAGTGGCAGGACGATCGGCCCCGGAGCGGCTAACCCGGTCCTGCTATACTCCGTCCAATCAAACTGTGGTGAGTCTCGGCTCGCCTCCGAGGTCAATTGAAGGTTATGGCATCCCGCACGCATCGCGCCCTCCTCTCCGTAACCGTCTTTCTTGGCTCGTGCGGCATCTTCGGTGCTGTGGTCGGCCAGAAGGTCTCGGCCCAGTCCGCGTCCGATGAGTCCAGCCTGCGCGACTCGCTCAAGTCGTTCACCTCTGTCTATTCGATCGTTGAGCAGAACTACGCCGAAAAGATGAACGACGATCACACCGATAAGGCGATCTACGACGGCGCTATCCCCGGCATGCTGCACGTGCTCGATCCTCACTCCAATTTTTACGATCCAAAGGCGTACGCGCAGATGCGCGAGGATCAGCACGGCCGTTACTACGGCGTCGGCATGACCATTCAGCCGCAGCTTGTCGACGGCGTCATGAAGACATTTGTGCTCTATCCGTATGAGGGAACGCCCTCGTTTAAGGCCGGCATCCGCCCAGGCGATCTGATCGTGTCCGTAGATGGCAAGCCGACGGATGGTCTGGACTCCACAGCGATTGCCATGATGCTGAAAGGTCCGCGCGGCACCCATGTCCTGGTCACGATGAGCCGCGAAGGGAAAGACAAACCCTTGACCTTCGATCTCGTCCGCGACGAGATTCCCCGTCCTTCGGTCGATCTGGCGTTTGAGATCGAGCCCGGCATCGGCTACATGCACGTCACCAACTTCCAGGAGACGACCGCGCATGAGGTAGGTGAGGCGCTCGACAAGTTCCGCAGCGAAGGGCCGCTGAAGGGCCTGGTCATCGACCTGCGCGGGAATCCAGGCGGCCTGCTGAACCAGGCCGTCGACATGTCGAGCAAGTTCCTCCAGAAGGGTCAGGTCGTCGTCTCGCAGCACGGCCGGGTTGCCGCCGACCAGGTCTATTCGGTGACCAGCGGGGAACAAGGGCCGAAGTACCCGGTCGTCGTGCTCGTCAACCGCAATACCGCGTCGGCGGCGGAGATCGTCTCGGGTGCTCTGCAGGATCATGACCGCGCGCTGATTGTCGGGGAGACCACCTTCGGCAAAGGTCTCGTTCAAACAGTCTTCAATATCAGCCAGAATACCGGCCTCGCGCTGACGACCTTCCACTACTACACGCCTTCAGGCCGGCTCATCCAGCGTCCCTACGACAACATGTCGCTCTACGACTACTACTATGTCCGCGATGCGTCTAATCCCAAGGACAACGCCAACCGCGAGGTAAAGCTTACCGACGAGGGACGCACGGTGTACGGCGGCGGCGGCATTACGCCCGATGAGCACATCGACCCCATCAAGACGACTCATCCGGAAGAGGTTTTGCTGCAGCAGCACGCCTTCTTGAACTTTAGCCGGCGATACTTCGCCAAGAACACCGTCAGTAAGGACTTCGTGGTCACGGACGCCGTGATCAGCGACTTCGAAGCGTTTCTCAAGTCGAAGAACATCGAGGTTAGCGACGCCGACATCCAGGCCAACCTCGTCTGGATAAAGGCGGAGATCAAGTCCGATCTCTTTACCTCGGAGTTTGGGCAGCTAGAAGGCATGAAGATACGCGCCGAGTGGGATCCGCAGATCGCGAAGGCTATCGGCTACCTGCCGCAGGCACAGGCGCTTGAAGAGCACACGTTGAAGCCGAAGGCTGTGACTACTGCCAGCAAGTAAAGGCCGTAGGTGTCGGTGCCATCTGCTATTCTGCAAATTCAACATTCAGCATCCCGGAGCGCACCCATGGCCAAGAGTGTCAATAAAGTAATCCTGCTCGGAAATGTCGGCAAAGATCCTGAAATGCGTTCTACTGCAGGTGGAATGACCGTTGCCAACTTTGCAATCGCTACGAGCGAACGCATCAAGGGCCAGGACGGAAACTACACGGAAAAGACGGAGTGGCACAATCTTGTTGCTTTCCAGCGGACGGCAGAGATTGTTCGGGATTATGTTAAGAAGGGAAACAAGCTCTACATCGAGGGAAGGTTACAAACCTCCTCCTGGGACGATAAAGCCAGTGGCCAGAAGAAGTACCGAACAGAAGTCATTGTGAGTGATTTGTCGCTGCTATCAGGGCGCGGTGAAGGAAGTGATAGCAGCGCATCCACCGGCGGCTACTCCCGCTCGAACTCCGCTGCCTCCTCGTCCAGTAATAGCTATGACCAGCGCACGCCAGCCAGTGTCCCAGACTATGGCGACAACGGCATCACGGATGATGACATTCCCTTTTAGAAGATGGTAGTGGTCTAAAAGATGGCGGAAGCTTGTCCTCGGCAAACTTCTGGATACAGACTCTAACTGGTCATTGAATCTTCGGTCCATACTTCCGTTCGATCTCCCGGGTAGCCGAAAGCAGACTCTCGAGTGGCTGCAGCTCCGGCAGTTCCGCGCCAAGCTGCGTCAACTCCAGCACGAGCGTCTCGGTAGGAAGATTGCCCAGCAAGGCATCCTGCGCAAATGAGCCTCCGCCCAGACCGCCGATCGCCGAGTGGAAACGCCGGCACCCTGCACCGTAGGCCGCCTGTACCAGGCCGGCGGCGGTCTCCGTGCGCGTGTGAAGATGCAGCCCAAGCTCCACGCGGTCATGCACTGCCGTTACGTCCGCGAACAGGTCCGCCACCAGCCGCGGTGTGGCGAGTCCCGCCGTGTCGGCCAGCGTGATCTGCGAGACTCCGCAATCAACCAGCAGGTCGCAGGCGTCGACCACCTCCTCGATCGACCAGGCATCTCCATAGGGATTGCCGAAGGCCATCGAAACATACGCCGCCACCTCAAGCCCCGCCTTATAGCCAAGCGTACCTACGGCTTCGAGCGCCTCGAGTGCCTCCTCCGGAGTCTGGTTTGCATGGCGCTTTAGAAACCCCGGGGAGATGGAGTAGGGGAAAGTAAGCGTCGAGACGGCTTCGGTTTGAATGGCGCGCTCCGCCCCTTTCTCGTTGAGCACGAGGCCGATGATCTCCACGTCACCAGGAGAGCCGAGATAGGTAAGCACCTGTTCCGCATCCGCCATCTGCGGCACAGAGGCCTTCGACACAAAGCTGATTGCGTCGATGTGCTTGAACCCCGCCGCAATCAGCAGGCGCAGGTAGTCCGCCTTGACCTCCGCCGGCAGAACGCGAGGCAACGCTTGCCATGCGTCGCGCGGACACTCCACGAGCTTTACCATGATCTCTCCTTCGTTCGATCTGCCCACAGACTTACCAAAAAGACGCCAAAGCCCGCCACGCTTAGACCGCAGAGCAGCTGCACCGGTGCCGCCTGGCGGACCAGCCAGTTCTGACATGGAACTACGATGGTGCGGGTTCCCGTTTCGACCACCTGGGATGCCGGCGCGTGACGATCACCGCCCAGAAACGCCGAGCACTCATCGCGATGCTGGGAGGACCAGACCCGAAGGCCCGCCGCCAGCAGCAGAGTGGCGAGCAGCGTGATGATGGTACGGCGCGAGATCATGGGCTTCGACTTGAACCCGGGCCGGGCGAGTGTCATGCTGGATTGAGGCCAGGATGCAGATCTATTCTACCGACGCGCTTCTACTGATCGATCTACAGCTGGATTTCATGCCGGGCGGTCCGCTCGCCGTGCCCGGAGGCGACGCAATCCTGCCACGCCTCAACGCGCTTGCGGCTCGATTCGAGCATGTGGTGCTGACCGAGGACTGGCATCCATCCGGGCATATCTCCTTTGCCTCGACGCATGCGGGCAAGCAGCCGTATGAACAGGTAAACGCACCCTACGGCCTGCAAACTCTTTGGCCGGAGCACTGTTTGCAGCACACGGCCGGAGCGGCGCTCCATCCGGAACTCAACGTGCCGCATGCGGAGTTGATCCTGCGCAAGGGATTTCGGCGTGAAATGGACAGCTACTCGGCCTTCCTTGAAAACGACCATCGCACGGGAACAGGGCTGGGCGGCTATCTGCGGGAGCGCGGCCTGCGCCGGCTGTTTTTGGCAGGGTTGGCGTATGACTTCTGCGTGCGTTTTTCAGCGGTCGATGGCCGCGCGCAAGGCTTTGAAACACTGGTCATCGAGGATGCGACGCGGGCCGTGGGGCTGCCCGGGTCTGTGGCAGCAGCGGACGCCGCGCTGGCCGAGGCAGGCGTCCAACGAATACGGTCGGAGTCGCTATGACCGAAGCGGCCGGTACCCCGGAGTGGATTGCCATCGAGGCGACAGTGACCAGCTGCCGATACCAGTTTCGCGCGTTCAGTCCGCTGGCGTTCGGCTTCCAGATGGGTGAGAAGTTCCGCATCACCTTCGACTACTACGCCCACGGCAGACTTTACTCGGATGAGTTCCAGTCGCCGGTAGCGGTGCCGCAGAGCGAGCGGATCCCGGTGAGTTATAACCCGCTGGACCCGTCTCAGAACAGCCGTAGCAGCCCCGGCACCCCGCTTGCGCCAGCAAGCCGCAAGGCAAGCATTACGGTTGGCATCGTCGGGTCCATCCTACTTTCGTTGCTTTGGCTGGCGCTTCTGCGTGGCTGTCACGCGCGCTAACCGCATGGAGTCCCACTACACTGAGAAGGTGTCAGCGTCTTCTACCATTCCGGACTCTGCCGGGCCTCTCACCCCTGCGACCTCGACGCCGAACCACTTCCTGGCCGATCTATACACCTTTCATTGGAGTGCGCTTGAGTTTCGTCTGCCTCTGGTCAGCGCCTCGGCTGTGGCGCTTTGCGTCTTTGCCGGTGTAGCAGCGGGTCATCCTGGCGGCGCCTTAACCGCGAGCGGCGGCGCGCTGACGATCGGCTTTGGCGCCAACCAGCGCATCGCAGACTCGCGTGTGCAGCCGATGATCTTCGCCGTCCTGGCCATGGCTACGGCGGCCTTTGCGGGAACCGTGGCCGGGCACCGAGGCTATACGCTGTTACTCTTTTCAGCCATTTCAGCGGCAATCTACGGCGTGCTCACGGTGCGCAACTCGGGTTTTGCCTGGGTGGGACAGCAGGCTTCGGTCGCCTTGTTTGTGGCTTCGGCGTTTCCCTCCGATCTACGCGGTTCGTTCACGCGGGCTGGGCTGATCGCGCTCGGCGGCGTTGTGCAGATTGTCTTCACCAGCGCGGGCCTGCATCTGATCCCGGAGCTCAGCAAGGATCTGCTGGCGATTCCGCGCTCGTTTTACCACCAACGACGTGAGCTGCTGCTGCGTCTGCGGCAGCTTCCTAAGGCACTGCCCGCGCCCGACCACCGTACCGCACTCGCGTATGCGGTGCGCATGACGATCACAGTCGTCCTCGCCTCGGAGCTCTATCGTCACCTGAAGATGCAGAGCGGTTACTGGGTTCCGATGACGGCGCTGCTGGTGCAAAAGCCCGCCTTCTTTGAGACGTTGACGCGCGGTCTGCTGCGCATCGGCGGCACGCTGGCCGGGGCCGTTCTGGCGACACAACTGGCAGTGTATGTGCCTTTGGGGCCCTACACGCTGGCCGCGCTGACGACCTTCTTTGCGTTTTGGTCCTACGCAACCAATGGGATCAACTATGGCCTGTATACGCTTTGCCTGACCTCCTACATTGTCTTTCTGCTTTCGCTCAACCAGATTCCCGGACCGGAGGTGGCGCATCGGCGCGCGTGGTGCACGATTGCCGGCGCGCTGATTGCTTTCCTAATCCACCTGGATGCCTTGCGGCGGCACCGGCAGGCGACGGCAAGCACGGCATAAACCATGAGAGAGGAGAGTGTCGTTGTCTGAACGCAGAGCGACGGAACGCAGAGCGACGGAACGTAAAGCGACGGAACGCAAAGCGTTGCGCAAACCGAAGCTGGGGCAGAATTTTCTGGTAGACGAGCGGGCCCGGCACGCAATCGTCGACGCGCTGGGCGATGTCTCTGCACGCACGGTGGTGGAGATTGGGCCCGGACATGGGGTGATTACGGAACTGCTGGCCGCGCGGGCGGAGCGGCTGGTGGCGATCGAGCTCGACCGCAGCCTGGCGGCGGAGCTGCAGTTTCGGTTTCGGGAGCAGGCGCAGGTGACGGTGCTCGAAGCGGATGTACTGAGGACTGACCTGGCGGCCTTTGCGGGCGAGGGCGCGACTCTGGATGTAGTAGGAAATCTGCCGTACTACATTACGTCGGACATCCTGCTGCATCTGTTTCGCGCGGCGACGGGTGGGGTCGTCCGGCGGGCCGTGCTGATGATGCAGCGGGAGATGGCGGAACGGATTGCGGCGAAGCCAGGGGTGCGGGAGTATGGGCTGCTGTCGGCCACGACGCAGATGTATGCGCAGGTTCAACTGCTGTTTACGCTGCCGCCGGAGGCGTTTCAGCCGCCGCCCGAGGTGCACTCGTCGGTGGTGCGGCTGGAGTTTGCTCCGCGATTTGCGGAGCTTGGGGTAGAGGCGGAGCAGTTCGATGCGTTTCTGAAACAGGCCTTCGCACAAAAGCGCAAGACGCTTGAAAACAACCTGCGCTTTGCGGGGTACGCGGCGGAGCGGGTAGCGGCAAGCTGGCCGGAGCATTTGGCGCGGCAGGCCCGGGCAGAGGCCGTGAGTTTAGAGCAGACGGCGGAGCTGTACCGGCGGCTGCACAGCTTTTAGGCCCAAGCGAAACCGCAAAGCTTGGACCAAGCAACGTAAAGAAGCTGGTCGGGGCTATCCATTACTGCGGGCCAGTGACGGTTGGGCTGGTGACTGTTGCGCCCGCGGCGAGTAGTTGAGTCGCTCGTGCACGGACTCGGTCGAGTAGTTGCGCATCTTCGGCGATCGACCGCAGCACCGGTGCGATTACTCCTAGCTCCAGAGCGCGTCCTTGCTTGACTGCCTCCGTGAGCTGGATCATCTCGGAGTCGAGCCCCAGGTGGTCGAAGCGATGGCTGGCCGCGAGCGTGTGTCCCTCGTCGAGGGTGTAGGCGATGCCGAAGAAGATGTCCGTGAGGCCGTTGATCTGTTTGTTTTCCGTGTAGTTGTAGGTGCAGGAGCCGGAGCCGTCCGGGCCGGCGTAGGTGAGCACTTTTTTTCCTGTGTTGGCGATGTTTTTGGCCTTCGCCTCACAGGGATGCTCGAAGTAGCCGGTGGTTTTGGCTCGTTCAAAGAGCTTCGCGGCGGTTGGCTCAGAGAGTTGGATGGGCAGGGGGACAGTCTCCGGAGTTTGCGGCGAGGGCGTACCGGCATCGGTGCCGCCGAAACGCGACGTCTGCTGCGGGATCGGGGCGTACTGGGCGGTATAGCTCCCTGTGCCATCGGGGTGCACGGCAAGCGTATAGACGGGTACAGGCAGGCCGGGGCGCTCGAAGTGAAAGGTGAGGGTGGCCGCCTGAGAGGTCGAGGAAAGCTGCTGGGCGGGGGTCGACTTGGGCGCAGGGAGGGCCAGCGCAAGAAAGAAAGACCAGGTGAGCAGGGTCAACGGGGTGCACCGGCAGTGTGGGCGAGGGTTTGCGCGGTATGCAGATGGCAGATGGCGATGGCGAGCGCGTCGGCGGCGTCGGGCGAATCCGGAACGTGGGCGAGCGAGAGCAGGCGCATGACCATGAACTGGACCTGCTCCTTGGCAGCGAGACCGTAGCCCACGACGGCGCTTTTGACCGAGAGCGGGGCGTACTCGGCGACGACGCGCCCGCACTGGGCGGCGGCAAGCAGCGCGACTCCGCGCACCTGGCCGAGCTTGAGCGCGGACTTGGCGTTGGCGGAGAAGAAAACGTCTTCGATGGCGACGGTGTCAGGGTCGTGAAGGGTGATGCGGGCCGAGAGTTCGGTGTGGATTTGGTGCAGGCGCTGGGCGGTGGTGTGCTTCTTCTGAACGCGGATGGTGCCGGCGTCCACGTAAGAAAGCTGAGGGATGCGCGCGGTCTGGTCGAAGTCCACGACGCCGTAGCCGGTGAACTCGGTGCCGCAATCGATGCCGAAGACGCGCATGGTGGGATTTTACCTGTTCGCTGGCGTGCGGAGCCGTCGTTCGACGGTACAAAAACCTCAAGCCGCACCAAGGGTGATTTCAAGCCAGACCAGCAGAGCGACCAATCCGGCAACGTCCCCGGCGACGACCAGCCCGGCGGCAAGCGAGAAGCAGACCGCAGAGCGGAGTCGCCAGGCGGCCCGGAAGACGAAGGCAAACAGGAGGAAGGAGGCAAGCTGCAGAAGCGTGAAGCCCATGCATCCCACAGCCATAAGGAGGTCGGCAGAGCCTGCCTGCGCGTGCCGGGAGCCGGTGGCGTGGGCCGACTGAGCCGGCTGGAACGGAGAGTTCCAGGTACCATGCCCCATGGCGAACACCAGGGCAAACTCCGAGGCAACCCAGACGGTACAGGCCCCAAAAACGCCGATCCAGCTCAGAATCGTTCGTTTCTGGTTGGCGTCTGTGGGTTTCACCGCCTACTTTGAGATGCCTTCCATGGGCGAGCTGGCCGTAGCGTAGAGCTTACGCGGCATGCGTCCGGCGAGGAAGGCTTCACGGCCGGCCTGGATGGCTTTGCCCATGGCGGAGGCCATTAGCACGGGATCTGCGGCGCCGGCGATGGCCGTGTTGAGCAGGACGGCATCGAAGCCCAGCTCCATCGCTAGGGCGGCGTCGGAGGCGGTGCCGAGGCCGGCGTCGACCACCAGCGGGACTTCGGTGATGAGCTCGCGCATCATGCGCAGGGAGGTTGGATTGCTGAGGCCAAGGCCGGTGCCGATCGGCGCGCCGAGAGGCATCACGGCCGCGGCTCCCACATCGATCAGGCGCTTGGCAAAGACGATGTCGTCCGAGGTATAGGGCAGGACGGTGAAGCCCTCTTTGACCAGGACGCGGGTGGCTTCGACGGTGGCCTGGATGTCGGGGTAGAGGGTGGGGAGGTCGC
>CALMVK010000277.1:0-30267 GCA_937873145.1 uncultured Granulicella sp. | reverse complement strand
ACGCGGGTGGCTTCGACGGTGGCCTGGATGTCGGGGTAGAGGGTGGGGAGGTCGCCGATCACCTCGATCTTAACCCAGTCGGAGAGGCCGACCTCACGGGCGAGGCGGGCGGCGCGGATGGCCTCCTCGGCGGTGTAGCAGCCGGCGGTGTTGGGCAGGAGGAAGTAGCGTTTGGGGTCGATGAAGTCGAGCAGCGATTCCGAACTGCGATCGAGGTTGACGCGGCGGACGGCGACGGTGACCATTTCCGCCCCGGAGGCTTCGATGGCGGCGCGGGTCTGGAGCCCATCCTTATACTTGCCGGTACCGACGATGAGGCGCGAGGAGAAGGTTCGACCAGCGATGACGAGCGGAGCCAAGGGGGTGGCAGCAAGGGGTTCGGCGACGACTGGGGATGTCATGGTGTCCATAGAGGATTGGGATGCGAAAAAGCGGATGGCCCGCTTCCCTTTGGGGTTGCGGGCCATTGCCGGTGGACTGTTGAGATTGACCAGAGGCATCCATACTCATGGATGGGCCTCGGAGTAGAATTTCTGTAAAACTCCAGGACTAGAGCGGGATGCTCTAAGCCTCAGTCACCTCACGTACCGTTTTGCTACAACAATTACTGTCAATTTTCATAGGCTGGACCATCCTCCTTTCCCGTGTAGCTTCAATGTAGTTCAAGAAGCGGAGGCGCGTCAAGCGCTGGTCTTTCGAGGATGTTTGCACGGCTAAATTCATCTAAATGCGCGCTCGGTCTCTGCGAAAATAGAACGATATGTCTAAAGTAGTTCTTCTTCTACTGCAAGTCTGTTTAAGCATTTGCTTGGCTGCGGCACAGCACCCCTCGGAACCGTCTCCGGAGAGTACGCCGGACGAGGGTGCGCCGACTTTTTTCCCTCACTCGGACTCAACGCGTTATCTAATCGGCGGGCAGGCCAACATTATCTTTCAGGCGGATGCTCCATTTCACTCGCCTTATGAGAGCACCAACAGCTTTATCGGCCGCGGCGAGTACAAGACGTCGCTGATCGGCACGATCTATACGGCGTATGAGTTGAACAAGAATCCGCGCTATGCGACCGACGGCATCTTCGATGTGGAGTCAGCCGGCGGGCGCGGGCTCTCAGAGGCCCTAGGGCTGGCGGGCTTTACGAATCTGGATGTGGTTCGCAATCCCAATCTTGGCTCGAAGCCGTACCTGGCGCGGTATGAACTGCACCAGGTCATCGGCTTGTCGGACCAGCTGGTGCAGGCGTCGCGGACTTCCTTTTCTTTGCAGCCGGCGCTTCCGGACCGGCGGATTGAGTTGTGGGCGGGGCGCCTGAGTCTGCCGGATCTGCTGGACCTGAACCCGGTGGGGACCGACTCGCACCTGCAGTTTATGAACTGGTCGATCGACAATACGGGCTCATGGGATTATGCGGCGAACACGCGTGGCTATACGGATGCGTTGGTGGCTGAGTACACGGACCATGACTTTACGGCGCGCTATGCGTTGGCCGCGATGCCCACCGTGGCCAACGGGATCGATCTCGACTACGCACTGCGCAGGGCGAGCGCGCAGAATGTGGAGCTCGAGTTGCGCAACGGGCCGGGAACGGCGCATGAGTGGCTGGAGGGGCGCAAAGGTGCGGTGCGTCTGCTGGGCTTTGTGAACCGGGCGAATATGGGCGACTACCGGCAGCAGAACATCCTGTTTGTGGAGCACGTGACGCCGACTCCGGACATTACCGCGCATGCGCCCAAGCCGACGGTGAAGTACGGCGTGGCGGCGAACTTCGACCAGGAGGTCTCGGACAACGGCCGGCTGTGGGGGCAGTTCGGCTGGAACGAGGGCGAGCATGAGTCCTATGCGTACACCGAGATCGATCAGACGATGGCGTTCGGTGGGGACTACAACATGCGGCGGTTTGGGCTGCCGAACGATAAAGCAGGGCTGACATTTGTGACGAATGCGATCAAGCGCGACCACCAGGCATACCTGGCGATGGGGGGGCATGGTTTTCTGCTGGGAGACGGCAAACTGAACTACGCGCGCGAGGACATTGTGGAGTTTTACTACAACCACCACACCTGGAAAGGGCTCTATTATGCGTTCGACGAGCAGTTCCTGGAGCATCCGGGATACAACCAGGATCGCGGGCCGGTGATGGTAGAGTCGGTGCGGATGCACGTAGATTTCTAGCGGTTCTGTTGGCCGTCGACGCGGGAACCTATACTTGAGCTGTGAGTCTCATTGCGGCGGAGATCGTCGGTCTGGTGGTGGGTCTGCTGCTGGGCAGCTTCCTGAATGTGTGCATCGTGCGGGTGCCGCGAGGGGAGAGCGTAATCCGGCCGGGCTCGCACTGCCGGACCTGTGGGCGTCCCGTGCGCTGGTACGACAATCTTCCCCTGGTGAGCTGGCTGGTGCTGCGAGGGCGTTGCCGGGAGTGCGGGGCTAACATCTCGTGGCGGTACCCGTTCGTAGAACTTGCGGTAGGGGTGTGGTTTGCGCGGCTGGGCTACTTCCTGGGAGGCGCCTTTTTCAACTCTGCGCAAAAGGGAAACGACCACTTCGACACGCCGGCCTATCTCCTCTTTTTGCTGAGCGCGGCGGTTCTGGGTTGGCTGCTGATCGGCCTGATCGTTATCGACTGGGAGTGGCAGCGGCTTCCGGATGCGTTTACGTTGAGCGGGATTGCGATCGGCCTGTTCCTGGTGTGTACGCAGGCGATTTTTCTTGGCCCGACGGATGACCAGGTTGTGCTGAACGGCGCGAAGCAGCTTCGGCTCGCGAGTCCGGGCAGCTTTGCGGCGCGAGGAAACGTCTTTCTGACCGGGCCGGAGGCGCTGATCTTCGGCAGGCTGGCAGCCGTGTGTGGGGCGGCGCTCGTGTTGCTGCTGGTGCGCTGGGCGTATAAGCGGCTGCGCGGGCGCGAGGGTTTGGGGCTGGGCGACGTCAAGATGCTGGCCATGGTAGCGGCATTTTTGGGGTTCTGGCCGGCGGTGCTGACGCTCTTTGCAGGCGTGCTGCTGGCGAGCGCGTACGCTCTTCTGCTGCTGGCGCGCGGGAAGGCCGGTGCGGCGACGCGCTTACCGCTGGGCAGCTTTTTAGGGCTGGGCGGACTGTTTGCGGTGCTGTTTGGGGAAAGCGTGCTGGACTGGTACCGCGGATTGTTGTGACGGGGTACTTTAGTTTCCGCCTGGTGAACAGCTTCCTTGACTCTGGACGGGTGCGCTTCTAACCTCAAAGTTGGCCATGCAGACCTCTCCCTATCCGTATATCTGGCAATATCTTCCTTTGGTGCTGCAGATCCTGGTTGCCGTTGGTTTGGCGGGTGGGATGGTGGGCGGCTCCTTTTTCATCGGCAAACATAAAAACTCGCGCACCAAGGGCGGCACGTACGAGTGCGGCATGGACCCCGTGGGCGATGCGCGCGGACGCTTCTCAGTGCGCTTCTACATGGTCGCCATGCTCTTCATCCTGTTCGATGTGGAAGCAGTCTTCATGCTGCCGTGGGCGGTCATCTTCAAGCGCTTGCCGGCGATCACCGGGTCACGCATGTTTGGGTTTTGGGAGATGCTGGTGTATCTGGGCTTTGTGGCGGTCGGCCTCTTTTATGTTTGGAAGAAGGGCATTCTGAACTGGGCGAACGACAAGGGGGATCTCTAACATGTACGATCCCGCGAGTGCAGTTTCTGGGACTCAGGCAGTCTTTGCAGCCCACGCCGACCACGCGGCTGTGATCGCGTTGAAGAGCATGGCGACCGATGCCAAGTTCGATCGCAACGAGATGACGATCACGGTAGCAAGGGAAAGTGTGATCGCCGCGGCTGCTGCTTTGAAGCAGGCAGGCTATAACTTTCTTGAGGATGTGACCGCGGTCGACTGGCTGCCGTCTGAGCCGCGTTATCAGATCGTTTACCACATTCTTTCGCACCGGATGAAGCAACGCATTCGCCTGGTGGCACGGCTGTTCAACGACGATGCAGCCATCGATTCGATTACGTCTGTCTGGCCTTCTGCGAACTTCTACGAGCGTGAGATCTTCGATCTATTCGGCGTCCACTTCGGCGGACACCCCAACCTGAAGCGGATCATGATGCCCGAAGACTGGCCGGGGCATCCGCTGCGCAAGGACTACCCAGTCGAGGGCTACCGCTAATGGCAACCGCACCGGACCTGATCGACCCAAGCATTGACGATGTGATGGCGGACGCGAAACGTCACGGAGACAAGGGCGCGGAAGACCACACGATGATCCTGAACATGGGTCCGCAGCATCCGTCAACGCATGGGGTACTGCGCCTGGTTCTCGAAATCGACGGCGAAAATGTGGTCTCATGCGCGCCCGATATTGGCTATCTGCATACCGGCATTGAAAAAACCTGCGAGGCGAAGTTCTATCAGCAGGTGGTGCCGCTCACCGATCGCATCGATTATCTCTCGCCCATGACGAACAACCTATGCTATTGCCTCGCGGTCGAGAAGCTACTTGGCCTGGAGATACCGGAGCGGGCGCAGTACATCCGGGTGCTGCTGAACGAACTGACGCGCATCTCATCGCATCTGGTGTGGCTGGGAACGCACGCACTCGACATCGGCGCGCTCACGATGTTTCTCTACTGCTGGCGCGAGCGCGAAGATATCTCGCGAATCTACGAGAACGTCTCCGGCCAGCGCATGATGAGTTCGTACTTCCGCATCGGCGGGCTGGCGCTTGAGCCGCCGCTCAATCTGTTCAAGCAGGTGCAGGACTTTGTGACGAAGATGCCGGAGCGCATCGATCTTTACGAAAACATGCTGACCGGCAATCCGATCTGGATGGGTCGGCTGAAGGGCGTGGGCTATCTTTCGGCAGAGGACGCGATTGCGTTGGGCGTGACCGGGCCGCCGATGCGCGCGTCAGGGGTGGACTGGGATCTGCGGCGGGATATGCCGTACTCGGGCTATGAGAAGTTCGACTTCAAGGTTCCTGTCTCGGATGTAGGTGATGTGTGGGCGCGCTACGTGGTCCGCATGCAGGAGATGCGGGAGTCGTTGAAGATCTGCCAGCAGGCGCTCGACGGCATGCCGGAGGGACGCATCCACGCGGTGGCGCCGAAGATCGTGCTGCCGGATCGCGAGCAGATGAAGACGCAGATGGAGTCGATGATCCACCACTTCAAGATTGTGACCGAGGGCTTTGCGGTGCCGGCGGGCGAGGTCTTCCAGGCGGTCGAGTCGCCACGCGGCGAGATGGGCTACTACGCGGTGTCGGACGGTACGGCTAAGCCATACCGGGTGCACATGCGCAATCCAAGTTTCGCGACGCTGCAGGCGCTCGAAACGATGTGTAAGGGCCGGATGCTGGCGGATGTGGTGGCGGTGATTGGGTCGATTGATATTGTGTTAGGCGAGATCGACCGGTAGGTGACGGCCAGTCTGCACCGGGAACTTTGGACATCGTGGGCCTCGATGCTGCGGGTGTATGCGGCGGCCCATGGGCTAACGAGTGCTCACCACGCGGTGGTCGAGGTGGGCGCGGACGAGATTGTTCTGCGGGTGGATACGCGTTGGGTGCGGTTTACGCGGGATGCTATGACGACCAGCGAGGGCGTGGTGACTGCGTTTGGAATTGCGGACGATGGTTCGGTCTCGGTGGGGGACCGAACCGAGGAGATGGATATGGCCGCGGAAGCAGTGGCACGAGAGCTTTTGGCGTAGCAGGAACGGACATGTCCGGACCAGGTCCCGAGCTCAACAAATACCTTCACCCGCAGACGAACTCTATGTCCTGCCCACGGCTGCATAAAGCGTATTAAGATGGAGCCTGGAAGTATTCCCATCCGCACGAAGGACTCCCGATGATCTCGCGCCGCACTTTTCTTCAGACTGCCTCTGCTGCCGCTGCCACGGCCGCTCTCCCGTTGCATGGGGTTGCCGCCCAAACGAGTGGCACAGCCGCAGACCCGCTCCGGTTTGTCGATCCGCGCATCGGCACCGGAGGCCACGGCCATTGTTTCCCCGGCGCGAGTGTTCCCTTCTCCGCCGTGCAACTTTCGCCCGATACGTTTAACGACGGGTGGGACTGGTGCTCCGGCTACCACATCTCCGACACGAGCATTATGGGCTTCTCGCACACGCATCTGAGCGGCACCGGCTGCGGCGACCTGATGGACTTTCTCGTGATGGCGGGCACGGGTCCAGTCAAGCTGATGCCCGGACCGAGATCGAATCCGGACCAGGGCTATCGCTCGCGTTTCGATCACAAGGACGAGGTCGTCGAACCCGGGTACTATGCCGTTCTGCTCAAGGATCCGAAGGTGCACGTCGAGCTGACTTCAACCGAGCGCACCGGCCTTCATCGCTACACCTTCCCGCAGTCGAACGAGGCTTGGCTCATCGTCGATCTGACGCACAGCTATCAGACGAACGAGAGTTCGTCGGTGTACAAGGCGCAGCTTTCGAGCCCTGCCCCGAGTTCGCTCGCCGGCGGCCACATGACGCGTGCCTGGGGGCGGGATCGCCAGTGCTTCTTCAATCTGGAGGTCTCGAAGAAGCCGGTGAAGGTGGTCTTCTACTCGAATGGTAAGCCGCTCCAGGACACTGCCCCGGTAGCAGGCGACGATCTGAAAGCTGTACTGCACTTCAAGACCAAGGCCGGCGAAGCGATTTTGGTGCGCACCGGAATCTCAGGCGTGGACGCCGCAGGTGCGGCGAAAAACCTGCAGGCGGAGCAGCCGGACTTTGATTTTGCCAAGACCCGCGCGGCTGCACAGGACAAGTGGCGTGCACAGCTTGGCCGGGTGGACGTCGATATTGCGGATGCCGATCAGAAACGCATCTTCTACACGGCGCTGTATCACATGTCGCTTGGCCCGCAGCTGTTCGACGATGTGGATGGCCGTTATCGCGGGATGGACGCGCAGATCCATCAGGTGGCGGCAGGGCAACACAACTACACGACGTTCTCGCTGTGGGATACCTTTCGTGCAGCGCATCCGGCCTACACGTTACTGCAGGCAGATCGCGTTCCGGACTTTGTGAACACGTTGATTCGCATGGCCCAGCAGAGCCCCGCCGGCATGGCCGTGTGGCCGCTGCAAGGGACTGAGACCGGCACCATGACCGGCTATCACTCGGCATCGGTCATGGCCGAGGCGATCATGAAAGGCTTCCCGGGCATCGATCCTGAGGCGGCGTACAAGGTGATGAATGAGCGCGCGATGGTTGAGAACTATCGCGGGCTAGGGTACTACCGCGAGATGGGGTATATCCCTTCGGACCGCGAAGGAGAGTCGGTCTCGAAGACCTTTGAATACTGCTATGACGATTGGGCGCTCGCGCATGTCGCCAAGAAGGTCGGCAAAGGCCAGGAAGCCGCCATGCTGCGCACCCGTTCGCTCAATTACAAGCAATACTTCAATCCAAAGACCGCTTTCATGGAGCCGAAGCTCGAAGACGGCAGCTTTGCGACACCCTTCAATCCGATCGAGATGGGTCACAGTTCGCAGTGGCGCGACTTCACCGAGTCAAACTCGTGGCAGGCCAGCTTTGCCATCCAGCATGATCCCGCAGGGCTGATCGCGCTGTTCGGCGGAGAGAAGCCGTTTGTCGCCAAGCTCGACAGCCTGTTTACCGCCGCACCGGATCTTCCCCCGGATGCTCCGCCGGACATCGCCGGCATGGTGGGGCAGTATGCCCATGGCAATGAGCCGTCGCACCACATTGCGTACCTGTACGTCTATGCCGGCGCGCCGCACAAGACCCAGGCCCGGGTCCGCAGCCTGATGGATACGATGTACCGCGCGCAGCCGGATGGGATGGAAGGCAACGAGGACGTTGGCCAGATGTCGGCCTGGTTTCTGCTCTCGGCGCTCGGCTTCTACCCGGTCGATCCGGTCAGCGGCAACTACATTCTAGGCTCGCCGCTGGTAGAAAAAGCGACGGTACAACTGGGCGGAGGCAAGACGCTGAAGATCGACGTGACGCGCACCAACCCAAAGGATTGCTACGTGCAGGCGTTCACACTCAACGGCAAGCCTCAGCAGCGAGCGTGGTTCCATCACTCGGAGATTGCGCAGGGCGGCACGATCCAGTTGGAGATGGGGCCGGAAGCAAAGGTGGGGTTTGCCTCGGCGCCGGGCAATCTTCCACCCTCGCTCGTCCTCTAGACGACGGTTCCAGGGACAAAGCAGCGGCTGCGAAGACGAGATTTGGCTTGTCTTCGCAGCAAACCCTTCTTTCTCCATCTCACAAAAGCTCACCCTCCCCGGCTTCGGCAGATGCGATAAGCTGTACATCATGGCTGCCATTGCAGAATCCATTTTCACTCCGCAGACGGCTGCGCGATTTGACAAGCTGGCAACGACCTACCCGGTAAAGCGCTCGGCGCTCGTGCCCATGCTGCTGTACGCGCAGGATGAGCTTGGCTTTGTGTCGGAGGGCGCGATCCAGGAGATTGCGCGGCGGCTCGACCTCTTCGATCTGGACGTACGCAATGTGCTGAGCTACTACTCCATGCTGCGGACGCAGCCTGCGGGACAGTTCAACATTCAGGTGTGTACGAACATCAGCTGCATGCTGCGCGGCGGCTATGAGATTCTCGATCACTGCAAGACCAAGCTGGGGATTGGACATAAGCAGGTGACCCGGGACGGAATGTTTTCGCTGGAGGAAGTCGAGTGCATCGGGGCCTGCTGCTGGGCGCCGGCGATGCAGGTGAACTACGACTTCCATGACGACCTTACGACGATCAAGGTAGACGCGATCCTTCAAGACTATGCTGAAGGCCGCGGAGAGGACGTGAAATAATGCCGACCCAGGTTTCTCATCCAGACGAAGCAGTTGTGTTGAAACGGAGATTCGGCCAGGGAGCTACGAACATCGACAAGTACGTCGCGCTCGATGGCTACAAGGCCGTGCAGCAGGCGATTGAGCAGGGTCCGGAGTGGATCATCAACACCATGAAGGCAAGCGGATTGCGTGGACGTGGCGGCGCAGGTTTTCCGACGGGGCTGAAGTGGAGTTTCGTGCCGAAGAACGACAAAGCCAAATACGTATTGGTAAATGGCGATGAGTCCGAGCCTGGTACGTGCAAGGATCACGTCATCTTTCTTGAGGATCCACACGCCGTAATCGAAGGCACGATGATTGCAGGTCTTGCCATCGGTTCAAAGTTGGGTTTTATTTATCTGCGTGGCGAGTACCGATATCTGCTCAAGATCGTCGAGAAGGCTGTCGCGGATGCATATGCCAAGGGCTTCTTAGGCAAGAACATCTTCGGCAAGGAAGGCGTGGACTTCGACATCATCACGCAGACCGGCGCGGGCGCGTATGAGGTGGGCGAAGAGTCGGCGTTGATGGAGTCGCTCGAGGGCAAGCGCGGCGTACCGCGCATCAAGCCTCCGTTTCCCGCAGTCGTCGGCCTTTATGGTGGACCGACGGTGATCAACAACGCGGAGACCATCGCCAGTGCGCCCCACATCCTGCTGATGGGAGGCGAGGCGTATGCGAAGCTTGGCTCGGAGCGCAATGGCGGGACGCGGCTGTTCGGGATCTCCGGGCATGTGGAGCGACCGGGTGTGTATGAGCTGCCGATGGGCTACTCGCTGCGCAAGGCCATCTACGAGGTTGCGGGTGGGGTCAAGGGTGGTAAGCAGCTAAAGGCCGTGGTTCCTGGGGGGTCGTCGTGTCCTGTGCTGACGGCCGATGAGATTGACGTAGGCCTGGACTTCGACCAGATGGGCAAGGCCGGGACGATGCTTGGTTCGGGCGGCATTGTGGTGCTCGATGAGACGGTGTCGATGGTTGAGTTCGCGTTGCGGGTGATCAGTTTTTACCAGCATGAGAGCTGCGGCTGGTGCATTCCGTGCCGCGAGGGTACGGACTGGATCAAGAAGACGTTGGCGCGGGTGTATGCCGGGGGAGGCAGCCGCAAGGACATCGACAATGTGCAGTATCTGGCCGATAACATGATGGGCCGGACCTTTTGTCCGCTAGGCGACGCGGCGGCGATGCCGACTCTGGCATTCGTAAAAAAGTTCCGTAAAGAGTTTGAGGATTACATTGATGGACACCGAGCTGGGACGCCGGTGATGAGCGAGGTTCATGAGTTGGCTGGAGCCGCACACTGAAGGCAAAAGCAATCATTCAATTACTTCATGCAGATGGCTGGTACCTGAAGGAGCAGAAGGGTAGTCATATGCAGTTCATTCATGACAGCAAGCTGGGCAAGGTTACGGTTCCCTATCACGGCAATGCCGATATTGCGAAGTTTGTGCTCGCGAATATCTGGAGACAGGCGGGATGGAAATGACAAATCGGTATCTAGTCATTTACGCGAAGATGGCCGGCAATTTCTCTGGTTTTGCGCCTGACATTACGGGCTGCGTCTCCGCTGGTGACACGCTAGAAGAGATGCGCACAACGATGAAGGAAGGACTTACGTTTCATTTGGAAGGGATGGCAGAAGATGGCGATGTTATCCCTATGCCTCATACGACCCAGGTCAACTTTACAGACGAGGACTTCAAGGATGTTGAATACTTCGTCGTTGAGCATCTCGATATTCCTATTCCAATATTCATCAACCCAGTTCAACGTCTTCCGCACCATGAACCCACTGGAGCGGGCGCGGGCCAGTGAATACTGTCGGTAGCTTAAGGATCTAACATGCCAGACGTAACCTTTACCGTAGATGGAAAGCAGGTCACCGCGCCGCAGGGCACGCTGCTGATCGAAGCTTGCAAGACAGCGGGAATCGATATTCCTGCGTTCTGCTACTACCCGGGGCTAAGCCTGCAAGCAGCCTGCCGGATGTGCGTGGTGCGGATTGAAAAGATGCCGAAGCTGCAGACCGCCTGCACGACACCGGTAGCGGAAGGCATGGTCATCGCGACCGAGACGCCGGAGATTGCGCAGGCACGCAAGGCGACGTTGCAGTTGCTGCTTGGCAATCATCCGCTGGACTGCCCGGTGTGCGATGCGGGCGGCCAGTGCGAGTTGCAGGATATGACCTTCAAGTATGGCGCGGCAGAGAGCTTTTATGCCGAGCCGAAAAACCATCGCGAGGAGCAGAAGTGGTCTCCCGTGGTGTACTTTGACCGGCCACGCTGCATCCTCTGCTATCGTTGTGTGCGCATGTGCGGCGAGGGGATGGATGTGTTTGCGCTGGGGATCCAGAACCGCGGAAGCTCGTCCATCATTGCGCCGAACTCGCCCGCGGTCGAAAATCCTGACCACCTGGCGCATGTGGATTGCGAGCAGTGCGGCATGTGCATCGATGCCTGCCCGGTAGGTGCCTTGACCAGCGGGACCTATCGCTATAAGACACGGCCGTGGGAGATGAACCATGTGGCCACGGTGTGCACGCACTGCGGCGATGGGTGCAAGACCACGCTGGGTGTGCGTGCGACTACGTCAGGCTCGGAGATTATGCGCGGAGATAATCGCGATAAGAGCGGCATGAACGGCGACTTCCTCTGTGTGAAAGGCCGCTATGCCTTCGACTTCGCCAACCACCAGGACCGGATCACGACGCCGCTCGTGCGGCAGGCCAATGGCAAGCTTGAGCCAGTGACTTGGGAGGTGGCGTTTACGCACGTCGGGCAGAAGCTGCGGGAGTTGCGCGATGCGCGCGGTGGTGAGTCGATGGGCGTAATCGGCGGCAACCGTCTGACGAATGAAGAAGCGTATCTGCTGCAGAAGTTCGCGCGTACGGTGCTCGGGACCAACAGCATTGACCACCATCGTACGGCGGATCACGTTGCGTTCGCGCAGGCACTGGCCGGCCATGTGGGGCGGACGGCTTCCCTGCGCGACACGTTGACGGCAAAGTCGGTGTTGATCGTCGGCGGCGATCCATCCAACCAGTCCCCGGCGACAGCGTGGAATCTGCGCACCAACGTTCGGCTGAACGGCGCGAAGCTTTACATCGCCAACACAGAAGAGATCAAGCTGCGGCGGCGGGCGAAGGCGTTTGTGAAGTTGCAGCCGTTCGGCTATGGCGCGCTGGCAAGCTTCCTCGCGGGAGACGATGCGGCAGCGGCGGGCGCGGTGAACGACACGGACGCGCTAGGCCAGTTGCGTGACACTTTGCGCGGCGCGGAAGAGCTGCTGATCCTGATCGGCTCGGAGTTGCGTGGGTCGGATCTGAAGAAGTTGGTCGACTTTGGGCTGGCGATCCCGGACGCCAAATTCGCGCTCTTGTCCGATTACGTCAACTCACGAGGCGCAGCCGATATGGGCTTGCTGCCGGACCTGCTGCCGGGCTATACGGCGCTCGGGGCGGAGTCGTTTGCCGAGTACCAGAGTCCAGCCACACCTGGCCGGGACATGCTCGAAATGTTCGACGCCGCCGCAGAGGGCAAACTCTCCGCGCTGTACGTGGTTGGGGCTAACCCTGTGCTGCGCTACGGGATCGATCCAGCGGCGCTCAAGAATACCTTTGTGGTAGTGCAGGAGATGTTCCTGACCGAGACCGCGGCGCTGGCAGATGTAGTGCTTCCAGCCGCAAACCTGTACGAAAAGGCCGGCTCGGTGACCAATCACTATGGCGATCTGCAGCAGGTAAACAAGGCCGGCGACCGGGCCGGGGTACGCTCGGACTTCGAGATGATGGTGCGCATCGCGGATAAGATGGGCGCGCATATTCCTACGCTGGTTCCTTTTGGCAAGGGTCGCTCTGGCGCAAACGCAGGGGTCCGGGCCGATATGGGGCAGACACGCGGCGCGCAATCGGGCGAGGCGGATCGGCATGCGATCTGGCTGACGGCGAATCATCTGGAGCCGCGCCTGAGTCCGTTCGATCCGTCGGCGATCCTTGATGAGATTCAGCGCCTGGTGCCTGGGTATCGGGAGTTGCTGCGGCTGCAATTGCTCAGTGGTAACGATCAGCATCTGGAGCTTGGCTCGGATCTGGTTCAGATTGAAAACATGCAGGCGCGCAAGGATTTGGTGCTACCGTCGGGAGACAACCTGTTTACGTCAGGTACGCTAGGGCATTACTCGGCCATGCTCAATGATCTGCAGGAAAACGAAAGCCGCAGATCGCTGGGCATGGACCAGGTGGCGGCGGATTGATGATCTTAAGAAACCCGGAGCTAACGACGTGAGTCACTTGACGGATTTTCAGACCTTTTTTCTTTTGAGTGTGCTAAAGATTGTCGTCGTCCTCCTAATCACGCTCACGGCCGTTGCCTACACGGTTCTGCTCGAGCGCAAGATTATTGGGCGTATGCAGAACCGTTGGGGACCTTCGCGCACCGGGCCGTTTGGTTTGCTGCAACCTCTAGCCGATGGCATCAAGCTGTTCCTCAAAGAGGACCTGACTCCGCTACTAGTGGAGCGCCCGTTATTTCTCGCTGCGCCGATGATTGCTTTGGCCTGCGCATTGATCTCGATCTCGGTGGTGCCATTTGGGGCGTTGACGACCTTCCACGGCGTGGATCTATTTGAAATCGCGAACCTCAACGTGGGCCTGCTCGTCATCCTGGGAGTCACATCGATCGGCGTGTACGGGATCGCGTTGTCGGGCTGGTCGTCGAATAACAAATATGCGCTGCTCGGCTCTTTGCGAGCCTCCTCGCAGATGGTTAGCTATGAGTTGGCGTTAGGGCTATCTTTAGTTGGTGTGGTGCTGCGGGCCGGTTCGTTAAATCTGCGGACCATCGTCAACTCGCAGACGGCACATGGTCTGTGGAGCTGGAATGTCCTGGGCGGCTTCCAGATCGTCGGCTTTATGGTGTATCTGATCAGCGCCTATGCCGAGACGAATCGCTCGCCGTTTGACCTGCCTGAAGCGGAAAGCGAGCTGACGGCTGGCTATCATACCGAGTACAGCTCGATGAAGTTTGCAATGTTCTTCATGGCGGAGTACGCCAATATGATCACCGTCTCCTGCGTGGCGACGCTGCTCTTCTTTGGCGGTGCGTCCAGCCCGTTCGGGCATCTGCTGCCTGCGATTGGCGGCGCATTTGTAGCTGCCATCCTGCCTATCTTCTGGTTTGTGGCGAAGGTGTTCTTCTTTTTGTTTCTCTTCATCTGGGTTCGTTCCACGCTGCCACGCTTTCGCTACGACCAACTCATGGGCTTTGGATGGAAGTTTCTGTTGCCGGTGGCGATGGCGAACATTGTTGTGACCAGCCTGGTAATGGCGCTGCGGGGTTGATCCGCTTCCAAGTGGCAAGCAGCAAACTGTTTTACAATCAACCAAACAAGCTTTATGTTCTTGATGTCTCGAGCTTCGAGAAGGATTCGGCGCACTGCATGCAACTTGCCCTGTTCATCATCTTCGCTGCGCTTGCCATTGCCGGAGCGTTGAACCTGTTGCTGCAAAAGCACCCGATTAACAGCGCCTTGTCCCTGGTGGTCGTGATGATGTCGCTGGCGGTGCTCTACTGGTCGCTTGGCGCGGAGTTTCTCGCCGCGGCGCAGGTCATCGTCTACTCAGGGGCGATCATGGTGCTGTTTGTGTTCACCATCATGCTACTTAACGCAGGGGAAGAAGAGCATACGACAGGAAGCCGCGCAGCATACCTGGCCGGCATTCCAGGAGCGATCGCAGTCTTCTGCCTGCTAAGTTTTGTCTTCCTCTCCGAATCGAAGACGTTGGGCTCTGCGCATCTTGGCGGATTGCTCGACAACGGACTAAGCAACATCGCGGAGATTAGCCAGGTGCTGTTTACGCGGCTGCTGCTGCCGTTTGAGGTGACCAGTATATTGATCCTCGTGGCGATTTTGGGTGCAGTGGTGTTGGCGCGTAAGGAGGAAGAGCAATGAGCACCGAGGTTCCGATCGCGGCGTATCTCATCCTCGCAGCGATTCTGTTTTCGATCGGTGTTGGTGCGTTTCTGATCAAGCGCAACGTAATTTCCATCTTTATGTCGATTGAGCTGATGCTGAACGCGGTGAACCTAACGTTTGTTGCCTTCGCGCATCGCTGGCATGCGGTTCCGGGACAGATCTTTGTGTTCTTTGTCATGGTCGTGGCTGCCGCGGAAGCAGCGGTGGGACTTGCCATCATCATCGCCATCTTCCGCACACGCAAGACGCTCAACGTCGATCAGATCAACCTCATGCATAACTAAGGACTCTTGAACGATGCCGTCTTCCTTGCTCTGGTTTATCCCGCTGCTTCCTCTGCTTGGCTTCCTGATCAACGGAACGTTGGGCAGGAAGCTGCCGCGTGCAGCCGTCGCGGGTATCGCTCTTCTGTTCACAGCAATTCCGGCACTGTTGGTGGGTTGGCTCTGGATGACGATGCTGCGCACGGGCGACCTCATCATGCAGGTTGTATCTCGCCCGTGGATTGAGATCACAGGCTTCCATGTCGATTTTGCGCTCACGGTCGATCACCTGACGCTGATCATGCTCGCAGTTGTGACGGGGGTGGGTTTCCTGATCCACCTTTATTCCGTGGGTTATATGGCGCATGAGGATGGATACTGGCGCTTCTTCGCTTACCTCAATCTCTTCATGTTTTTCATGTCTGTGCTGGTGCTGGCAGAGAGCTTCCTGCTGCTCTTCGTTGGGTGGGAAGGTGTGGGGCTGGCCTCCTATCTGCTCATTGGCTTCTACTACAAAAAGACTTCAGCGGCAGATGCGGGCAAGAAAGCCTTTATCGTCAATCGCATCGGCGACTTCGGCTTTCTGCTGGCGATGTTTTTGCTCATCCAGCACTTCGGCACGTTGAGCTTCCGGGCAGTGTTCGCGCAGATCGCGGCCCAGCCGGAACTGCATGCGGGCTGGCTCACCGCGATTGCGCTGCTACTTGTGGTGGGCGCCGCAGGAAAATCGGCGCAGATCCCGCTGTACGTCTGGCTTCCAGACGCGATGGAAGGACCGACGCCGGTGTCGGCGCTGATCCACGCGGCGACCATGGTCACGGCTGGTGTGTACCTGGTCGCGCGTTGCCACGCCATCTTCGACCGTGCCCCTGCGGCGCTTGCGGTGGTCGCAATCATCGGTGCCTTGACTGCGATCTATGCGGCGAGCATGGGCATGGTGCAGCATGACATCAAGCGTGTGCTCGCGTATTCGACGATCTCGCAGCTTGGCTATATGTTTCTTGGCTGCGGTGTAGCGGCATACTCAGCCGCAGTCTTTCACCTGGTGACGCATGCGTTCTTCAAGGCGCTGCTGTTCCTTGCAGCCGGCTCGGTCATCCATGCTTTGAGCGGTGAGCAGGATATGCGGGTCATGGGCGGTCTGCGTAAACGCATTCCGGTGACCTTCTGGACCATGACCATGGGCGTCTTTGCCATTGCGGGGATCCCGCCCTGGGCAGGCTTCTTTTCGAAAGACGAGATTCTGTACCGCGCCTTCTCTTATAGCAACGGCCCCCTGGGTAAGCTGCTTTGGATCGTCGGTTTAGTCACGGCGGGGATGACATCGTTCTATATGTTTCGGCTGTGGTTCAAAACGTTTTTCGGCGCGGAACGATTCAACGAGCAGCACTCACTGGCTGAGCACGGAGCTCCTGTACATGCGAGTTCCAGCTCTACGCAGACGCTTGAAGCCGAGCACGACGATGGACAAACGACTCAGCATCATGGTGTGCACGAGTCGCCTTGGCTCATGCTGCTTCCGCTGGTCGTGCTGGCGGTGCTCTCCGTAGTTGGCGGATGGTTTGGCATTCCGGCGGCGCTGGGCGGACACAATGAGATCGAGCACTTCCTCGATCCTGTCTTTGCGGTCGCGGGACATCCAGAAAATGCGCTCAACGCGGATCAGGTCTCGCATACCCTGGAGTTGAGTCTAGCCGTGATCTCTGTTGCAACCGCATGCGTAGGATTTTTCTTTGCATGGCTCTTCTACTACCGCAAACCGGGCAGTGCTTCGGCTTTGGCTACTAAAGCTGCACCTCTGTATGCGCTGGTGGCCAACAAGTTTTACATCGACGAGATCTACAACGCCTTCTTCGTTTCAGGGTTGCTGGGCTTTACACGAGTCTTTCTCTATGGCGTTGGCGACCGCCTGGGGGTCGATGGTGCAGGCCGGTTCGCAAGCTGGATGGCTCTCGATCTTGGCGAGATGATGCGCCGCATGCAGTCCGGTAATCTTCGCTCCTATGCAGGCTGGCTCGCGCTGGGCGCGGCTGTTGTCATGGGCTTCATGATCTTTGGCCGCGGCATCTGGATGCACTAAGGAAGCGATGGACACGACCTGCTATGAACTTTGACCACTCTATCCTCAGCCTGATTGTCTTCTGCCCGCTCGTCGGTGCTGTGGTGCTGGCGTTGCTGCCAGACCGCGGTAAGACGATGGCCTTCGGCGCGCTCACTGTAACGGTGCTTACCTTCCTGCTTACGCTTCACCTGCCTTCGCACTATGCCGCTGCGGAGTCGGTTGGGAGCTTCCGTTTCGTTCAGGACAGCGCCTGGATTCCAGCGCCGGCGATTCGCTATCATCTCGGCGTAGACGGGCTTGGGATGTGGCTGGTCGTCCTGACTGGCTTTCTTGCTCCGCTCGGCGTGCTTGCCTCGTGGAACGCGATTGCAGAGCGCCGCAAGACTTTTTACGTGCTCTTCCTCTTGCAGCAAGTGGCGATGTTAGGGATCTTCGTCGCCCTGGATCTCTTCCTCTATTACGCATTCTGGGAGCTGTCCTTGGTTCCCATGACGATCCTGATTGCTACGTTCGGCCGCACCAAGGCGCGGCGTACTGCGGCGATCAAATATTTCGTGTATGCCTTTGTACCGTCCGCCTTGTTGCTGGTGGGGATTTTGTGGCTGTATGCGAAGACGGGCACGTTCGATCTTCCTCGGCTTACCGGGCTTGCAGCTGCACATCATATCTCTGGCAATACGGCCGCGCTGTGGCTGTGTTCGCTGGCGTTTTTGCTGGCCTTCGCTGTCAAGGTTCCCGTTTTCCCGCTGCATGGCTGGCTGCGCGACTCCATTGCAGAGGCTCCCACGGCTGCGGTGATGGTGCTGGCCGGCAAGACCGGGCTTTACTCCATTCTGCGATTTTCCTTTGCCATCTTTCCCGAGCAGTCTCATCGCATTGCGCCCTTGATGATCGCCCTTGGCGCACTCGGAATCGTCTACGGATCGCTCATTGCCATCACGCGCAAGGACCTGAAGGAGCTCGCAGCTTACTCGACGCTGGGTCATCTTTCCTTCATCACGCTGGGTATCTTCACCTTCACCATCGCAGGGCTCGATGGCGGAATCTACCAGATTCTCAATCACGGCATCTCCGGCGGCGCGCTCTTTCTTCTGCTCGGCTTCTTGTATGAGCGCTATGGCACGTACGACATGCGTGATCTCGGCGGCCTGGCTGCGCGTCTGCCCTGGATGATTACGCTCTACGTGATTACGACGCTCTCACTCATAGGACTGCCGATACTGAACAGTTTTGTAGGCGAGTTCCTGGTTCTCGCTGGAACGATGCAATCCACTAGCGAGCACCATGTGTTCTGGACCGTGTTCGCAACCACCGGTGTCATTCTGAGTGCTGCTTACATGCTTTGGATGATCCAGCGTGTCTTTTACGGACATCTGGGCGTGGTCTCACAAGAGATCGCCCCGCATGACCTGAACGGACGCGAACAACTGGCGCTCTGGCCGATGGTGGCGTTGATGTTGCTGATGGGCGTTGCCTCCCCGTACTGGATGCACACGCTCGATGCGAATGCAGTAAAAATCGCTACGGTTCCCTCGCCCGCCGAGCAGCATCCACATGAGCGCGTGGAGATACGAACGACGGCGAGTACAGGTTTTGTGGATCCACAGTTGAGTCAAGAGGCGCTGAGAGCGCTTGCTACCACTGGAAAAATAAAAAGCTCACAACCCGCGCCGGCTCCGGAAGGCAGGCTCTACTGATGAATGGAAGCGTAAACACCCTGGCTCTTTTGCCTGAGGGCATCCTCACCCTGGCGGGCGTGCTGGTGATGCTGGCAGAGCCGATTTTGAAGCCCGGCACGAGCCGCAAGCCGCTTGGTTGGCTGGCAATCATAGCTACGGTTCTGGCCGGCGTAGCGAGCGGCTATCAACTGCATCTCTACAACCTGCATGGGACGATGCGCGCGTTTTCAGACAGTATCCAGATCGATCCGTTTTCGGTGTTCTTTCATCTACTGATTGCCGCCGTGGTCTTCGTCACATTGCTTGGTTCACTCGACTACTTCGAGGGCAAGGCCACGCATGCCGGCGAGTACTTTGCGCTGGTGTTGTTTGGCGCAGTAGGCATGATGCTGATGACCTGCTCGGTGGAGCTGCTCATGGTCTTCGTGGGGCTCGAGATCTCCTCTATCTCCACTTACATCATGGCGGGTTTCCGCAAGGGTAAGGCGACCGGCACGGAGGCGTCGATCAAGTACTTCCTGCTCGGCTCCTTCGCGACTGCCTTCTTTTTGTACGGAATCGCGCTTGCCTTTGGAGCAACAGGGTCCACGTCGATTGCTGCCATTGCGGGCGCACTTGGAGCGAGCGCCACACCCAGGCTGGCCTTTCTCGCCCTGGCCATGATCATCATCGGGCTGGGCTTCAAGGTCTCGGCCGCACCCTTTCAGGTGTGGACGCCGGACGTGTACCAGGGCGCTCCTGCGCCAGTGGTTGGATTGATGTCCACTGCCCCGAAGGCTGCTGCCTTCGCGGTGCTGCTGCGGATTACCTTCTTTGGGTTTGCATCGATGGAGGCTCGGTGGTCGGTGCTGATGTGGGCCATCGCGGCGCTCTCGATGACGATTGGCAACCTGGGCGCGTTGAAGCAGAAGAACGTCAAGCGCATGCTGGCTTACTCGTCCATCGCGCATGCTGGCTATCTGATCGCCGCCTTCACGGCCTTCCCGGAAAATGGCATCGCAGCGGCGTGCTTTTATACCGCGGCTTACTCCGCCATGAACGTGGGCGCGTTTGCGGTCATCACGCAGTTGAGCGGCTATGAGGAGCACACGCGGACGATCGAAGACTTTACCGGAGCCGCGCTCCGCCGTCCGTGGCTGGGTGCGCTGATGACGTTCTTCCTGCTCTCGATGATTGGGATTCCCTTCACCGGCGGCTTCTTCGCCAAGTTTTATGTCTTTTCTGCGGCGATCTCGGGAGGGCATACAGGACTTGCGGTTGTGGGCCTGTTGAACTCCGGCGTGGCTTGCTTCTACTATCTACGCCTGCTGGTGGCGATGTATGCACGGCATCCACATGAGCTAGGCAACGATCGCGCGGTGTTTACCAAGGTGAGCGTGCCGGCAAGTTGCGGCTTGGCGGCGGCAGCCTTGGGAACGCTGGTGCTGGGCATCCTGCCAGGGCGATTCGTAAAGCTGGCGAACCGTGGTTCCTTGGCTGTGATGACAATCGCGAAGCCTGCAGCGGCGGATACTCCGGTCGAAACGGGCGTCAACACGGCACCGAAATAAGAAATATACGCCGAAACGTAAATGGCCTCCGCTTGATGCGGAGGCCATTCTGTTTGCTCAAGAGTGCCTACGAGGTGCGGATGAAGAGCAGCACGAAGGTGAACAGGGTCAACGACTCGATGAAAGCCAGGCCGAGAATCAGGAAGAGCTGAATGCCAGGGCGAGCGCCGGGGTTGCGGGCGAGCGCTTCAGAGGCGGAGGCGGTGGCGCGGCCTTGGCCAAGCCCGCAGAGGCCGGCGGCGATACCCATGCCGATACCGACGGCGAGCGAACCGTAGTTGGGGCCGTTGGTGCCGGCAGCGGCGTTCTGCGCAAAGGCGGGTATGGCGATGAACATCGCGGCCATCGCCATAAAGAAGTACTTGGACATCTGCAGCATACGTACCATTTGGAACTCCTTGCCCCCGTCAGAGTGTTCGCCGCCAGTGGGTGGTTGATGCTCACCGAGCTGGCACCCTCACGCTATGCGGCGAGTGCTACGGCCGGCCGAGAGGGGGCGCCCCGCGGCCGGCAAATTTGAGCGCTAGTGATCGTGCGCGACGGCGAGCGAAAGGTAAACCGTAGCAAGGATCATGAAGACATAGGCTTGAATAATGGCAACGCCGAAGTGCAGCGCAAGAAAGGCGAGCGGGATGCCGATCGGGATGAGCGAGAAGAAGGCCAGCGTAACCATGTCTCCCGCGAACATATTGGCGTAAAGACGGACGGTGAGCGAGAGCACGCGGGCAAAGTGCGAGATAATCTCGATCGGCAGCATCAGCGGATACAGCCACCAGACGGGGCCGAGAAACTGCTTGACGTAGCTGAAGCCGTTAGCGCGAATGCCGTGGTAGTGGTAGTACAGAAAGGTGACGACTGCAAAGCCAAGCGGCACGACCGGGTTGGCGGTCGGCGACTCAAGGCCAGGCACGAGGCCCATCAGGTTGCCGAGCAGGATAAAGAGCAGGAGCACGGTGAGATAGGTCACGAAGCGCTCGAAGCCGTGGCCGATGATGCTTTCGCTTTGCGCGCCGACGAACTCGTGGGTCATCTCGGCAAAGTGCTGCAGAACCGCAGGCTTCTCGACCGAAAGGCTGACGCGAATCAATACAAAGTAGAGCAGCATGCCGACGAAGATCAGCAGCTCCATCGCAAAGGCGTTAGTAATGGGCGCCTGCGGATGTAACGGGTGAATGCGAAGCGCCTCCAGCAGATGGTCCGTCTGCAAGGCGAAGTGCTGGTTTAGAAAGCGGGTGAAGAGAAGCTGTGTCGGCATAAGTTTGTCAGGGAAATCTAGACAGTCCAGCGATTCATCAGCCGGAGCGCTTCAATCGTAAGCGAAAGAAGGCCCAGGCCGAGTCCAGCGGCAAGCGCAAACACGTTGCCATGAAGATACTTAAGGCTAACATAGAGCACGACCAGGGTCAGGCCGAGTCGGAGGAAGAATCCGACCAGCGTGAGCCCCTTGGGGCGTCTGGTGTGGCCCGCGTCCATGGCCTGGTTGAGGACGTTCATCAGTCGTGTCCACTCCCAGAGCGAGGCCGCGGAGATGCTAGCACCGATGACGACGAGCGCGCCGCTCGGCCAGCCAAGCTTCCACCAGAACATCGCCGTAGCGGCGAAGGTAAAGAGGGCGAGCAGGCGCAGGGCGGAGAGCATCGCTCCGCGCACGTCGCTGTCGGTAAGGCCGGTAGTCCAGCCCTGGCCGCCGGGGGCTTGCCTGGAGTCGCTGGTCAATGGTCGCCTCGCTTGAGGGAGCGCGAAGCGGTGGTGAAGATCTGGACGAAGCCTCCCGCTGCGCCAAGCAGCATGCCGAAGATGACGATCCAGTGCTGGTGATAGTGGCGGTCCGCCCACGCGCCGGCAAGCAAGCCGACGAAGCATCCGGCAGGCACAGCAAGCGCCATCTGGATCATGCCTTCGGCCTTGGCGAGGTCGCGCAGGCCGCTGCCGGAGGTGTCGGGCGTTTTGTTGGCGTTGTCCGGCATGGCTGCTTCATTATCGCGCAGGCGGTGGGTCCCGCGTTAGTCTGGAAGGGCGAGGGACCAACGATTGTTTGAGTCGGAGTTTGAAGAGAAGCTGTTTGCGTTGCGGCAGGAGAAGTTGAAGGAGATTGCCGCGCTGGGGCAGCAGCTAGGATTGACCGAGGCGGAGGCGACGTATCCGAACAGCTATCCAGCAACGGCAAGCATTCCGGAGCTGCGGGAGCGGTACATCGATCGAGCGCAGCCGACGACGGCGGAAGACTTCGCCGCGAACCGGGTAGAAGTAGCGATCGCCGGGCGCGTCATGCAGATTCGCGTTCAGGGCAAGGCGGGTTTCGCGCAGCTGCAACAGGGTGGGCTACGGCTGCAAATGTATGTGCGCAAGGACGATGTGGGCGAGGCGCAGTTTGGGATTTACAAGCTGCTCGACCTGGGCGACCACGTTGGAGTGAAGGGCTATCTGTTCGTCACGCGGACGGGCGAGACGACGGTGCATGTGACGGAGCTGCGCTTTCTCACCAAGGCTTTGCTGGCATTGCCGGATAAGTATCACGGGCTTGAGGATGTGGAGCTGCGCTATCGGCAGCGGTATGTTGACCTCTTCATGAACACCGGGCAGTCGGCCAAGCAGGCGGAGCACGGGCCGGCACAGAAGGTGGCCGACGATCCGGACGCAGTGGCTGGGGTGGAGAGCCAGCAACCGGGCGAGTCGCAGCCTTTGCATGAAGCGGCTCCGCCGAATGTGCGCGAAGTGTTTGTGAAGCGGGCGCAGATTTTGCGGGCGCTGCGCAAGTTTTTCGATGAGCGAGGGTATCTCGAAGTAGAGACGCCGATGATGCAGCCGGTGGCGGGTGGAGCGACGGCGCGGCCGTTTACGACGCACCACAATGCGCTCGATCTGGATTTGTTTTTACGGATCGCGCCGGAGCTTTACCTAAAACGGCTGGTGGTGGGTGGGATGGACCGGGTGTACGAGATTAATCGGAACTTCCGCAATGAAGGCGTGAGCACGCAGCATAATCCCGAGTTCACCATGCTGGAGTTCTACCAGGCATATGCGAACTATCACGACCTGATGGATCTAACGGAGGAGTTGATTAAGTTCGTGGCGATGGAGGTGAATGGGTCGTTGCTGACACGTTTCCCCATTCCCAAGGGTCCTCGTTCAGGTGAGATAGTTGCGATTGATCTGAGCCAATGGCAACGCCTCTCCATGCGTGAAGCCATCGTCCTGTTCTGGCCGGATCAAGCTGGCCAGGCGCCAAGCTTACGCGACTTTCAAAATCCGCATACTCTCTTGCCAATTCACTTTTCAAACGGAGCTGTCGCTATGAGGCAGCACCGTAGCGCTCTCGGAGATACGCAAGATGCCGTCTTCGTTGATCCGGACGCCCCAGACACCGAGTCATCTCGGAAGCGAGTTCGGCTAGCAAATCTCGAAGTCTATTTCGAAAGCGTCGCTCATTTACTAAAAGAAGGTACAAGGGTAGGAAACGTAATTTCGGAAGTTTTTGAAGTACTTGCCGAAGAGCACCTCGTGCAGCCAACGATCATCTACGACTTCCCTCTTGCTGTGTCTCCTCTTTCAAAAGTGAAGCCGGAAGAGCCGGAGTGGGTGGAGCGATTCGAGTTCTACATCGGCGGCTTCGAGGTTGGGAATGCGTTTTCTGAGTTGAACGATCCGGTGGACCAGCGGCGTCGGTTTGAGGCGCAGGTGGCGGAGAAGGCCCGGGGCGACGATGAAGCAATGGAGATGGACGAGGACTACGTCCGGGCGCTCGAGTACGGACTGCCTCCGACGGCGGGCGAAGGCATCGGGATCGATCGGCTGACGATGATCCTGACCGGCCAGCGTTCCATCCGGGACGTAATTTTGTTTCCGCTGATGCGGCCGGTAGCGAAATAGCGGGACAACCATCGCTGGGCGCGTGGCTGACCTATAGTCTGGGCAGTGTGAATCAAGATCTTTCCAGCGCTGAGTCGGCCGGCCTACCGGAACAGCGAACGCGATCTTCGACTGACGGATGGTTCGGGCAAGGTCATTCACGACATCATTGCGTAGCGGACGATGCTCGGCACGGGTTCGGTAGACTGGGCCTGTGCAGGCGTTAAGGGAAGATCAAGATTGAAGATGGATGGAAGTTTCGTGAGGGTACTGCTGGGTGCGGCAACAGTCTTGGGCCTGAGCGGATGCCGGGCTAAGCAGCCCGGACGGGCGCAGACGGCGGTCATTACCTGGACCAAGCATCACGTTACGATCGGCGGTAAGGTCGACCAGAATCCGCTGAAAGCCACCGACGAGACGATCGCGGACGGCAAGGACCTGTTCAAGTCGTACTGCATGGTGTGTCATGGGCTCGATGGCCAGAATACCGGGGTGCCGTTTGCCAAGACGCTTGATCCGCCGATCCCATCGCTCCTAAGCCCGCAGGTGCAGGCATACACGGATGGCCAACTGCACTGGATCATCCAGAATGGAATCGCGCCTTCCGGCATGCCGCCCTCCGATGGTGAGTTCTCGAACGATGAGATGTGGAGCATGGTGACGTACATCCGGCATCTGCCGCCCAAAGGGAGCCTGGGTGTGCCAGTTGTGTACAGTGGTAAATAAATTCGGGCAGGACGCCTAAAGTTTTAGCTTCTTCGGCCGATAAGGACACTATGCGTAGTTTGTGCGCGATGCTCGTGGCGTTGTGGTTGTGCGGGTTGCCGGCGTGCGCGCAACGGATCGAAGTGACTGTGCCTGGCGACAAGCCGCTGAATGGGCATTTGATCCTGATCATTGCCAGGCGTGCGCAGCCGGAGCCACGCATGCAGCTTTCTGAGGACTACGAGTCGGCGCAAGGCTTCGGCGTAGATGTCGAAAATCTGCCGCCAGGTAAGCCGATTGTGGTAGATGCGGCAACGTTTGGCTACCCGCGCCGTTCGCTCGCGGATTTGGAAGCTGGAGACTACTTCGTCCAGGCGGTCTTCAACCTCTACGAGCAGTTTCACCTCGCGTCTGGCAAGGACGTGTGGCTGCCGCCCGATCGAGGCGAGGGGCAGAAGTGGAATCGCAAGCCGGGAAATCCGTTCAACACTCCAGTGAAGCTGCATTTTGATCCCAAGAGCAGGGCCACGTTGAAGCTGACGCTTGACCAAACCGTACCGGCGATTGAGGGAACGGATGCGGACCCGGCGGTAATCGCCGCGAGGAGTCCTGCGGCCAAGTGGCTGAAGTACATGCGTTTTCGGAGTGAAAAGCTGAGCGCGTTCTGGGGACGGGACATGTATCTCGGGGCCTGGGTGCTGCTGCCGGACGGCTTCGACGAGCACCCCGACGCGAAGTATCCATTGGTCGTCTACCAGGATCACTACCACGCAGCGTCCGGCCCGGCATTCAGCGCAGTGCCTCCTGATCCGGCACATGCTCAGGGGAGGCGTGACGGAGGCGACGCAGCTTACCGTCTTTATCAGGATTGGACCACCGGCCGGCTCCCGCGGGTGATCCTGCTCTACGTGCAAAATGCCAATCCGTACTACGACGACTCCTACGCGGTCGATTCGGCAAACGTCGGACCGTACGGAGCGGCGATTAACGATGAGCTGATCCCGGCAATCGAGGCCAAGTACCGCGGGATTGGGCAAGGTTGGGCGCGAGCAACCTACGGAGGCTCGACGGGCGGATGGGAGGCGGCGGCGACGCAGATCTTCTATCCGGATCGATACAACGGGGCGTATGCCGCGTGCCCGGATCCGGTCGACTTCCATGCGTACCAGAACGCCAATCTTTATGACTGGACGAATGCTTTCTACCTTAAAGGAGATTTCGAAGAAATTTCCGTCTCCGCAGACCGCAAGCCGGATGGTACGGTGATCGCCACGATGCCGGGGGAGTACGCCTACGAGTATGTGCTGGGCACGCATGGGCGTTCGACCGAGCAGTGGGACATCTGGCAGGCCGTCTTTTCGCCGGCGGGGCCGGATGGGTATCCAGCAGAAGTGATTCAGCCGATGACCGGCGCGATCGACAAGAAGACGCTGGCTTACTGGCACGACCACTACGACCTGACGGCGATCCTGAAGCGCGACTGGGCAACGCTTGGGCCGAAGCTTGAGGGCAAGCTGCACTTTGCGGTGGGTGACGGGGATACGTACTTTCTGAACAACGCCGTCCACTTGCTCCAGAACCAGTTGGAGGCGACGACCGCGCCGCACTCGGACGCGACCTTTCAGTACGGTCCGGGCATGCCGCACTGCTACACCGGCGGTCCGCCGGAGTACACCATGCAGCAGAACAATGCCAACTGGACACAACGTGTGTTGCCGCTGATGACGGAGCACATGCGGAAGACCGCGCCGCCCGGTGCGGACGTGCAGTCCTGGCGCTACTGACGCCTTCACCCTTCCAGAGTGAGTCAAGCCCCGTCCGAACCAGGATCGGGGCTTTGTCTCGTTTTGCGTCATGTGTGAAAAGAAGGTACGGTACACCACCTTTTCGGCTGGCGCATCGTCTCATTTTCGAGCTATATTCTGATGTGCCGTATAGATATTCTCTATACCCGTTGACAGAGCTTTTCTGCTTCGGGTTTACCAAACGCTATTTTCACCGCGACCCTGCTACATTCTTTCGTCTGCAGCTCGAGTCGCACTCTTTTGGAGCGAACCATGTACACCCGTAATGTCGTCCTGTCCGCAGTTGCCGCCATGTCTCTTGTTTTTCCCGCCAGCACTCTTCTTGCCCAGAGCAGCACCACGAGCACCGCGCAGACCCAGTCCGCCAAGCCTGCCGGCAAGCAGATCAAGTTCACGATCCAGAACAAGTCGGCCGCGCCTGTCGATTTGAAGAGTGGAGATGAGCAGATTCATCTCGCTGCCGGCCAGTCGCAGCAGGTTAAAGCTCCCGCCGGTACCAAGATCACGACGACCTCCGACTCGGCCACCAGCCAGGCGGGTACGGTTGCTGTCGAGGTGACAGATACCATGTCCGGTTCGACCGTGAACCTGCGGTAGCTTCGTCTCTTTGTGTCAACGGGGTGCGAGCCTATCGTGCCCCGTTTTTGCGTTTGGCTGCATTCTGCACCAACTCTTAATTGACGACCAATTGAGTCCGAATTAGACTTGGTTCAAGACCACTGTGCGGATTTGACTGCCTGGGGCTTTGATTGCGGCGCGCGCAGCTCAGGCGCCAGGGCAGGAACGGGCATGTTGCAGGCATTCATTATCACGCTGCGCGAGGGCGTGGAGGCTTCGCTAATCGTCGGGATCATCTTTGCATATTTAGGCAAGATTGGGCGGCCGGAGCTAAAGCGGACGGTATTCTGGGCGCTCGCCTCTGCGATTGCTGCCAGCGTTCTTGGTGCGGTCCTGCTTTCGCGGCTGCAGTTCAACCCGGACATCTTTGAGGGTTGGGTGATGCTGGTGGCGGCCTGCTTCACCGGCAGCATGATCTGGTTCATGAACAAGACGGCTCGCTCGATGAAGGGGGAGATCGAGGCAAAGATCGCCCGGGCGGCTGCCGGAACGTCCCGGTTTGGACTGTTTCTGTTGGTATTTTTGCTGGTGCTGCGCGAAGGCGTTGAGACGGTGCTGATTCTGGCGGCGGTGTCGCTCAACTCGACCGAGCTGCTGAGCTTTACGGGAACGATGCTGGGCATCGCGGTAGCGGTGGTATTTGGGGTAATGTTTGTCCGCGGCTCGCTGAAGATCAATCTGCAGCGTTTTTTTCGGGTCACGACGATCATTCTTTACTTTGTAACCTTTCAGCTGCTGGTGAGCGGACTGCACGAGCTTTCTGAGAATGGCGTGCTGCCGTCGAGTACGGCGGAGATGCGGCTGATCGGGCCAATTGTGCGGAATGACCTGTTCTTCTTTGTGACGATGCTGGCGCTGGCAGCGATCATGATTTTGATGGAGCAGCGGCGGCGTGGGCCGGCGGTCCTGGCGGAAGATGCAACTCCTGCCGATCGTCGCCGGGCGGCGTGGAGTCAGCGGCGCGAGAAGCTGTGGATGACGGCGGTTACCGGTGCAAGCTTCCTATTTATTTTTCTTTCAACAGCCGAGTTTATCTATGCGAAGAGCTCGACGGAACTGAGCGCGGCGGCTCCGGTGACGCTTGTGGGCGAGCAGGTGACGGTGCCGGTGGCGGAGATCAATGGCGATGGTGCGGAGTCGAAGCTGCACCGGTACGGCGTGCATGTGGACGATGCGCGCGGACACTCGGCTGAGGTGCGTTTTCTGCTGTTCAAAAAGCCGGACGGGAATATCGTTTCGGTGGCGGATGCGTGCACGATTTGCGGGCCGGTGGGGTTCTATATCGGCGAGCAAGGGATTACGTGCAAGATGTGCGCGAGTCCGCTGAATGCGGCTTCCATGGGCCAGCCGGGTGGATGCAATCCGATCCCGCTGAAGTCAGCTGTCGCCGGCGGACAGGTGGTGATTGCGGCGGCGGATCTGCGGGCCATTGCACCGCGGTTTGAGGCTGGTTCCGGTTCAGGGTCTGAGAAGTAGATGTTTCTGCGGCTGCTTTGGGAGAGCTTCGTCCGGCAACGGCGGCGGAAGGCACTGGCAGGGATTGCAATCCTGCTCGGAACCACCGCAGTGACGGCGATGCTGGCGCTCGCGACGACGATTGGGGACCGCATTCACCGGGAATTGGCGGTGTACGGGGCCAATATTGTGGTGACACCGAAGGCTGACACGCTAGACGTGAAGGTGGGTGGAGAGGACCTGAAGCCGGCCACCGGTGGAGCTTCTCTGAAGGAGTCGGATTTAGAGAAGTTGAAGGGAATTTTCTGGGCCAACAATATAACGGGGGTGAGTCCGGAGTTCACCTTTCAAGGGGAAGTACAACTCACTGCCTACAAAGATTTTGTACCTGTGCCGGTCACTGGGTATAGATTTCGCTCGGCTAGAACACCGGCTGGCAACGCTCTCGCATTGCATCCGTGGTGGAAAGTCCAAGGTAAATGGCCGCAGGCGGATGTAACCGATGGATATGAGGCAGTTGTTGGTTCGAGTCTTGCGACTCGCTTGGGTGTGAAAGTTGGAGAGAACCTTTACCTCAAGAGACATGACGGTCACTTCGCATCCCTCGCACAAGATCCGAGTGGTCGACCCACTGTCCTGTTTGTCGTTGGTGTGGTGACCACTGGCGACGCGACGGACGGCAAGGTCCTGATGAATCTATCGGACGTTCAAGATTTTCTGAAAGTGCCGGGAGCTATTGATCATGTGGATGTTGCGGCGCGGACGCGGCCGGAAGATGCCTTCGCCCGCCTCGATCCGGACAAGCTCTCGCCCAAACAGCACGACATCTGGTATTGCCGACCGTATGCGAACTCGATCGCTTACCAGATCATGGAGGCAATCCCGGGGTCGCGGGCGGAGCAGGTGCGGCGGGTGGAGCAAAGCGAGGGCACCGTGCTGTCGCGTATTAGCGGGTTGATGTGGCTGGTGTCCGCAGCGGCGCTGCTGGCGGCCGGCTTTGCGGTGTCGGCCGCGATGGCGACGGCGGTGCTCGAGCGGCGGGGGGAGATTGGGTTGATGCGGTCGCTGGGCGCGAGCAAGGGGGCGATTGCGCTGCTCTTCTACGCCGAGACGGGACTGCTGGCAGTGGCGGCGGGGGCGGTTGGATTTGTGGCGGGGTCGGCGTTGGCGTTCTGGCTGGGAGGACGGATCTTTCCGGGTGCGTCGGCGGAGCCGCTGCTGAATATGGCTCTGCTGCCGGTGATTGTAGGACTGGCGCTGGGGGTCGCCGTGGCGGGGAGCACGCCGTCGATCCGGGCGGCTCTGCGGATGGATCCTTCTGGCGTGCTGCGGGCGGGGGCGTGTGGGCAGGGTTCGGCATGGCGAGCCTTTTGCGGCGCTCGCTGATGCACCGCCGGGCGCGGAGCTTGTCGGCGTTGGTGGCGCTGACGGTGTCGGCTGCAGTAGCGACGGCCCTTTTGACGCTTTACGCGGACCTAGATGCGAAGCTGCACAAGGAGTTTCGGAGCTTTGGGGCGAATGTGGTGGTG
>CALMVK010000276.1:4003-4949 GCA_937873145.1 uncultured Granulicella sp. | reverse complement strand
GTAAAGGTCTAGGGCTAGGGGTGATCGCTTCAATGCCCGCAGAGCCCGCATGTCCACCGGGACAGGCGCAGCGGTGATCGCAGCATAGAAGTCCTCGCCCAGCTCGACCCAGCTCTCCCAGAGATTGTCCTGCTGTGAGCGGCTGGTGTCCCACCAGAGCATTGCTTTGGGAGCAACCCGCATATCCACCCATGTCTTGTGGGTCGGTCGCTGGTCCTCAAAGGAAATCGTGGAGCGGAAGAGACGTTCCATCTGTGCATGAAGGCGAGCGGCGTCGCCCCGCTTCCCTCCCCCGGTCCTCGGGTTGAGGCCGATCTCTCGCATGAAGGAATCGAGACTGTTCCCGAGCCGGATGTGCCGGGACTTCTTCTGGGTAGCCTCGGTCACAATCCAGAACAGCAGGAGCCGAGGGATGCTTCCGTAGGGGTACTGGTGCTGGAGCGTCTTGCGGTCGGTGTACGGCTCAAGCGTGAGCGTCAGGGAGCCATTCGTACGTGTCCACAGAGGCACGTTGCCGGGGTCGGAGTGAGGCAGGGTGCACTGGACCAGCTGACGCGCCATGTAGGACCGCTCAACCGCATCAGGGCTCATGCGGATATCGACCGCTGCGCTGATCAGTTTGTCCGCTGGGCTGCCCCCTAAAGCGTCATCCTTGGGTTTACGCGCCATTTTGTTTCTCCAGCAAAGCCGACGTGCTCGGGTAAAAATGGTCGTTGGCTCGAAGTCGGGGTTGCTCCGTTTGCCGGCTGGCCGTCCACGCATGCTAATGGGCGTGGGCTGCGGACCCGGGGTAGAGATCACTTCGTTCTCCTCGGTTTGTGAGGCTGGCTGTTCCTGGCGAACGGTTCTGATGGCTCCAAACTTACCCATTGGTGATCTCCTTCCCAACCGCCTCGTAGGCGTCCCATGCGCGAGCTGCGCGTTCGTCTTTGATGTCGTAGACCGG
>CALMVK010000276.1:0-3993 GCA_937873145.1 uncultured Granulicella sp. | reverse complement strand
GCCCTCAGCGATCAGCATTTCCCTAAGCTGTTTGCCTTCCGTGCGAGGAGGCGGGGGAACTTTGGTCAGAAGCACCTTGTACCGCTCGACCTTGAGCGCCTGGAGCTTCTCCAGCGTGTGAATGAGGCCGTCGGTCGCTACCGTTTCCGGCTCGGCGGGAATCACCATCAGGTCGCATCCCTCGGCCAACTCCCGGAAGTCCTCGTCAGAGGGGTTCCCCTCAGTGTCGATCACGACGTGCTCATAGTCGCGCAGGTGCTTTGCCATCTGAGCAACGGGTATGACTTTGAAGGGCAAGCCCTTGCCCGTTCCGCGCTGGCTCCACTTGGTGGCGCTTCGGATGCCGTCCCCATCTACTAGTAGCGTCGGAGCAAGCCGCTGCAGGTAGGCCGCGAGATGAATAGAGGTCGTGGTCTTGCCGACGCCTCCTTTGTAGCTGGTTACTGTGACAATCATGGCCTCTGCCTTTGCAGACGTGTGTTCGTCTAAAAATCTGCACACGTAGAATTTTGAACGTTCAAAAACGTAATGGCTAGTGTCTATTGAGGCACAATCGTAAGAATGAAATTCATCTGGTTAGGGACTGTAGTTGCATTCATAGTGCCGACGAGCATCTTGGGGCAGCAGCTCTCATTAGTCGAGAAGACCCTCGCTGATGCTGCTCGTGCGAAGTATTACAACCTCGAAGCGGCAGGATTTCAATCGCTTACATGTTCAGTAAAGTTCGACTTCTCTACAGTTCCTCTCCTGCCATCTGCAAGCGATGATCCAACGCGAATGCTTTTACAGCGGACCTCGTTCATCTTCGTGTTGGACGGGAAGGGGCGACCTTCTGTCGAGCACCACTTCCCAGATGGAGCAACGGAAGAGGCGAAACAGCGGGCCTCACAGGTTACAAACCTTCTAACCATCCTTTGTGATGGGCTTGTTTCAAACATGGCCTTCAAAGGGCCTCGAAGGTCCTATCCCACCATTCGATTCGCAGATTGAGCACGTGGCTAAAACCGATCAGGGGTATACATTCTCCCTGCGTGTCCCCGGAGCCCCCGTAGAAGTCACGACAGATAAGAACTATATGGCGACTGAAATCGTGAGCCTGGGCGGGAAGGTCAAAGAGCATCCGGTGTACGCCCCGAGTCCGGAAGGGCTGGTCTTTGCAGGAAACGATGCTCTTGACGAGAGCCATCCCGGGAGCCAAGTGGAAGTACGGTATGAGCTTGGATCGGCAATGGTGGATGGTCTCCGCGTGCCTAGCTCGGCCCGGTTGCGCGTAAACCAAAACATTGATGTCAGGTTCGCTTTGGATCAGTGCTCAGTCAAAAGAGCTACCGTGCTGCATGTGGCTCCTCCGCAGAAGTAGCAATTGTCGGTCCTGTTACATTCTTTCTACGGACGCAGAAGAAACGTGACATTTGCTATGCTTCCGGCATGATTCGCACAGTCTTCTCGGCTCTCTCATTGCTCTTAGCTTGCGTCCCGGGACTGTGCCAACTGCCTGCGCCGACTGCGATCAGTGACTTCGGATACACCTCCTGCTCACATAGCTCCTGCCTTCTCGTGCCTGATGACGAACATCCGAAAACATATCGCCAAGGAGATTTGAGCTACACCGTCACCGAGAGCGGCAAGTTCACTCTGAATCGAGAACCGAAGATGATCTTGTCGACAGACCTCAAAAACTTGAGCGCGAGCGTTTTCGTCGTTTGGTCAGAAAGAAACGACTGGTTTGCAGTCACATGGAGTGATGGTGGGGCCATCGGCAACTTTTATACGCGCGTGTTCCACATTGCAGACAACAACGTGAAAGAAGTCGACTCGGCGAGAACTGCCTATGCTGATTTCCGAAGCAGGCATTGGTGCAAGACACGAGGGGACAATCTGCAGGCGTATGGCTGGGATGGAACCTCCGGCGCCCTGGTCCTCGTTACCTCGGTCTACCCGACAGGTGATTGTGGCAAAGATCTAGGTCACACAGAGGCATATCTAGTGCAGCCGACCGATGGCGTGATACTCAAACATCTGAACCTCCGCCAGTTCAACGAATACGCTAAATCTCATCCACAGTAGGGCGTAGCGTGTGGTTTACACACGGTCTTGAGAGCAGATCCCGGATGGTCTTGGCATGCCAGCGGTTCCCATAAGGGGTCATAATTCCGAGCCCATGCAGATGATCCACGATGGCTCGAAGCGTACGTCCCTCCTGGCGTTGCTGCTGAACGATCTGGACCACCTGCGGAGAAGGGGAGAGCGGGTTACGGACTTCCCGGGCAAGGTGCAAGGTGTCTTTCCAGCGGGGATTGCCTAGCCGGGTGCCGCGCTTCTTCACCTGGGCAAGGGCGACCTTTGTTCTGGCGGAGATCATCTCGCGCTCATGCTCCGCGACCGCCGCAAGGATGTGAACGGTTAGCCGGTTCGCATGGGGCATATCCACGGCCACAAACTCGACGCCTGACTTCATCAGCCCCGAGATGAAGTGAACATCACGCGCCAGCCGATCCAGCTTGGCGATGACCAGGGTCGCCTTCTGCTTGCGGCATAGTTCCATGGCTGCGGTGAGCTGAGGCCGATTGGTGTGGCTCTTGCCGCTCTCGATCTCCTGGAACTCGGCAAGCATGGGTTCGGCGGCGACAAAGCGAGAGACCGCCTCGCGCTGAGCATCCAGCCCAAGGCCGCTGATGCCCTGGCGGTCGGTGGAGACGCGGTAGTAGGCGACGAAGCAGGGCATGTTACTGACTATAACGTCCGTTTCAGGAGTAACAAGCTGATCATGGATCGATCCGCCGGGGGATCACAGTCCCAGATCGCGCCTCACCGCCAACTCTTCCTCTGGCGTATCTGTGAATGGCAGGTATCGGGCTAGTTGCAGCTTTTCACTAATTTTCGGATCCGCACGGTAAAGCTGGAGGCTCTGAATCATAGTCGTTAGGGTCCTCTCGTACACGTCATTTGCCAATTGGTACGCCTGAGAACACAGACGAGGAAACGTCTCTTTGCTCAATCCGTAGCTACCTTGGAGGCCGGAATGAACTGTCCAACTCATCTGTTTGTAGCTATACGCATACATGCCCTGCATCTCGACCGACAGCCGCTTTACCCTGGTCGGCAGGTTTTCGCCCGTCCAGTGCGACAACCTGCTCAGCTGTTGACTCGGCCAAAGCTGCGCGGCTAGGGCTTCTATGCGGGTCTCATTGTTCTGGATATAGGCCTCCTGAATGGTGCTGGGAGGCGTACCTTGCTTCTTGGAAAAAGCGACAGATGACCGGCAAGCCTTAAGCTTTTCAACATCGAGATAAGCCCGCATCAGAATCGCCGCCCGTGGCTCGACGTCCAGCAATTGAATATCAACAGTCAATTCGTATAGTGCGCGGGCAAGCATTCCCAACGCCTGGAAGTGTGCCACATGCTTTAACTGAAGCATCGATCCCACGTTGTTGTTAAACCGTATGTACAGCAAAGAGCGGCATTCTTCTAAGAGATCCGGTGAAAGCAACCCTCCAACAACTGGCCGCACCTCTGCCATGTCGAATTGATAGGTACTGTTCAGGATTGAACAATAGAAACTCGTCTGCCCGATTTCGTCTAAATCTTCGATTCTTTGCATAGCGGTTACCTGACAGCTCACGGCGGTGGGCGGCTGATCTCATTACCCCCGACAACTCCGGTTGGCGAGCCTAACGCATCGGTTTTGCATTATGTGCGGTATTTACTTGAAGATGAAATGGACGTGTACCCAACCACATGAATGACGAATTTCTGTTCAACAAGTATTCAGTATTTGGGGTTTTGCAGAGCCAACCTGAGGCCGTGAAAAAGCGGATTCAGGCGATCCCGGCGAACACTCTTCTAAACGCCAGCGAACACGACCTCATTGCGGCGCTCGTAGAAGAATTCCGGCTAAACGTACCCGTGATCGACGACGATGGCATATACATCGCTGAATCAGGAGAAACCCAAGTTGATGTTAGCCGAGATCCCAGGCGCATGATCTCGAAC
>CALMVK010000275.1 GCA_937873145.1 uncultured Granulicella sp. | reverse complement strand
CCCCTGCCCCATACCCTCGGCCGCCGACCCCATCGTCTGACCCTTCATCGCGCCCGTCACTGACGCATCCATCATCTTTTCCGCCAGGTGCCGCGTCGATTTGTCCAGCCGCTCGATCGCCTGTCGAATGATCTTGTAGTCGCCGCCCTGCACCGATGCCTTCAGCTCATCGAGCCCCGCCTTGATTTTCTCGTGCTCATCAAAGCTCAGCTCATCCCACGCCGGATTCTGCTTCGCCTTCCCGATTGCCTCTTCGATCGTCTGCGCCTCGTTCTTCGCCTCGATCACCTGCCGCTCCTGAATATCCTGCTCCGCGTTATCGAAAGATGCCAAAATCATCGTCTCCACTTGCTCATCGGTTAGTCCGTACGTTGGTTTCACATCGATCTCGGCTTCCTTACCGCTGCGCTGCTCGCGCGCCGAAACCTTCAGAATTCCGTTCGCATCGATCAAAAATCGCACCTCAATCCGCGGCAGCCCTGCCACCATCGGCGGAATTCCCTTCAAGTCGAATCGCGCAAGCGACCGGCAATCCTTCGCCAGCTCGCGCTCTCCTTGCACCACGTGGATCGCCACATTCGTCTGCCCATCCACCCCCGTCGTAAAGTGCTCCGTCGCGCTCGCCGGTATGGTCGAGTTCCGCTCAATCACCTTCGCCACCACGCCCCCCAGCGCCTCGATCCCCAACGACAGCGGCGTCACATCCAGCAGCAATAAATCCTCAAGCGCCGAGCCACTCGCAGCCTCGCCCGACAAAATCTTCGCCTGCACCGCCGCCCCCAGCGCCACCACCTCATCCGGATTCAACTCCGTATGCAGCTTCTTGCCGCGAGCCTCGAGCCCAAACAGCTCCGTCACCAGCGCCCGCACCCCCGGAATCCGCGTCGAGCCGCCCACCATCACCACCTCGTCGATCGCCTCCGGAGTCAGCCCCGCGTCCTTCATCGCCTGCTTCACCGGCCCCGCCGTCCGCGCGATCACTGGCGCAATCAGCTCCTCAAACTGTGCGCGCGTGATCTCCCGCGCATACGCCTGCCCATTCGGCAACGTCACTGCCAGCCGAGCCGTCTCCCCACTCGAAAGCGCGATCTTCGCCTCAATCACCGCCTTGCGCACCGCCTGCACCACCTCTGCATTCCCGCGCACGGCTTGCGCTATCTCTGGCCCCAGATCGCCCTGGATGTCGTCCAGCGCAATCGCAATCAGCAGGTTATCGATGTCATCTCCACCCAGATGCGTATCGCCCCCCGTCGCGATCACCTCGAAGATCCCTTCATGCAGCTTCAGGATCGAAATATCGAACGTCCCGCCGCCCAGGTCATAGACGGCGATCACCCCATCCTTCCGCTTGTCCAACCCATACGCTAGCGCCGCCGCCGTCGGCTCATTCACCAGCCGAAGCACCTCAAGCCCCGCAATCCGCCCGGCATCCTTGGTCGCCTGCCGCTGTGCATCGTTGAAGTACGCCGGAACCGTGATCACCGCCCGCGTCACCGGCATCCCCAAAAACCGCTCCGCATTCTTCTTCAACTGCAGCAGCACATACGCTGAGATCTCCGGAGGCGTCAGCGTCAGCCCACCCACATCGAGCCGCAGCACCTCGCCCGCCTTTGTCCCCTCCGCCAGCCGAAACGGAAACAGCTTCAGCTCTTCCCGCACATCCTCCAAGTCCCGCCCCATCAGCCGCTTGGCCGAGTACACCGCCGCGCCCGCATCCGTCATCAGCGTCCCGCGCGCCGCGTTCCCCACCGCCACGCCCTCATCCGTCCACGCCACCACTGACGGCACCAGCCGCTCCCCGTCCTCGCCCGGAATCACCACCGGCGCGTCGCCCTCCATGTACGCCACCAGCGAATTTGTAGTGCCCAGGTCGATCCCGACAACAACATTGCGCGGCTCTGCCATAACTTGCCTTACCCTCTTTCGTCTTCGATGCGTTCTTCCAAGCCTAGGCCTGCCAGTCAGAAAGTCCAACACCCCGGAAGTATGCCGGGTGCCCCATCTCAGACAGCCTCATCGTCTGAGGTGGGGAGTACGAAGCTCGCACACCACCCCGAACCCTCATGCTACCGTCATCTCCATGGCCCTCAACCCATACGCAAGCTTCCTCGGCGAGCAGAACCCCCGCGCCGTACTCGCCGTCACTCCCGGCCTCCTCCACCAGGCCGTCTGCCAGCTCAGTCCCAAGCAAATCGCCGCTCCCATCGGCCCTCCGGTCGATGGAAAAGCCAAGTGGAGCCCCTGCCAGATCGTCGCCCACCTCGCCGACTGCGAACTCAACGACGGCTTTCGCCTTCGCCAGACCCTCGCCGAGGTCAATCCTGTCGTCCAGCCCTTCGACCAGGACGCCTGGGCCGCGCGCTACGCCGCCTACACCCTGCCCGCCGCGCTAGAGCTCTTCCGCGCTGCTCGCGAATGGAACCTCAAGCTCATCGGAGGCTGCAGCCCAGCCGACTTCACCCGCGAGCTGACCCACCCGGAACGCGGCACCCTGACCTTCCAGGTCCTCCTTGAAACCATGGCCGGCCACGACCTGAACCACCTCGCCCAACTCCAGCGACTCATCCCAGCCTAGCGATGTGAAACAGTTTCATATTGCTAGGCAGCATCTCTCTAAACCCCGTCATTCTGGCGAAGCCAGAATCCCCGTATTGGCTTTTCTTCTGCTGCACAGCCGCTGACACCTTACGCGAACCTCATGCGCATCCGAAGGCGCACTTCCGAAAGGTCCGCAGCTCGTCTCTGCTTCCCACGCAACCCACCCTATTCAAGCGCCGCCGTCACATCCCGCACCAGGTTCCGCAGATAGCTCCGCTTATTCAGCAGCGTCACCATCCCCTCACGCGCCGCAACCCGCCCCTCCTCATCCTCCGCCCCATCCCACTTCGCCCACAAGCCCTCAAGCTCCTTCTGCGTCTGCACCATCATCCCCTGAAAGTTCGCCGCCGCCGACTCCAGGTCTTTCCGCAATCCCGGGTTCGCCTCATCCCCAAACTCCTTTGCCGCCTTCATCTCCATCAGCTGCATATTCAGCTCGAACACCTCTTCGAGCAGCTCCGGAGGAATCAGCTGCTTCTTCTCCGTCCCGCTCGCCCGCGCCGCATCCGTCGCCGCCTTGGACTGCTCCTCAAATTCCACGCCTTCTACCGACAGCAAATACTGCGTCCGCGCAATCGGGTCCTTCAGCGTCCGGTAGGCATCGTTCAGCTCCGAGGCCTGCGCCAGCGCAGCCTCCTGCTCCGCCACAGGCCGCGAGGCAAACCGATCCGGATGCAGCTTCCGCGATTGCGCGTAAAACGCCTTCTCAAGCGCTGCCGTGTCGATCTGCAGTTGACGGGGAAGCGAAAACACCTCAAAGTAATCCGGAATGGCCATCGCTCAAGCTTACCTCCGCAAGCTTGCGGATACACCCGGTGTGGGACTAAGACGACCCGTCAGCGCGACCGATACAGCCGGATAAACGTATCCCGCGGCAAACCGTCCCGACGCGCCGTCCGCAGCACCGCCGCCGCCTCGCTCTCGCTCATCCCGCCGCCCAGCGCCACAAAGTAAGGCTCGCGGCCCGCAGGAGCAAACACTTTCGGATTCAATCCCGGATGCAGCCGCGCCACCGTGGCCACCTTGGCCGCTGCCTGCCCCTCATGCAAATACGTGTATGCAATCACATGCCAGCCCGGCTGCATCACCGCCTTGGCCGCCGGAGCACCACTGCCCTTCGCAGCCGCCACACTCCCGTCCGCCGCCGCACTCGCCTCCTGCGCAGGCGGCGCCACCATCTCAGGAGCCGGCAGCCATGGCGACGGCCGCGCCACCGGCGACCGCGCCAGGAAAAACCACATCAGCAGGACCACCGCGAACGCCGCCGCTCCAGCCAACAGCCATCGCCTCGGCACCAACTCTCCAGACGCCGTACTCGCCACCAACCGCCGTAGATGCAATCGCCGCGTCGTGCCCGGGCGCATCTCCGGCACCACCCGCACCCCAAGCACCGCCTCCGGCCCAGCCATCTGCACCCGGGCTGGCCCGCGCATCGGTTCAGGCCGCACCGGCTCAGCCTGCGCCTGCACTGTAGACGATGGCAACGGCACAGGAGGCTGCTCCACCACCTGCGGCACCGGCGGGTGCAGTGCGCGTTCCATCTCCGCCAAACCCCACGTCCCGTCGAGCCCGTGCCGGATCACCTGTTCAAACGGTGCCGGCACCCGCATCGCCGAGGTCCACTGCCGCTCCAGCGTAAGGCATTGCAACAGCAACACCGCCACATCCTGCACGTCGCGCCGCCGCAGTTCATCGCACGTCGACTGCGGAGTAAACTCAGAATCGGCCACGCACGCGCGCACGCAGTCGCTGCGCAGCTTCACCACCTCACCGGTCGCCACTACGCTCGCCGGCTCCAAATGCTCGTGCACCAGTCCGATCGCATGCAGCGCACTCAGCGCCGCCAGCACGCTCATCGCCACCTGCATGGTCTCCGCCGCCGTCAGCGGACGCTCCCGCAGAATCTCCGCCAGGCTCCCGTCCGTCCCTTCCATCACCGCATACGTCAGCGGAACCCCGTCAAACGTCGTCACCCCAAACGTCTTGATCTCCACCAGGTTGGCCTGTCGCACCGCGGATACCTGTCGCCACCGCTCCAGCATCTCGTGCTCGTCGTTCAGCGATTCCGTAATCCGAATCACCTCTGCCGCCCCATCCTGCGCGGACGTCACAAAAAAAGCGCTTCTCCCCTCAGGCCAAAGCAGTTTCCTAAGCGGATAAACCTCCGCAATCGTCTTTCCTTCATAGTCGTTCCAAAGCTTCACAACACGTCCGATCCGGTCTCATCAACCTGGCCAAGATACTTGGAAACACGTCAGTCCCTCGTGCTTTCCACGAAAGGCCTCGAACAACACACGCGCTCCACCCCGAGGTCCATTATCCATCACCGAAACAGGGCAAAATCTACCGTTCTGCATCGTCAGGAGTTCTCTTAAGTTTAGAGACGCACCGCAACCTGGTCGCAGATCAGCATGTCCTGCCCGTAACGGCGGAAGTAAAAGGGATTCAGAAGATGTCGGTTTTGAAACAAACACGTCGGTGCAGGCAGGCACGCCACACTCGGCAACAGCCTTCAGGCAGAAAAGCTGGACCCGCACCCGCAACTCTTTGTAGAGTTGGGATTGATGAAATTGAATCCTTGCCGCATCAAGGTCTCTTCAAAATCGAGCACCATACCAGCCAAGTAAAGAAACGACTTTGGATCCACAAACAGCCGCACCGGCCTCGCACCGGACGGGTCGTTCGCCGTCTCCAGGCCCGCTCCAAACACGAACGTCCTGTCCCGCTCCCGAGGCTTCGTGTCAAAGCGGATGCTGTAGGAAAGTCCAGAGCACCCGCCCCCTGTAATTCCTACCCGCAATCCTCCGGCATCCGGCGAAATACCTTCTTTCGCCATGGCAATCCGGATCCGCTTCAACGCGCTTTTCGTAATCTCAACGGCCTGCTTCGCCCGCGGTGTCTGTCCCTCCGCAGTCAGCAAAGTCATCCCCGCCAACGGATTTTTTAGGTCCGGCTTTGGAGCGTCACGCTCAGCTGCGGTTTGTAAAGTCACCATACTCATCGAAAGCTTTTACCCATGCATTCAACACACACAAATCTGGCTACTCTCAAAGCGGTGCACGCGCTTTGAGAGTAGCTTAGTGCGCCCCTACAGCAACCACAGACGACTCACTCGCAACGCCCTGATTCTTCTTCTTCCAGTCCCCAATCGCCGCGCGGATCGCATCTTCGGCCAGCACGGAGCAGTGGATCTTCACCGGGGGAAGCGCAAGCTCTTTCACAATGTCCGTATTCGAAATGGTCAAAGCCTCAGAGATCGTCTTACCCTTGACCCACTCAGTCGCCAACGAACTCGAAGCAATGGCCGAGCCGCAGCCGAAAGTCTTGAACTTGGCTTCCTCAATCACCTGCGTCTCCGGATTCACCCGGATCTGCAGGCGCATCACGTCGCCACACTCCGGTGCTCCGACCAGACCCGTACCGACTGCGTCAGAGGATTTATCCAGCTGACCGACATTGCGTGGATTGCTGTAGTGATCGACGACCTTGTCGCTATATGCCATAAGGGTTCTCCTAAACTCTCTTTCTAGATGATACTCCCCGGCTGATCGGTGCACCAAGCCCCGACCGTTGGTGTTCGTCCTTTGCCGTCCCTCACGGGAGCCGTCTGCCTTCGCTGTCTGTCCTCGTGAGTCTTCGCTCATCCACACAGTTTCACGAGAGGCCAATCGCGAGCTTCCCGCCAAGACCCTCACGGTTGAGCTTCTGCGGATTACCAGGAAATACTTTCGTAACTTTTCGCAAAACTGCGAAGATTTTACTTGATCCCCAATCTGCGCCCGGATAGAGTACGTCATAAGTTGTAGGACACGAACATTCGTTGTACTGATTCTGAATCACCCAGGAGCCTTCCCCATGCTGAACCGCCTTACTCTCTCTCTCGCTGCTTCTTCTGCCCTCATCGTCGGTGCAACCGCTGCGTTCGGCGCACCCATCCCGCTCGGAACGACCACCACCGACGCTTACACCAGCGGCACCTTCGTTCTAAACTCCTTCATCGGCGGCACCACCCCGGCCACCTCTGCTGGCGGAGACCCCAATCCTTTCATCGTCAACTACAACGAAAACATCTACCGCGGCGGAACCGGTGCCATGTGCCCGACCTGCCTCGACTTCGTCTTCAACTTCGCGAACGTCGCCACCACGGGCAATGATCCCATTCTCGAGTTCACGATCGCCAGCTTTATCGCACCTGTCTCGGCAGATTACGTCGCAGGATCCGGAACAATAGCTCCCACACAGGCCCTCATGACCGTCAATGGCGTCCTCAACTACGGATATGACGGAAACAACGGCGTGCTGCCTGGACAAAGTTCCGATACGCTCGTCGTCTACACCGACCAAACCGACTTTACTTTGGGCGGATTGACCTTCCAGGACGGCGCGACCGCGAACGATCCCGGTTTCGTGCCCGCGCCGAACTCCACCGCCGCCGTCACCCCCGAACCGAGCTCGCTCGTCCTGCTCGGCACCGGCCTTGTCGGTCTCGCTGGAGCCGCCCGCCGCAAGTTCCGCGCGTAATCAGTCTCTCTCTAGCCAAAGAAGGAAGCCCACCCGGGCTTCCTTCTCTCTTTAAAGCGACTTCGATGTTGGTGTAGAAACAGATTTGCCGTTTGTTGTCATTCCCGAAGCGAATCTGCGGCTGCACTTATCGTTGTTTGTCCTTACTCCATCGGCAAATCCGCTCAACCAACATCGCCCTAAGCGTACGTCCGCGCCGGAAGAATCTCGAACACATCGATCTGCTGCGTTGGATAATCCCCCGTATAACAGGCCGTGCAAAAATCCCCTGGAGCTAGCCCCGAAGGAGGATCCCCCATCGTGCACGCATGCGTCAACCCCACCAGCGAGAGATACGCCAGCGAGTCCGCCTCGATAAACTCGCAGATCTCCTCAAGCGACTTGTTCGCGGCAATCAAATGCTCTTTACTCGGCGTATCCACCCCATAAAAGCAAGGCGAAATCGTCGGCGGACAGGAGATCCGCAGATGCACCTCGGTCGCCCCCGCCGCCCGCACCATCCGCACAATCTTCCGCGAAGTCGTCCCGCGAATGATCGAGTCGTCGATCAAAATCACCCGCTTCCCTTCGAGCAGCGCCCGGCTCGGATTCAGCTTCATGCGCACGCCAAAGTCCCGCACCCGCTGCGTCGGCTCGATGAACGTCCGTCCCACATAATGGTTGCGGATCAGTCCAAAGTTGAACGGAATCCCAGACTCCGCCGCGTACCCCAGCGCCGCCGTCACTCCCGAGTCCGGCACCGGAACCACCAGGTCCGCCGGCACGCTCGACTCCCGCGCCAGCTGCCGCCCCATCTCTTCCCGGCTCGTCTGCACCCAGCGCCCAAACACCTTCGAGTCCGGCCGCGCAAAATATACATGCTCAAAAATGCACGACGACTGCGGCGTCCCCTTGGAAAAGATGCGGCTCGTCACACCCTCCTCGGACACCATCACCAGCTCTCCCGGCTCCACATCGCGCTCATACTTCGCATGCAGCAGGTCGAGCGCGCACGTCTCGCTCGCAAAGCAGAACGTATCCGGTGCCCCATCCTCGCCCACGATCCGCCCCATGCACAGCGGCCGAAACCCATGCGGATCGCGCGCCGCAAAAATGCGGTTGCGCGTCATCATCACAATTGAAAACGCACCTTCCACCTGGCTCAGCGCATCCGCCATGCCATCCACCAGCGTGTTGCGATGCGAGTGCGCGATCAGCTGCACGATGATCTCGGAGTCCGACGTCGTCTGAAAGATCGCCCCATCGCGCTCCAGCCGTTCCCGCGCCGTGCCCAGGTTGGTCAAGTTGCCATTGTGCGCAATCGCAATCAGCCCCTTGGTCGACTCCACCGAGATCGGCTGCGCATTCAACAGCGCCGAATCCCCCGTCGTCGAATAGCGCGTATGCCCAATCGCCAGGTGCCCGGGAAGCTTTGCCAGCACGTCATCGGTAAAGATCTCCGACACCAGCCCCATGCCCTTGATATCGTGCACATGCTCTCCGTCAGCCGAAGCGATCCCCCCCGACTCCTGCCCCCGATGCTGCAGCGAGTAAAGCCCCCAATACGTCAGCCGAGCCGCATCCGGATGGTTGTAGACGGCCATCACCCCGCAATGTTCGCGCAGCTTATCGAACCGTTCCTGGGCGGGGTCGGAGCGTTCCACAAGCTGATCCTCAAGGAGCGAGACCGGACGAAAGTCGGGCCCAATGCGGTGCTTGAACTCGGGCGCAATGTCGTGTAAATCGACCATGTCGACGAAGTAAGGCAAGTCGGATTGCAAGAAGTCTTCTTTCAGATCGAGGTATAGATCAAGGGGAAGGCGCTCTGAACCGGCGATGGCGAGGTCCAGATCGGAACGCCGCCGTGCGCGGTTCTTCGCACGCGAGCCGAAGATCCATACGGTGCGGTCTGGAATCCGTGCCTCAAGTATATCGAGGACAATCCGGGCTTCCTCCGGAGCAATCGCGATGGTGGACCCTTTGATCATTGTGACAATCTCTGCTGCAGTTTAGAGAGTAGGTAAATGACTTCACGTTCAAAGTCCGGAATGACCTCTGCCACGGCCTCCGCCTTGGCCCGGTCGTACGTGTGACTTGTCAGATTCCTCGCATGCCGGAAGGCCTTCCATCTCGAAAAAGGCGAACGAACAAGTTGATGTTCGTCAGCAACCCTGATCAGTTCCTCGAAGACACTCAAGTCGTGCTTGTCCGGAGTGGAATCGTGCTCTCGCAGATAGCGCGTCATCATCAGAAGAGCCAGTCCGTAGGTGTATTCGAACGCCTGAATCAGGCCCCTTTGCATCAGGAGACGCATTGGCTCGGACTGTCGGTCTCCGGACTCCTTGATCAGAGTCAGTGACTCAGTGAGCGTGGCGATCGCATCCTGCATTGGACCGAGATCAATCACCCGAGAACCTCTTCGGCAACCAGCACTTCCCGCGCACCCGAGTCCATACCCGCCAAATCCATTACCGCTTCGTTCACTAAAACTCCTCTCCGGCATTCATGCGGTCGCCAGCGCTTGTGTCGCCTTTGCTTGCTCCAGCGGAATCGTTTCGATTCTCGATCAGCAGAAAATCAGGCTCGATCCTGGAGCGAAACGAGTCGTCGATGTCGTTGAGGTCCACGACGTCGACCTCGATCGGCAGCATGGACTCCTCCAGCTCGTCAGTGAGATCGTAGCGGGTTCCAATTGCTAATTTTCCGACACCACCTACGGCCAGGTCGAGATCCGAGTAGCGTCGTGCGCGACCGAACGCGCGTGAACCGAACGCCCAGACTGGACGGTTGGGAACATGCTTGTGCAGCAGATCTGTCACGATCTGAAGATGTCTCACCTCAAGCCCCAACCGGTCTGCAAGCTGCCTATCCATCCAGTCTCTCCTTGACGCGTAGGAGGAGAAACTGCGCTTCCTCCGCAAAGGAGTGGGCAAGGTCGACAACGCGTAGAGCTCTGGCTTCAGAGTAAGCGTGAGCCACACCGTTGCGAGCGTCACGGAATGCAACAAACGTCTCCCACTCCATGCGAAGAATGCCAAGGTCATTGGCCCGGCGGACTAGTTTCGCCTTTGTCATTTCGCTTTCCGGGGTGAATTTGACATGCTGCGATGCGACGTATCGGGAAAGAACCTGCACCAACAGTTCATAAGTGAAAACGAAGCGGATCACCACGGAATCGCGGAACGAGTCGCTTTCCGGATGAGCGTCGTAGTCCGTCATAGACTGGGTTAGACGTGCAAGAGCTCGCTCGAGCAAACTCAGGTCTAATCGGCGTTCGTCGCTCATGCGAGAACTTCTTCCGCAAGCTGGGTCGCCAGCCCCGAGTTCCACGGCAAACGAAGTTCCTCCACCGAGGCCTCGATCAGCGTAAGCCCTGCTGCATTAATCTCCACCCAGCCCTCGATCGTCTCGCCTAGATCAAGTGGCCAGACCTTTCCAACCTCATCGAGCAAGGTGCAAATGGTCGCATAAGCCTCGGGCGCGCACGACACTAGCACCTCGGAGCCATTCTCATTGAATAGTGCGGCTATGTACTCACCCTCATGCAACGCGCCGAGCGTTGCCCGTACGCCGATGCCGCCTGTGAGCGAGGATACCGCCAACGCCACCGCAAGACCTCCATCCGAGATGTCCTTTGCTGAGTGAATCAAGCTACGCTGCGCAAGCTGAATCAGTGCCTCATGCAACGCCGCCTCCGCATCAAGATTGAGTTCGGGAACCTCGCCCCACAAAACACCGAAAGCTGTATGCGTAAACGCCGAGCTGCCCAATTCAGCCTTCCCATCTGTATTGAGCGGTTCTGTCGACTGCAAGAGCAGCACCTTGTCGCCCGCCCGCTGAAACCCACTCGGCACAGCCTTTCCCACATCCTCCAAAATCCCCACCACCCCAATCACCGGAGTCGGATAGATTCCTTCCCCTTTCGTCTCGTTATAAAGCGAGACATTCCCCCCCGTAATCGGCGTCCCCAGCGCCTCGCACGCCTCCGCACTCCCATCGATCGCCGCCGAAAGCTGCGCCATAATCTCCGGCTTCTCCGGATTTCCAAAGTTCAAACAATTCGTCGCCGCCACCGGAGTCGCCCCCGTACACGCCACCTTCCGCGCAGCCTCCGCCACCGCATGCATCGCGCCCAGCTTCGGGTCCAGGTAGCACCAGCGCCCGTTGCCTGCCAGCGCCATTGCCAGCCCGCGCTCCGGCTTCATATCCGCCGCCCGCCGTTGCCCGCTCTCCATCCGCACTGCCGCCGAGTTCATCCCGTGCGTCCGCGAAACCACTGGATTCGCCGCATCCGCATTCCCCGTCAGCAGCACCGCCTCCGCCTCCGGAGTCGACCCCGCCACAAACGAGATGATCTTTCCCAGCACCGAGTGCTCCACCGCCGCCGGCGAATACCCTTCCGCCTTCGCGGCCAGCGTCGCCGCCCCCACAAAGTCTGTACTCCGCTGCCCGTTCACCGCATTGAACGTCGCCGCCCCCGACGCCTCCCGAGCCCGCACACCCGTACCCTTCACCCGGATCACGCCCGCCTCCGACCCCGGCCCCTGCACCGTATTCGTCTGCACCATCGAGTCGTACTGCTCATACACCCACGCCTTCGAGCACACATTCGCGCTCGCCAGCAGCTTCTTCAAATCCGCCGTATAGTCCCGCGGCTTCCCCAACTCCTCCAGCACCCAGGCCGGAGGATCCTTCGGCACCGGCGCAACCCAAGTCCCTACAGGACGTTGGTACACCGGAGCCTCCTCCGTCAGCGCCTTGTTCCCAATCTCCGCCTCGAGCCGCCCCCCGTGATACACCCGCATCACGTCATCCGCCGTCACCACGCCCACCTCCGCGCAGTCCAGCCCCCACTTCCCGAACACCGCCAGCACCTCCGCCTCGCGGCCTTTCTCCGCCACCAGCAGCATCCGCTCCTGGCTCTCGCTCAGCATAATCTCGTAGCTCGTCATGCCCGTCTCGCGCTGCGGAACCCGGTCC
>CALMVK010000274.1:64625-88188 GCA_937873145.1 uncultured Granulicella sp. | reverse complement strand
CCGATCGTCGGCTACTCCGGCGATCACATCCGCGGAGGCGAGTACCACGGCGGCGAGGAGGGCGCGTTCTTCTCGCAGGAGTTCGTGCTGGGCCGCAAGCTCTCCCTGCGCCGCGACCTCTACAAGGCCGAGGGCCGGTCGAACGAGTTGGCCGTAGACATTCAGCGTGCTCGCGTGCACAACGATGTGGGCCGGGCTTTCTTCGATGCCTTGTCGGCACAGCAAGCTGTCGTGGTCCAAGACCGGCTGCTCAAGGTCGCGCTCGATGCGGAGACCAACGCGCATGAGCTCGAGCGGGTTGGCCAGGCCGACGCCTCGGACGTGCTAACGGCCGAGATCGCGGCAGAGCAGGCCAAGGTCGAGTTCGTCAACGCGCAGCGGCTGTTCCTCGCCGCCTCCTCCCAGCTCGGCACGTCCGCGGGCCAAACGGCGCTCGAACCGCATCCTCTGGCCGGGGAGCTGGTCTCACCGCCGGAGCTCGACGCCGACGCGGTCGTCCTGACCGACGCCGAGCAGAGTCCCATGGTCAAGCAGGCGCAGGCGAATATGGCCGTCGCTGAGGCGCGGCTGAAGTCCGCCCAGCGGGAGAAGGTGCCGAACCTGAATCTCAAGGCCGGGGAGTGGTACTCGGGCGAGGTGCTCGGCGCAACCAACCTCAAGGCTGGCCCAGAGAGCTTTGTTGAGGCCAGCGTGCAGCTTCCGCTCTGGAACCGCAACCAGGGCAACATCGAAGCGGCGCGCGTGGAGCTTGAGCGCGCGCGCCAGGACGTGACCCGCACGCAATTGCTGACCCGTAGCCGCGCCGAGCCGCTGGCCCAGCAGTACCAGACGGCCCGCTATACCGCGGAAAAATACCGCACGGAGATGCTGCCCCGGGCGCGTCGCGCGTACCAGTTGGAGGTGCTGAAGTACCAGCAGATGGCTGAGACGTATCCGCATGTGCTCTCAGCGCAGCGCCTGCTCTTCACGTTGCAGTTGAGTTACGTGCAGGCGCTCAACCAGGCGTGGCAGGCGGCCATCGCGCTCGAAAATTACACCCTGATGAACGCGCTTGACGAGCCAATGAGCGTCGGCTCGGATGCGACGAGCATCCATCTTCCAACGGCACCGGGCGGAGGCAATGAATGAGCGAGGCGGCGATGGTCAGCGAGGCGGTACTGGACCCGGTTTGCGGCATGAAGGTTGACCCGGCCAAAACGGCTGCGCGGGTTGAGCACGAAGGAACCTCATACTTCTTCTGCGGGAAAGGCTGCGCCGCGAAGTTCCAGGCCGATCCAGAGAAATTTCTGGCTCCGAAGCCCGTTGCCGCCGCGCCGCCAACCCAGGCTGAGCAGCAGGCCGAGTACGTCTGCCCGATGCATGCCGAGGTTCACAAACTTGGCCCGGGCACCTGTCCCAAGTGCGGCATGGCGCTTGAGCCGCGCGAGAGCACCGGCGAAGAGGATACGTCGGAGCTGGACGACATGACGCGGCGGCTGTGGATCAGCGTCGCGCTGGCCGTTCCGCTGCTGGTACTGATGTTCCTGCCGCTCACGCACCTGCACGCCGGGCGTGTGCTCCCTTGGATTGAGTTTGCGCTGGCCACGCCGGTCGTGCTCTGGTGCGGCTGGCCGTTCTTCGTACGTGGCTGGCAGTCGATCGCCAACCGCAGCCTGAACATGTTCACGCTGATCGCGCTGGGGACGGGCACGGCCTACGGGTACAGCGTGGTGGCGACCGTCGCGCCGGGGCTGTTTCCCGCGTCCGTTCGCGCCGTGGAGGCATCGCCCGCGCTCTACTTCGAGCCGGCGGTGGTCATCATCGCGCTGGTGCTGCTGGGGCAGGTGCTGGAGCTGCGCGCCCGCCGCGCCACCGGAAGCGCCTTGCGCGCGCTGCTCGGCCTGGCCCCGAAGACCGCGCGCCGCCTGAACGCACAGGGCGGCGAAGCGGACGTGCCGCTGGCGGAGGTGCAGGTGGGCGACCGCCTGCGTGTGCGGCCGGGCGAGAAGATTCCTGTCGACGGCGTGATCCTTGAAGGCCACAGCGCGATCGACGAGTCCATGGTCAGCGGCGAATCCATTCCCGTCGAAAAAGATGTTTCCGCCAAGGTCACCGGCGGCACGGTCAACGGTACAGGCTCCTTCGTCATGCGGGCCGAACGCATCGGTGCCGACACCCTGCTCGCGCAGATCGTCTCCATGGTGAGCCTAGCCCAGCGTTCGCGCGCACCCATCCAGCGGCTTGCGGACCGGGTTGCCTCGTACTTCGTTCCGGCGGTGCTGCTGGCCGCGGCAATTACCTTTCTGGTTTGGTCGCTGGCGGGCCCGGAGCCTCGTTTGCCGCATGCTTTGGTCAATGCCGTGGCAGTGCTGATCATCGCTTGCCCCTGCGCGCTCGGCCTGGCCACGCCGATGGCCATTCTGGTCGGCACCGGCCGCGGAGCCTCCGCCGGCATCCTGATCCGCAACGCCGAGGCGCTTGAAAACTTCGGAAAGGTCCATACGCTGCTGATCGACAAAACCGGCACCCTCACCGAGGGCAAACCCACGCTCGACCAGGTCGCTCCCCGGCTTGGCTTTGAGCAGGACGAGCTGCTACGGCTGGTTGCCAGCCTCGAGCGGTCGAGCGAGCACCCCCTCGCCGCAGCGATTGTGAAGGGAGCCGAGGTCCGGCATTTGAGTCTCAGCCCCGTTGCAGATTTCCACTCCTCGACCGGCAAGGGCGTGACCGGAACCGTCGCGGGCAAGCGGATTGCGCTCGGCAACGCCGCACTCTTCCGCGAGCTGGGCATCGACTCCGAGCCTTTGCTGGCCGAGTCGGAAGCCTTGCGGCAGGAGGGCCGGACCGTCATGCTGATCGCCGTGGACCGTCAGCCGGCAGGCCTGGTGAGCGTCGCGGACGCCCTCAAGCCGTCTACTGCGGAGGCTCTGCGCAAGCTGAAGGCTGCCGGGCTACGCATCGTCATGGTCACGGGCGATAACGCCACGACCGCCCAGGCCATCGCCGGCCAGCTCGGCATCGCGTTTGAGGCAGGCGTACTGCCGCAAGGCAAGGCCGACGTCGTCAAGCGCTACCAGCAGCATGGCGCGATCGTGGCCATGGCCGGGGACGGAGTCAACGATGCTCCGGCGCTTGCGCAGGCCGAGGTGGGCATCGCGATGGGCACTGGAACCGACATCGCGATCGAAGCCGGCGGCCTGGTGCTGCTCAGCGGCGACCTGCGCGGGCTGCTCAGGGCGCGGCGCCTAAGCCAGGCCACCATGCGCAACATCCGGCAGAATCTCTTCTTTGCGTTTATTTACAACGCGCTCGGCGTGCCGCTTGCCGCGGGTGTGCTGTTTCCGTTTACCGGGGTGCTGCTCAATCCGATGATTGCCGCAGCGGCGATGAGTCTCAGCTCTGTGTCGGTGATCGGCAATGCGCTCCGGCTGCGGAACGTGAAGCTGGAGGGTTAAGACGCCTTTGCTTCGGGAATCAAAGCCGGTCAGCCGGGACCGGAAACCCAGGCATCTGTTGACGGATTTCGTCTGGGCCAAGGGCCCGCATGCCGTGACGAGCAGCGATGTTCAAGATTGCTTTGCCGGCATCCTCTTGGAGAGCTTTTTCATAGCTTTCTCCTGAAGCCTCGATCTTTCGGTACGGCTCTTGCATTTCGCGAAAGATGCGATCGATTCGCGCTGGATGCGTGACGATCAAGGCACGGAAGATGGGGGAGCGAATGATCCAGGCGTGCGGCTTGCCGAAAGGGAGCATAAGACACTGCCCTGCTTTTACTTGCAGCGTATCGCTCCCGCAATATGCGTCGAGTTCCCCCTCCAGCACGTAAAAGACCTCATCTTCGTCTTCATGCACGTGTGGAGGCGGCTCGTGGCCTGGAGAGGAGGTGTAGTGAAGGATCGCTAACTGTTCGTTGCTGTCCCGACCTTCTACCAGGTAATGCAGTTCCAGACCAAACTGATGAACCGCGGTGTCAGCGGTGACTCCACGAACATAACCTTTACGCTCTTCTTGCATGGAATCCACCTTACCAACCTGACGTGCAGCAAGCAAGCGAGTTTGCTGTTAGCAGGACTCATCGACATCGTCCGTGTGCCATGCTTCCTTCGCGGAGTCCGCAAGCGCATAGGGCAGCCATACCTGAAAGACGGTGCCATGGCCATTTTCCATGCGGCTTCGAACTAGCACATGACCGCGATGCTTATGGACGATGCGTTTCGAGATCCACAGGCCTAACCCTGTGCCCTGGATGCCTTTGGTTGAGTAAAAGGCCTCAAAGAGGCGCTTCTGTGTTACCTCATTCATGCCGGAGCCATCGTCGGCTACCGTGAACATCACTCCGCGTTCGCCGGTCGCCCACCACGTCAGCTCGCGCGTTCGCAGGCGCAGGGCTCCGCCATTGCGCATGACGTCGAAGGCGTTGCCGACCAGGTTGCTGAGCACCTGACGGATGTCGCCTTCATAGCAGGTGACCTGCAGATCTGCCTGGTACTGCCTGGTAATCGACACGTGGGAGTTGGTGAGCCTGGTGTTATAGATTTCGAGCACTTCATTCAGCAAGGACTCTGGGCGTACCAGCGTGGCTGAGGTGGACTGGCGATGAAAGCGCAGGGTTTGCGAGGCGATCTGCGAGACGCGCGCGAGTTCACGATCTGCCGTCTGCAGATAATCCCGCGCTGCCTGCGGAAGGTTCGGCTCTCCCTGCATGAGGTAGAGCAGGTTCGTTACGGCCTCGAGCGGATTGTTGATCTCATGAGCGATGGAGGAGGCGAGCCGCCCTACGGCCACCAGTTTTTCGCTTTGCATCATCGCCAGCGCGGTTTGCTCCTGTTCGTTCATAATGCGCTGGACTTCATACTGGCGTGATCGGCTTCTGAGAGCGTTGCGCGCTACGCTGGTCAGGGTAACGGGACGAATCGGACGCTCGAGCAGAGTCAGATTCGGCAGGGGAAGAAGAGACGATTCAAGATGACCGATCAGCGCCGACTCCCGTCCGCCCGGCACCAGAATCAAGACAGGGAGGTCCGACCAGTGCGGTTGTTCTCCCAAGGCCTGGGAGAGGTCCTCTATTGCCGGTCTGGAGAATGCTTCGGCCGTCATGAGCAATGCTCCGGCATTGCCGGCCTTGGCCAGATGCAGAATCTCGGAAAGACCGCGGACCGGCGATGCCAGCAGTCCGGCCTGCGCCAGAATGAGCACCACCAGTTCCGCATCGCGGCCGACCGGTGCATGCACTAGAACGGTATTCTGAAAGGACACCTTACTCCCCTGCCTCTCTCTTTCCGTCCACCGTGTCTTCCGGGTACTCCGGCACGCCGGTCAGAACGCCGCGGAACTCCTTCAAGGCCTCCCCCACCAGGATTCCACCTGGTTTGAAGGTCAGCTCTCGCAAGGTCCTCTCGTGATCGCCGATGCGTTTCTTGAGCACGGCGATACTCTGCCGAATGCGTCCTCGAGCCTCGAAGTAGCGCAGCAGCACGACTGTGTCCGCCAGATAACTGACGTCAACCTGGGTGCTCATCGTGCCCACCAAGCCATGCTGGGTCATTACAAGGAAGGTGACAATTCCTTTCTGATTCAGGTACGAGAGAAGCTCGTGAAGCTGAAGGAGTAGATCCGCTTCCCCGGGCATCGAGTTCAAGAAACCGTTGAGGCTGTCGATGACGACGACGCGTGTATTGCGATCGTTCACGTCATTGCGAATCTGCCAGACGAACTCACTGGGGGAGAGCTCGGCTGGATCGACCTGAGACATGCTTAGGGTTCCCCGATCGATCTCTGTCTGGATCTCCATACCGAGCCCTTCTGCGCGGGCTTTGGCCGTGCGGAGAACCTCGTCGAAGACATACACGATCGCTCGATCTCCACGCCTGGCCGCGGCATAGGCATATTGCATGGAGATGGAGGATTTGCCTACGCCGGTCGGACCAATCATCAAGGTGCTGGATCCACGAGGAACGCCTCCTCCGAAGAGCCGGTCCAACTGTTCGATGCCGCTGGCAAGCTGTTCTCCGTCGAAGGGTGCGCTGTGTTCGGAGGCAATCAAACGCGGGTAGACGACGACTCCTTCTGCAAGAAGGATGTTGTAGTCGTGAAATCCTTCCCGGAAGACAGACCCTCGCAACTTGATCACCTCGACCCGCCTTCGCGTGACACCGAAGGAACGCGGCACTTTTTCCAGACGCACCACGCCGTGTGCAATGCTTTGCAACTGAAGATCCTGGCCGTTGGCGGAACGGTCGTCGAGCAGAAGCGCCGTCATCTTTCTTCCAGCAAAGAACTGCTTTAAAGCCAGAAGCTGGCGGCGGTAGCGCATATTGTCCGCGGCCAGCAGACGAAGCTCTGAGAGCGAATCAAGCACCAGACACGCCGGCTGCCTCTTGTCGATCGCCTCGGTAAGGCGCGAGATGGTCCCCGCAAGCTCGACATCGCTGGGATAAAAGACGGTGTATTGCTGATCGGCCGCGAGGCTTCCTTCGTCCGGAACGAACTCCACGATGGGTACCTGGGTGAAATCCCAATCGTGCGAATCGGCCGAATCGATCAACTCCTGCTTGGGTTCTGAGAGGGTAACGTAGAGCACCTTCCGTCCGTTCGCCATGGCCGACATCAGAAACTGCATGGCCAGCGTCGTCTTCCCGGTGCCGGGATCGCCCTCAAGCAGATACATCTGTCCTTCCGGCAGACCTCCTCCCAAAATGTTGTCCAGTCCACTGACTCCCGTGCTTATCCTCTCCACTTGCTTGCCCATACCCTTGCTGTCTTCTCCTATGGCCGGTACACGTCGATTTTAGACGAGTGCCCGGTGCGCCTTTTTATAGGCTTTTGGCGTGCGGAGACAAGGCGCTGGATTGCGGAAAGTTCCGTGCGAAAGGGATCTCGGCCGGCTGGCCTTGCGCAAAACAGAGGTTGGCCGCTCTGAAGTTCATTCGGAGCAGAAATGCTTGCCAGCATGGAGGAGATTTGGGAGAGTCGTTCGTTAAGTCCCGAGCGGCACGACCGAAGCCGCGCCGCTCGAGATTGAGTTCAGCCTGTCAGAAGGAGGACAACTGGAGTTAGGCCCGTTGCGTGAAGCGACGCCGCGCTACGCCGAGCACACCCAGGAGGCCGGTGCCGAGCAGAGCAAGCGAGGACGGCTCTGGAGTGACGCTGGCTGCGGCTGCCGGTAGCAGATTGCCCTCAAGCTGTGTGGGGCTTGAGGCAACCGTGGCCAGGCCCTGGAAGTCGTTGATCTCGAAGTCGCAGGCGAAGGATGCGATCGCACAGAAGGAGCTCGCTGCCGGCGCGTAGCCCACCAGCGTGGTGGCATTGTTCGGCACGGCCAGGTCGAGTTGCAGCTGGTTTCCGGCGGAAGTAAAGGTCGCCTGATACTCATCGAGCGCGGTGTTGTACGCCTGCGAGGTGGCTAGGCCGCTGAAGCTGACCGGGACACCACCGATCGTCTGGATCGCGTTGAGGCCGGAGACGGCGCCCAGGGTTGAGTCGATCGTAACGGTGCCGTAGCTTCCGGTACCGCTCTGGTTCTCAAGGGTGTACACCGTATCGGCATAGGCACCGGAGGTCAATAGACAAGCAGCGAACGCGGTCAGCAAAAGACGCATGGTGGGAAGCTCCTTCATCAAGGTGTCTTCAACCTATACAACTTTTGTGTCAGGTGCGTTACAACTTTTGCTTTTCTTTATAACCCGTTTGCGTCTTGACGACACGTTACTTTATTGCAGCGTTCACAGAAGTTTGATCGATTTGCGATTGAATACAAGTTGCAGTCTTGCTCGAACGTACCCAGGGCGATCCACGCCAACTCTTGAGGAGATCCACCATGACCAGAAAATCGAGTGCGGCAGTGACGCTGCTGGCACTGTCCTGTTTTGCGCGACCCCAATCGGGTCTCGCCCAAACTGGAACCCAGACCGGCGCGCCCCTTACCATCGCTCCGCCTTCAAGCGCAGCGGTCCAGGCGTACACCATCCCTGTAGCGCAGGAAGCCACGCTGACGGATGCGCAAAAGATTGCGCTGATCAAACAGAACATCAAGTATGTGTTTGTGCTGTTCCAGGAAAACCGCTCCTTCGATTTCTACTTCGGCAGCTATCCTGGCGCCAACGGCCTGTTCTCGCAGCCGGCCGCACAGACCCCCGGCTTTGTGCAGACGCTCGTGAATACCGACGGCACGCTGACCACGATCTCGCCGTTCCGCATCCCGCTCTCGGTCACCTCGCTGGCGAACGCACCGACGGGAACGATCGTTGCCCCCGCGGGCAGCACGGTGCCGATTTACCCAGCGGATACGGACTCGGTGAACCACTCGCACACCGCCTACCAGACCAAGATCGACCTGCAGCCGAACGGGACCACGCTGAACGACGGCTATGCCACCACGGAAGAGGGCGTCACCGTTACCAACGGCAAGCCCAGCAAGAATCCAACCCTGGCGCAGAAGCAGATGGGCGAGCTGGTGATGGGCTATATCGACTGCAATACCGCTCCCGTGATGTGGAACTACGCCGATCGCGGCGTGCTGTTCGACAACTTTCACCAGACGGTTCTCTCCGCCTCTACCCCCAATGCGCTGGCGATGATCGCGGGCCAGTCCGGCGAGACGCAGTGGGTGAAGCATCCGCAGCAAAGCACGATGGCCTACGGCAAGTCGGTCAGCGGCAACGGTGTGCCCGTTGTCTCGGACGGCGACCCCTACTGGGGCTCGCAGCTGGACATCTACGGCAGCGGTCAACCGTCCATGGCCGCGGCCGCCAACCCTGAGATCAACCTGACCTTTGCCACGTTGCCGCTATCGTTTATGGGCAGCAACATCCTGCAGACGGTCTCGACCGACAAGCAGCCGCTGACCGATCTGACGGACGTGGAAAAAGACATCATGGAGATCGCCGGCACGGGCGTGAAGCCTACCAACTGGGGCTGGTACCAGCAGGGCTACGATCACGAAGTCACCGACGCCTCCACCACCGCGACTCACGCCGACTACATTGCGCACCACAATGCGCCCCAATACTTCGGCTACGTCTCAAACAATCCCGCGGTGAGCTCGCATATGCATGGCCTGGGGGACTTCTTCACTTCGGTCCAGAATCAGTCGCTGCCCTCCACGGGAGGGGTGTTCTATCTGCGTGGCGGCTACAACAACCTTCAAGGCCTGACTCCGCAGGACCCCAACCCGGCGCTGCGCACGGTGTTCTACGGCAACGACGATCATCCGGGCTACTCCGACGTGCAGATCTCAAGCTCGCTCCTGGCGCAGGAGGTCAACGCGATCACCAGCAGCCCGTACTGGTCGCAGAGCGCGATCATCATCACCTATGACGAGACCGACGGGCTCTACGATCACGCGCCTGAGGTGGTCCGCTCCTTTGACCCCTATGGGGACGCGCTCGACCAAGGGCCGCGTATCCCCAACATCGTGATGTCGCCCTACGGCGTGGTGCACGGCGTGGCGCATGAGGCCGATGAACACAGCTCGATCATCAAGTTCATCAATGCGCTGTACGGCTTGACGCCGCTGGCCGATCTTCCGGATGAAGCTGCCGCGCGGGTGAAGGGCCAGGCCACCTTCGGTCAGCCTTATCTTGGGCCGGCCGACGATGTGGTTCCGAACGTCGGCAATCTGCTGGTGGCGTTTGACAACAATCGCCTGACCGGGGCCGCACAGCCCTTGCCGGCCAGCTTCTACACGTTGGCGCCCAGCTTTTATGCGATTCCGCAGCTCAACAACACCGGCTGCTCCACCCTGCACATCACGCCCACCGATACCGGTCTGCCGAACCCCGTTCCGGCCGACTTCAACCCGCGGCCAAGCTCGGATCCGGGCACGCCAACGGCCGGCACCTGGACGCCCTAACGCTTGGACGCTCGCAAAGGTGTCCGTTCCTCGAACAGCAAACAGGCAGGGAGGTATCTCGCTCCCTGCCTGATTGCTGTTTAGGGCTTCGTCGTCATGATCACGTTGAGCTAGGTTTTCGGAGCATACCGACGCATGTTTCGCCTCATCTCTCCCTTGTTTCTCTTGTCGTGTCTGCTTTCGGTGCAGGGCTTGGCGCAGGCTCCTGCTCCTGTGCCCGTGCCAGCCAAAGTGGCACAAACTGCTGTCGTGCTTGCGCATCCGGTGCTGGACCGCGTGCGCCACGCCAAGACGCTGAACTGCGGTGTGGCGAAGGAAGAAGAGGATTATTCGCGCTCTGAAGACCATGGAAATCGTGCCTCGCTCGACATCGATTTTTGTCAGGCCGTAACGGTTGCGGTCCTTGGGCCAGGCTCAAAGTTGGTCGTCAAAAGCTTCCCGGACGAGCCGGCGGCCAACGCGGCCTTGATGGCGGGCGAGATCGATCTGCTGGCCTCGGGCAGCCCGACGGTGGCGCATACGGCCAAGGGATTGACCTATACGCAGCCGCTCTTCTTCGATGGCCAGGGCTTTCTGCTGCCGAAGAACAAGAACGTTCATACGCCGCTCGATCTGGCGGGCAAGAAGATCTGCTTTCTCACCGCTTCGGACGCAGAGGCCGGTCTGCACAGCTACGCGACTGCGCACAGCATCTCGTACGTCTGGTATCCGTTCTCCGAGGCCGGCGAGATGGAAGCGGCTTTCTTCACGGGCAACTGCGACGCCATCACCAGCGACGTGACCTCGCTGGCCAACATTCGCGGCATCGAAGGCACGCGGTTGGCCGAGTACACGGTGCTGCCGCAGTTGATCCGGCAGGACCCGTTGGCGGCAGTCACCTTCGGCGACCCCGTGTTTGCGTCCCTGGTGAACTGGACGCTGAACGCGCTGATTGCAGCCGAACAGTTGGGCGTCACGCAGGCCAACGTAAAGGCGCAGCTAAGCTCGCCCACGCTCGATACCCGGCCTGAGCTGCAGCAGTTTCTCGGCCAGCGTTACGGCCTCGGGTCTCTGCTGGGGCTCGAGCCGCACTGGACGGCCAACGTGGTGCAGGCAGTCGGCAACTATGGAGAGGTCTTCGATCGCGATCTTGGCGACAAGTCGTCTTTGCATCTGGATCGCGGAGAAAACCGGCTGTGGACCGCAGGTGGGCTGCAGTTTGCTTTGCCTCTGACGGACCACTGAGGCAACTTAGCGCTTGATGTAAAGCGGCATAAGCTTTGTTGTCGTTCCCGAAGGGAATCTGCGGTTGCTTTTATCGTTCTTCATTCCCCATGCCAGGAAATCAGCGAGTTGGATGGAATAGCGCATTCGCGGCATCTTCAATCACCGTGATGCGAGACGAGAAGATAGACCCATGGAGCAAACTCTCAGAGTTATGCTTATCCCTGGAAGTCGTGCGACTATTCCGATGCGCGAGGCAGGACACAAGGACACTCACGCCAACCCCTCGCTTCGCTATGCGGAGCATCGAACATCCTGCTTGAACGTGTGCCCCGTACGCTTCCCAAGAAAGAGCCTTCATGCCGCAGCCAGCCTTTGCACGCCTGATCGAACCCCACCGGCCGAGCGCGGCCGACATCCTCGAGCGCCGCTGGATTTACATCCCATACGACCGCTACACGGATCGCACCGGGCCGCTCACCGAACAGACCGCCGGCCAGACCGGCATCGTCATCGTCGAGTCGACGGCCAAGGCTTTGCGCCGGCCCTACCACAAGAAAAAACTCATCGTGCTGATCAGCAACATGCGCCACTTTGCGCTCGAGCAGGCCGCCCGCGGGGTCAAGGTGCTGTACCACTTTTCACCGGAGAGCCATGGTCAGGCGCTGCGCAAGCTGCAGGCGGAACAGAAGCTCCCACCGCTCACGGTGATGGTGCCCGCGGAGCGTGAACTTCGCCTCGACCTCGCCTCTGCGGAGGCCGCCGGGCTGCAGTTGCGCTACGTGCCGGACACTACCTGGGCTTCCACGACGCGGGACTTCCTCGACACCTACGGCGCTTATAAGACGGGCAAGTCCTACGTGATGGATCGCTTCTACCGCCGCATGCGCCAGAACAGCGGCGTTCTGATGGCCAACGCCAAGCCAATCGGCGGCCAGTTTTCCTTCGACGCGGAAAACCGCAATCCGTACAAGGGCCAGATTCCGATTCCCGATCCGCCCAGCTTTCCTCCCGATGCCATCACCGAAGAGGTCATCGCCTTGGTGGAGGCCACCTACGGCCACCACTTCGGCACGTCCGCGAACTTCGCGCTGCCGTGCACCCAGGCCGACTGCGACCGCATGTGGAAGTTTGCCCTCGAGCATCTGCTGCCCACCTTTGGGCCCTATGAAGACGCGATGCGCGACGACCACGCGCAGCTCTTCCACTCCAAAACCTCCGTCATCCTCAATCTGGGTCGCATTCTGGCGATCGACTTGATCCACGACGTGGAAGCCGCTGCGCAGGCTGGGCAAATTCCGCTTGCCAGTGCCGAAGGCTTTATTCGTCAACTGCTTGGCTGGCGTGAGTTCATGCGTCACTTGCATGAGCAGACGGACGGCTATCGCCTGCTTGCGGGCTCGATTCCTCAGGAGCCGCGCAAGGTGGTGCAGGAGGTCTCGCCCAACCAGACCGAACAAGCCGCGCATGCCTACGACCTGCCAGGAGCCAACGCCGATCCCTATGCCGGAGCCACACCTTCCGCGCTTGGTGCGTCGCTTCCCCTCCCTGCTGTCTACTGGGGGGTCAAGTCCGGCCTGTACTGCATGGACACCGTCGTCGCCGAGGTCGTCGACGAGGGTTGGTCGCACCACATCACGCGCCTGATGGTGCTCTCAAACCTGGCCAATCTCTGCGGCTTTTCTCCGCGCGAGCTCACCGACTGGTTCTGGTTTGCCTACGTCGACGCCTACGATTGGGTGGTCGAGACCAACGTTCTCGGCATGGCCACCTACGCCGACGGCGGCCTGACTGCGACCAAGCCTTACGTCTCCGGCGCCGCGTATATCAATCGCATGTCGAACTTCTGCGGAAAATGCCAGTATGACCCGAAGAAGGCGCTCGGCCCGGGTTCCTGCCCGTTTACCTCGCTCTACTGGACTTTTCTCGAGCGCAATGAGGCCGTACTCAGCGGAAACTTCCGCATGCAGATGCCCTATAACACCTTGCGCAAGAAGAAGCCCGACGAGCTTGTCCAGCTCCGCGCCCGCGCCGAAGAGGCGATCGCGCATCTGCAATCCTTTCCGCGCCCGGAGTACTGACGCTTCGGCTTACTTCCCGGAGCAGAGCGTGCCGGTCAGTTAAGAGTGCACGCTAGACGGATGGACTGCGTCGCAGCACATGCATCTGCTCCTTCAGGAACACCTGCTTCAGCAGCGTGCGCAGCACAAAGACCGTGGCGAACGTTCGGATCTGTACCCAGTTTTGAAGACCGAGCACCTTCAGCAGCGTGGCGCACAGGCTAAAGCCAAGCGCACTCAGGACGCCCTCTGCGATCAGTGCGCGAGCGCGATCGACGCTCGCTCCTTGTACAACCACCAAGCACGCCCATGCCGCGTGGTAAACGATCACCGCCGCCGCGCACAGCTCCACCAGCGAACTGATGCACAGCAAGACAGAGGCCAACGTCATCGATGCTCCAGCATCTGCGCCGCGGAAGGGCCGGTCGTGACTTCCTCGGCCGTTTGTTGCTTTGGCTCGGACTCCTGCTGCAACTCGCGCTCCAGAAAATAGTTGAGCGCGGTGCGCAGGGTCGCAATCGCCGCCAGCTTCTCGATGTCGGACCAGGTTGGCGTCACCGCCGTATTCAAAATATCCGCCGCCAACTCGAACTCAAGCGCCAGCGCCAGCCACCGCGCCAAGGTGAGTCTCACCTCGTTCTTCTCGAGAGGCGAGGGCCGGCGAAAGAAGAGCAGGACCGCTTTGATCGTGGCTTGCAGCGCAGCCAAACTAATAATCAGCGCAGCGGCGAACTCCACAGAGCGCGCTGCGAACTCGATGATCGTTTTGGAAACAGCAAGAAACGACACTTCCATGCACCTGTCAGATGCACACGCTGGTGGAAGCAACCGGTCGCATTCCCGGTTGCTACTCGCGGGGCCTCGTCTAGCGAGGCTTCAATGCAGCGGGAGCATCCAGCACAGGCCCGCTGACGCCTTGCACCCCGTCCGCCGCCGCCTGGAAGGCAATCAGCGATCGCAGTGTTTCATATGGCACCGCATTCGGGCTGATCAGGCGTCCGTTGATCGCCAGCGTCGGCGTCTGCTCCACGCCCAGATCGTTGGCCAGCCTGGTCGAGGCGCTCACGTCCTCCTTCGCCGCCGCACTCGCCGCACAGGTGGAGATGGCCGCCGGATCCATCCCGGCCTTGGTGACCGCATTGTTCAGCGTCGCCTCCCATGTATCCGGAAGCAGCGCGCCCTGCGTGTCATAGACTGCCTGGGCATAGGTGAAGAAAGCGGTTTGGTTGGTTTTGGCGATACACGCCCCGTAGGCCGCGGCTTGGAAGGCGTACGGATGAATCTCAGTCAGCGGAAAGCTCTCATATACTACACGCGCTTTGGGGAAATCCTGCGCCAGGCGATTTATCGTTGCCTGCGCATCCTTGCAGCGCGGACATTGCAGATCGGCAAACTCGACCAGCTCCAACTCCTTCGAAACGGCTCCGTGCGCTGGACCATTGGCCCGTGCCTGCAGCAACGCCCGGTTCTCAGCGAACGGGTCAGCGCCAAAGTTGCTCAACCCGGAGGCATCGGGAGCGATCAGGTGCTTGCCGTCGGGAAGCACATAGAAGATCGCCGTCAATACCTTGGCATTCGGTGCCCGTTCCGAGACAAGGGCCGTCACCTTGCTTACCCCGGCCGAGGCCGTCTTCTGGATGGCCACCACGCGCCAGATGCGGTTTGCGTCAAAGCCCAGCATCGCATGCAAATAGCTGTCTACCGTTGCCGCGGTGGGCGTGTCCGCTGTAAAGAACTTGGGATTTACCGGAGGAAAGGGGTCATGCTGGGTGTCCGCCGCCAGCGAGTTGAGGCGCAGCGGAGGTGCCGGTGTGGCTGCGGGCTGCGCCGGCGCGACAGGACTCTGCCCGTACATCTGGCCCGCTGCCAGTACTCCCAAGCCCAACGAAACGGCAATCCATCTCTTCACTCCAGCCCATCCTTCCACATGCAACGTTCGCTTACCCACTACACCTCCACCTTGACTGCGATTGGAAAACGTCTTCCTATGCCAAACGATTTCTTGGTTACCTTGAGCACCGGCGCTGCTTGCTGCCGCTTGTACTCGCTCCGCTCTACGAGCTTCAGGATCTGACGCACCAGCTCGACCTCCACCTTCTGCTCCGTCGCGATCTGTTCGGCGGAAAAGTACCGTTCGACATACGCTTCGAGGATCGGGTCAAGAACATCATACGGCGGCAGCGAGTCCGTATCTTTCTGCTCCGGGCGCAGCTCCGCACTCGGAGGCTTGGCGATCGTGGCGCGCGGAATCACCTCGCGCTCCCGATTGGCATAACGCGCCAGCTCGTACACGCGCGTCTTCATCACATCGCCCAACACGGCCAGCGCACCCACCATGTCTCCGTAGAGCGTGCAGTAGCCGACGCACATTTCGCTCTTGTTGCCGGTCGTCAAGACGAGCGCGCCAAACTTGTTCGAAAGCGCCATCAGCGTGACACCGCGCAGACGCGACTGCACGTTTTCTTCCGCCAGGCCAAACTCGGTTCCCGCAAAGAGCGGTTCTAGGATCTGCATCTGGGCTTCGTACGCGGGATGAATGGGCAGCATCTCGAAGCGGATTCCCAGTCGTATGGCCAGCTCGCGCGCGTCGTTCTTCGAGCCCTCAGAGGAGTAGCCGCTGGGCATTCCCACCCCCATCACATTGGCCGCGCCTAAGGCCACAACCGCGATTGCTGCCACCAGCGCTGAATCGATGCCTCCACTTAGACCGACCAACGCCGTCCGGAAGCCGCACTTGTGTACGTAATCGCGCGTTCCCAGGACAAGCGCATCCCAGGTCGCCTTGGCTTCAAAGTCGTGCGGGTCTGGAGTCTTCGGGTGCTCTCTCTCCTGCGTCTGCGGCGTGGCATCCGTGTCAAACACCACCAAATCCTCCGCAAACGACTTCGCCTGGGCAATCTCATGTCCATCCGGACCCACCGCCACTGAGCTTCCATCGAAGATCAGGCTATCGTTGCCTCCCACCTGGTTGGCCATCGCCACCAAGGCCCCGTGCCGCTGAGCCAGCGCGCCCAGCATCTCCCGCCGTACGGCCCGCTTGCCTTGCCAAAAGGGCGAAGCCGAGAGGTTCACGATCACCCTTGGCTGTGCTCGCAGATACGCCGGCTGAGCGTCCCACTGCTCCATCAGCCGCTCGATCGGGTCGACCGCGTACATTCTTCGCGGCCAAAAACCTTTGTCGTTCCACGCGTCCTCACAAACGGTAATGGCGATCGGAACCTGCCCACCGGCGGTCCAAACCAACACCAGGTGCTGTTCCGTAGCCGGCTCGAAGTAGCGCTGCTCGTCAAACACATCGTAAAACGGCAGCAAGGTTTTTCCCTGCACCGCCGTCTGCTCTCCACGCTGCATCAGGACGGCGACGTTTTGTATTCGCTTGCCGGCAAACGACGCGTCCACCGGCAGCACACCTCCGCAGAGCACTGCGGGCCTTCCCGGCTCGCGCGTCCACGCACGCACCTCTGCCAAGGCCTGCCCTGCCCGCTCCACAAACGACTGCTTGTCCAGCAAATCGGCCGGCCAATATCCGCACACCGCCAGCTCTGGAAAGATGACCAGGTCAGCGGCCAGGGACTGCGCGCGTTCGGCAAACTCCAGGATTTTGCGTGTATTTCCGGCAAAATCTCCAACCGTCGGATCGATCTGAGCCAGAGCAATCTTCACAGAATCCATCTTATCAACTGCTTGGGGAAGAATGCCCGGCTTTCAAGCGAGCATTCGAAACAGCGCAGCCTGGAACTCCGGCAAATGCAAGGCAGACCAGTACGTGGATGTCTTCGCGGACCAGATCGGCCTTCCACTACGAGCCAGTGCCTGAGAAAACCACTCCGATCGTTCGCGCCAAGATCTTCAAGTCCAGCCAGAAGCTCCAGTTTTCGACATAAGCTGTATCGAGCGAGATGTAGCTGTCGAAGGATGGGTCCTGCCGCGCCTCCACCTGCCATAATCCCGTGATGCCGGGCAGCACATCCAGCCGGCGCAGATGGGCCAGATCGTACTGCTCGACCTCGGAGGCGATGGGAGGGCGCGGGCCGACCAGGCTCATATCGCCGCGCAGAACGTTATAGAGCTGCGGTAGTTCGTCCAAGGAATACTTGCGCAGTACACGTCCAATTGGCGTGATACGCGGATCTTTGACAATCTTGAACAGCACGCCCTCGCGCTCGTTCAAGTGTGCGAGATCGGCCTTTAGGCGATCCGCATTTGGAACCATGGTGCGGAACTTGTAGCAGGAGAACGTTCTACCTTTACGGCCTATCCGAGCCGCTCGGTAGAAAACCGGACCCTTCGATCCGAACTTCACCGCCAGGGCTAGCGCAAGCATTACCGGCGAAAGCGCCGCCAAAGCCAGCACCGCTACTGTAATATCCAGACTGCGCTTCATCAGAAATGAGCCGATTGGAAAATCGCGCCGGTGCAGCGGAATCGTCGGGAACTGGCCGATGTACTCCACCGGAGCATTCCAGGCCAGACCGTCATACAGATCGGGCACCACGCGCACATCGATGCCTAGCGCGCGTGCCTCTTCGACCAGGCTGATGACCAACTTCTTCTCCGCCGGGACCGAAAAAAAGATCTCATCGACGAAGAGCGAGCGCGCGAGTTGGACCGTATTGCGCACATCGCCGATCACGTCCGCGTCTCCGCTCTCGGCTTCACGCTCGGTGAGCGCCACAAATCCCTTAAAACGGAAGCCGAGATGCCGCAGCGACTCCAAGTGGTTGCGCAGGGCGTGCGCCACCCGGCCCGCACCGACGATCAGCACATTGCGCGTCTCCAGCCCCTCGAGGTAGCGGCTGTACTCCATCCGGCGCCAGATTGCTCTGCGTACAGAGAGCAGCACGGCCGTAATCAGCACTAGCAGCAGCACGACAACACGCGAAACCTCGATCGCCTGCCGTAAGTACAGCAATCCGCAAAGCAGCAGTCCAGCTGTTAAGCTGGCTTGCAGCGTCATCCTTTGCTCATGCAGACCGCTACGGTTCTGAATGGAACCATAGAGACCAAAGGATCGTGTAACAAAGACCAGTGTCGCGCCGTACCACAAAAGATAAAGCAGCCACTCCCGCGGCGTGGTCCGCAGAATGGTAGGGATCATCGACTCATGCGTCCCCGGGGGAGAGACCGTGCGCAGACGGACGGCCAGAACTCCGGCGACCGCAACCGTGAGCATGTCCAGCGATGCCCATATCAGACTAGTTACCGAGGGCCGACGAAACCAGCCCTGGGGCACGGAGTTGGCCCGTCCGCTTCCGTGCCTTCGGCCTGAAACCACGACCTGCTGAAGATAATCTGGTGTTGCCATGGTCAGCGCTCCCCACTTCTTCTAACCAGAGTCTCTTTCAGTCCTCTGTCCGAAGCCGGCATTCTCCGGAAGAGCTCTAGACGAGCCTTACGTCGGCTCTTCTTCAAAAACTCAACCGAAGTCACGGCAACATACCGCGGTAAAAACATTGAAAATAGATGCTTACACCCAATCTACCGGCAGCCGTTCCATGGTGTAAACCCTAAAGTGGGACGTAGTTGCATTCTCCCGGGGAGCGTCTCTAAGCAGGTAACACCAGCTCGTCGAGCGCGAGGAACTCTTTGAGGACCTCATCGTCACTTTGCTCCATCTCCTCCATCGTTCCAAAAAATCGTGCTCCTCCTTCGTGCAGAAAAACTACGCGGTCAGCCAGCTTTTTGGCAAAACGCATGTCGTGCGTCACCACGATACTGGTCAGGTGCAGCTGATGCTTTAAACGCTCGATGAGACTTCCGAGCAGATGCGCCATCAGTGGATCAACCATCGTCGTGGGCTCGTCGTAGAGCACAGCCTCTGGCTGAGCCGCCAGCGCTCGCGCAATGGCGACGGAACGCTTCATCCCGGTCGAAAGATCGCTTGGCAGCAGCTGCTCTTTGCCGGCCACGCCTACCATCTCGAGCAAACCCTTGACGACCTGGAAGATCTGGTCCTCTTCCATATCGCCTCGCTCCCGCAGGGGAAAGGCTACATTTTCACCGATCGAGATCGAATCGAAGAGCGCGCCGCTCTGGAAGACCATACTCACCTTGCGCCGGATCCCCTGCAACTGCTTCTCGCTGAACTGGCAGATGTTTTCACCCGCAACCATGATTGCGCCTGTATCCGGCTTCAAGAATCCCAGCAGCATCTGGAGCGAGACCGACTTGCCTACGCCGCTTCGACCCAGAATACAAAGGGTCTCCCCCGCATTGACGCTGAAGCTTACTTCTTTCAACACATCGAAGCTGCCGAAAGACTTCGAGACTTTATCAAACGTTATGTACGCACTGGGCGTGTGCTGCTTTGTCTCGGGAAGGTCTTCGGCGGCCGCTTCATTCTGCGCCGCGGCCTTCTCCATAAACTCGCCTACCGTCGCCGCTACATCCTGAGACACCTCATCGGTGAGGGGCTTTTCTGCCGAGTCGCCGGACGCGTGCTGGTCTTCCGCGCCCTTCGGCTCGCCGGCTCGATGCTGCTCTTCCTTCGTTTGTTTGTCGTGCTCGTTCTCTGCTGCCATAGCCTTGCCTCGTTCTAATAGCCTATATCGGCAGAATTGCTGTTTTCATCAGTCAATGTGTCGGGAAAATTAATTGGACGGAGCGAGACTTCGGCCGTATGGCCATCCAGCTAGGTATCGAGCACCTGCACCTGCTGCTCGGCATGCGCAAACTCTTCCGGAGTATTCAGATTCGCAAAATAAAGAAAGCTTCCAGCCTCTTGCTCCGGCGTGGTCCTGCTCCAGGCCGGAGCGAGTGGTTCGCTCGATCCATCCATGGTGAAACGGGACTCGTTCGACCAGGCCCACCGCTCGAGAACATGGATGGGATCTTGCCTATGTTTTGCCGCGAGATCCTGAGTTGCGGCCACAAGCTCCGGAAACAGCTTGAAGCGTCCGTGCGCCAAGGCCACGGTCAGGTAAGGCGCAATCTCCCGGTGCAACAGGACCAGCGTCGGTTGCGGCACGCCGTCCACCGTGTACAAGGCAACGCGCGTGCCATGCTGTTGTGCCTGGACCAACGTCGCCTGGACCCAGTGATAAAGCATCGCGGTCGGCAGAAACGGTACATCGACCGGCAGCACCAGGCTCCAATCCCGGCTTGCATGCGCCAACGCCGCTTCAAGGCCGCTCATGGGGCCACAGTCTGGATGCAGATCGCGGACCACCGGGGCAAACTGCTGCATCTCCGGGTTGCTACTCAGCACGGCCACCTGCGAGCAGATCCTCTGCAACTTGATCACGGCATGTTCGACCAGCGGCTTGCCCGCAAGCTTCAACAGAGCCTTATCCTGGCCCATGCGCGAGCTGCGTCCACCCGCCAGCACGTACCCACTTACCGGCAGCGGCTCGTACATGCCTAGGCTCCCACCAGCGCCATCCAGCGCACGATGGACTCGATGCCGCGGTGAAAATTGCTTAGATTAAACTTCTCATTGGGCGCATGCAGATTGTCGTCCGGCAGTCCAAAACCCATGATCAGAGCCGGCATTGCCAGGACTCGGATGAAGTCGCCGATGATAGGGATGGACCCTCCCCCGCGCACAAACACCGTCTCCTTGCCGAAGACACGGCGCATCGCCTCGGTCGCCGCGCCGATGAACGGATTGTCTGTGCTGACAACGAAGGCTTCGCCGGAGTGGATCATCCGTACCTCGGCTGTGCACCCTTTCGGCGTGATCTCCTCTATATATAGCTTCAGCTTTTGGAACGTATCCTCAGGAGTCATCTCCGGCACCAACCGCAGGCTCACCTTGGCCATCGCTTTGGCTGGGATCACCGTCTTTGCTCCCGCGCCGATGAACCCGCCCGGCATACCATGTACCTCCAGCGTCGGCCGTACCCACACCCGCTCGAGCACCGTGTAGCCCGGTTCGCCCACCAGCTCTGTCGCGCCTACCTGTCCGGCAAGATACGCCGCCTCGTCAAAGGGCAGCGTTTGCCACGCCTGTACTTCGGCGTCCGAAGGCTTGGCGACCCGGTCGTAGATGCCCGGGATCAGAATGGTCCCATCCTCATCTTTGAGCTTCGCCAGAAGGTGGGCCAGCGCCATAAAAGGATTGGGCGCCGCCCCGCCGTACATGCCCGAGTGCAGATCCGTCCTCGCACCCCGCACCTCGATCTCCGTATAGATCATGCCGCGCATGCCGACGCACAACGTTGGCAGATCGGGAGCAAACAGATCGGTATCGCTGATCAGCGCCACATCCGCCCGCAAGCGGTCTGCGTGTGCGCGCACATAGGCGGCGATACCTTCGCCGCCAACCTCCTCCTCGCCCTCGATGAGCACCTTCACATTCACCGGCAGCTTGCCTCCGCCTGCCACAAACAGAGCTTCGAGTGCCTTCACGTGCATCCACATCTGGCCCTTGTCGTCGACAGCTCCGCGAGCATACAGGTTGCCGTTGCGGACCTCCGGCGCAAAGGGCGGCGACACCCACTCCTCCAGCGGCTCGGCCGGCTGCACGTCGTAGTGCCCATAGCAAAGCACCGTCGGCTTACCCGGCAGCTTCAGCCACTCCGCATAGACCAGTGGATGTCCGGTGCGTGTTTCTGTCGAAGTCTCGATGAGACCGACACTCTCAAGTCCGATTCGCCGCAACTCCGCCGCGACAAACTCTGCTGCCTGCCGCACCTGGCCTGTGTGCTGCGGATCGGTCGAGACGGAAGGAATACGGAGCAACGCCTTCAGTTCCTCGATGAATCGTGCACCGTTATCCTTCGCAAACGCTACTGCCGCTTCCACCGCCATCACAGCCTCCCGCTTCCCTGCTCTTCGTCCTATGTTCGAGCAGCCTTTCCGCTATCTCTACCGGCATCTCTGCCACAGCCAATGGCTTTTGCCCCGCATCCGCTCAAAGCGATACTCACCCACGCAATGCTGTGCCGTCGCCGTTTCGCCCAAAGCAATATCCTGATCGCCGCACAAATACAGCGTCGGCACCCGACAAGGCCCCATGCGCACATTGCTCGACAAGGCTCGATACCAGTTTAGCGCCGCCCGCAACGCCTGTACGCTGTACAAGACTTTCCTGTAAGCGGGCGAGCCTCACGTAACTAGCCGTCAAGAGTGCCTCCGCAACGCAGTGATCGGATCACCAATCGGGGACTTGGCCCTGATGGTTCAGCAGTGATGCAAACGTTCAGTGGGGAGTAGCACCACCGCATCAGGGGTGAGTGCCGGGACAGGCGTGACGAAGGCATCGCAAAGAGATTCAGGAGACATCCTGGAGCAATCGTTTCAATACTTCGTCGGGATCGACTGGGGAACGCAGACTCGTCGCATCGCCGTAATGGATAGGGATGGGCGAGTGATCGGGCAGTTCAACGCAGACCATAGCGGCGAGGGCCTCGTAACCCTGGTCAACAAACTCAAACAACGAACGGCGTGTGAGCCGGCTTTGGTCGCAATCGGCATCGAGGCCGCCTGGGGCGTTCTCGTAGAAACCCTGGTCGAAGCTGGCTTTGCCGTGTTCTCAATCAATCCCAAGCAAGCAAGACCGCTTCCGTGACCGTTTCACCGTTGCTGGAGCAAAGGACGATGCCCGGGACGCTTTGGTACTGGCCAGTTCCCTGCTCACGGACAGGCACAGTTACAAGCGGTAGGCATCGACTCGCCCGACTCCGGAGCTTAGCCGACAGGCTGTTTGGTGTACTCATCGCTCTCTTGAAAACGCAGAAGTTCTTCGATCGAGCGAGCGAGACGAGACTGTACCTTCGCTAAAAACCCTCGGGCCGTCGCCCTAGCATAAGGGTGAGTGTGTCGACGATTTGTTCTTAAGCCAGAAAACTTCCGACGGGTCGTGACAATACGTTCGATCAACAAACCCGGCGGACAGGAAGATCGATCTGATCCCATCGATTGCCAGTGGACATAGCTCGAACGGCTTGGCTGCCAAGCAGCTCATGGGGGTACCCAGCGGGAACGGCACTTGCCGCATCCAGACGCGCAATCTGTTCCGCATCGAGTCGAACCGGTGAGGCTCCAAGATTCGCGTCCAGCTGCAGGCGAGTGTTCACGCCGAGGATAGGAATGACTCCTTTGGCGCTCACCCATGCTAACGAGACCTTTGCCGGATCGCTTTGAACCTCGGCAGCAACAGCAATCACAACGTCAAGCAGGGTCTCTTGGCGTGCTGTTGCTTCTGCACCGGCCTTCTCGGTCATGCGTCCTTTCTCTCCTTTGCGGTACTTCGCCGTGAGCAAACCGCCCGCGAGTGGTGAGTAGCCCAGTACACCTAGCCCCATGGCCTCCGCCATGGGCAACAACTCTCGTTCTGTCGTCCTTTGCAACAAGCTGTAATCCACCTCTATGGCCGCCATGGGTAACCAGCCTCTCAGGTCAGCCAACGTTGCGGCGGTGGCGACTCTCCAGGCGGGGAAGTTAGATAAGCCCCCGTAGACGCTCTTGCCCCCGCGGGGCAGCTCGTCGCACCCCCCCCCCATCTCGTCCCACGGGGGTTAACCATCAT
>CALMVK010000274.1:57148-64615 GCA_937873145.1 uncultured Granulicella sp. | reverse complement strand
CTCCCGGCGGGTATGTTACAAACCCCCCCGAAGACGATGTGGCCCGGGGGGCAAATAGCCTCGAAACCACGCACAATCTCTTCCATCGGGGTTACACCATCATCCAAATGCGCCATGTAGATGTCGATGTGGTCGGTCTTCAGCCGTCGCAAGCTCTCTTCGACAGCTTGCACCATCACCTTACGGCTGTTTCCTAAAACGCCGAGCGATGGGTTTGTCTGCGCACTCCGGCTGTATTTGGAGACAAGGACGAAATCGTTGCGGTGATCTCCTACAAACTTCCCGATCAGCCTTTCAGAATCTCCTCTTTGATACGCATCGGATAGATCAAACAGGTTGCCGCCCGCCTCAGCGTAGCCTTCGAGAATTTTCTGAACTTCGTCAGGCTCAGTCCCATAGCCATGCGCGTTGCCAAGCAATCCCGTACCCAACGCAAACTCTGAAACTTTCAGACCTGTTCGTTCTCCGAAAACTTTGTAGCGCATAAATGTACCCTCATACCGAACCCCAAGAGGGGGATTATGAAGAGTGTATGCGCTTCATTCGCTGATTACCTGAGATCCTCCGCCGTCGTTTTCGACATGAAGTGCAACGTTGGCCTGATCTGATGTTGACCCTGCATTGGTACTGTGATGTCGCATGCTCGGAGTCCCCGGCTCACGCCGCCGCCGCACATTGCGCTCACCTGCTCTTCCGGCACGATGCCTTGGTACGCCCGACGCAGCAGCGCCGCCTTCCCCGCGAGCAGGATCATCTCCGCCACCGGGTCCGGTGCCTTGAACAACAGGATGTACTTGCTCTTGTCTTTCTGGTCCGGGTCCGTCCGTAGCGCCTCCTGAAACGCGTCCATAGGAGAAGTCGCCAGCACCTGAAAGCGTCCTCAGCCGCTCCGGGAACCGTGTCGCCAGTCTCCAGGCCACCAGTCCACCCCAGTCATGGCCCACGAAATGGAAGCGCCCCGCACCCAGTTTCTCGGCAAACCCCAACACATCGGATACCAGGCGGTCGACCCTGTAAGCCTGCACATCTGCTGGCCGCGCTCCCGGCGTATACCTGCGCTGATCCATCGCTACCCCCCGTAGGCCCGCCTTGCCAAGTAACTCCATCACTGGAAGCCAGGCGTCAGCAAACTGCGGAAACCCGTGAAGCAGCAAAATTAGCTCGCCCGCTTTCGGCCCGGTCTCGAATCCGATGAAACGCAATCCACCTACCTCAAGCTCAATCGAATCGATGGTGGGCAATCTGTTTGCTGCACGCCATTCTCCTGCGGACGAGCCTTCGATGAATCTAAGACGAGCGTTAGGGAGCCACGCTCACGGCACGCAGGCTTCTACATACCTCCGGAGAGCGCCGCCGATTGATCCAATGTCAGACCGGGCCTAAAGCCAGATGCGGCTCGGGTGGCATGTGCACCACCAGATCATCGCCTGGCGCAACTTCGCCGCTTGTGACCACGATCGCCATCACGCCCGCCCGGCGCTCTCGTCTTCCTCGGTTGTCCCTTGGCCCCCACAACAGCTTCTGCAGTCCGGCTCGATAGCCATCGATCTGCGCGCAAGGCGTACGTACACCGGTGATCTCCACCACGGCCTCCGCGCCCAAGTGAACCCGCGTGAGCCTCGGCAGCCGCATCAGATCCACACCCCTCGTCAGCACATTCTCCCCCACCTCACCCGGTCCGAGTGGAAATCCAGCCTGGGCAAGTTCCTCGAGCTTTTCGACTGCAAACAGGTGCACCTGGCACAGGTTCGGCTGCAGAGGGTTCCGCCGGACTTGATATAGGTGTTGCACGGTCGTTCCTCGATGCGCATCGCCCTCTACCCCTTCACCGGCCAGCAGACGAATAGCCGGCTGCGCCTGCTTAGCAAACCCATGTCGCGGCGCCCGGGACACTGCCACCACCTCACCTTCCTTCACGGGTACTCCCTTCTCAGCCGACCGCTGCACCTCAGCTTCCATCTCGCACACATCACTCGCTCTCCTGATCTCCTTATCGGCTGATTGCGCACGAACAATAGTCCAAAATCAAAAAGAATGAGCACCAAAGTACTCTGGCAAAAATCCAGCGGACCGGCAACAATAGTGTATGCACCGAAGCCTCAGCGCGCAGACCTGGAACAGCACGCAGTACGCTGAAAACGGCCGCTTCGTCGCTTCCATGGCTGGTGAGGTGGTCGACCTGCTGGATCCGCAGCCTGGTGAAAGCATTCTCGATGCCGGCTGCGGAGATGGCGTTCTCACGGAAGAACTAGCCGGTTCTGGAGCTCTTCTGCGTGGGGTTGACGCCTCTGGCTCGATGGTCAAAGCGGCTCGCGCCCGTGGCCTCATGATTGACCAAGGCAGCCTTGCTGAGCTGTCCTACCACGCGGCATTTGACGCAGTCTTCTCAAATGCGGTCCTGCACTGGATCCCGCTCTCCGCACAACCGGCCGCCCTGGCCTGTATCTATCGCGCACTTCGTCCCGGTGGCCGCTTTGTCGCCGAGATGGGAGGCCGGGGAAATATCGCCGCCATTCGCACCGCGCTCTCCGCTACCTTTGCCAAGCATGGCATCGATTCCGAGACCGCCGCAGCCAGCTTCTATCCGTCACCCGCGTACTACCAAAAACTGCTTGAAGCGGCAGGCTTTACGGTCCAAACCATTACTCTTCATCAACGTCCCACAACACTTCCTGGCGGCCCGGATGGAATGGAACGCTGGCTTCTGACCTTTCGCAAGGGCCTCTTTGATCTGTTGCCCGATTCGTCCAAACGCTAGGCTGTCCTCACCGAGACCGTCGACCTCTTACGGCCTATCCTCTTTGAGGATTGCCAGAATCAGGAGGATGACTCTGCTTTTTGGAGCGCTGATTACGTGCGCTTGCGATTTCAAGCGACATGCTAAAGTAATCTGAAAAAATGCCGATGAGAGAAATAATGCTTGCCTTCCATAAGATGCCTCACCTTCTTTGTCCTTCTCTGTCGCACGTTTCCACTCGAGAGAGGGTGCACGCAAGCCTTCGGCCCTTTTTGAAGCCGATTAACTTTGCCTTACATCCAACGGAACTGTATGCCGTCTAAAGACATGATGAAAAACATCCTTTTCCTGCCGGCCCGATTTGCTGTGCCTTTGCTGGCCTTGGTCTCTACTAGATCCTGCCTGTGTTTACAGGCCCAGACGCTTCCAGTCCAGACGCTTCCAGTCCAGACGCTTCCAGTCCAGACGCTTCAGGCGCATCTGGACGCACAGCCTTTTGACTTACCGTTCGCTGACGATCAGCCTCTGCTCTTTGGGCTCAATCCTTCCACGTCCAGCGCCAGCCAGTCGTTCCCCGACTCCCCTGGCTCCCTGATGGTTGACTCACTTGACCCCGCCGGAGGTCAGACCTCCACCCTCGACAAAGACAAGCAGGACAGTGCCAACCACACCAAGCCACCCAAGCGTCTTTTCGGCATCGTACCCAATTTTAGAACCGTCAGTACCGATACAAAACTTCCCCCGCAAGGGATCAGGGAGAAGTTCGTTGACGCGAGCGAAGACAGCTTCGACTACTCCTCTCTCGCACTCGTGACGGCCGTTGCGGCCGAAGGTTACGTCAGCAACGCTACACCCGAGTTCGGCCGCGGCGGAGTCGCCTTCAGTCGCTATATCTGGCACTCTGCCGCCGATCAAACGATTGAGAATTATCTTGTCGAGTTCGTCATTCCCGTCGTCCGCCATGAGGATACCCGCTTCTACGCTCTCACTCGCGGAAACTTCGCCAAGCGAGCCGAGTACTCGATCGGCCGAGTCTTCATCACGCGATCTGACTCCGGCCACAATACGTTTAACTCTGGCGAAGTTGTCGGTGCCGCCGCTGCAGCGGGCATTTCAAACTTATATTATCCCCAAGGCGAACGGACGACTCGGAACTTTGTCGACAAGTACGCGGTCAACATTGGCATCGACGCCGCTTCCTACTTCGTAAAGGAGTTTTATCCTGAGATTACGAATGCGTTTAGCCGTCATAAGACGGCCGCGAACCCCTGACGATCTGGAGAGAAACCTTTCCTGCATGTTATCTCCGGTCTCAACGGCACATGGCGTAGCATAGAGAATACACTGTCGACTTTCTTCCTTATGCGTTTCCGATCCTCTCAGTTCGTTCTCCTCTTGCTGATCGCCTGTTCAGTGCAGATCCGGGGTGAGCACGTACGCTGGGTAGAACAGGCAATTTCTGGCAGAGTTGTTCGCGCTTTTACGCCTCTTAAGGTTGATAAACAAGCAGAACGGTTGAGTTCGTCTCAAGGCCAGCACACTTTTCGTGATGCGCCCCTGAATCTTCCTCCTGCAGTGCTTGCCATCCGGCGAGCAGCTCTAACGATGCGCCCGCCCGCCGCCAATTCTATTTCCATTACGGTCCATACAGGTTTGATCCGCGCCTAAGCACTGCGCTCGCCTCGCTCTGCCCCAGAGCCCTGTATTCCGCGCCTATCCGCGCCCAGCCTAAAGGAACCATCCCGTGATTAATAGTGTTATCTCCAAAGTCTTTGGTACTGCCAACGAGCGGGCCATCAAACGTCTGCTCCCCATCGTTAGCCAGGTGAACGCCCTCGAGCCCCAGATGGAAGCTCTGACCGACGAGCAGCTTTGCGAAAAGACCGTGGAGTTTCGTGCCCGGATCGCCGAAGCAACCAAGGGCATCGATCCTAAAACCGACCCCGACGTCCTCTACGCCGCAGAAAAAAGCGCTCTCGACGCTCTCATGCCGGAGGCCTTTTCCGTCGTGCGGGAAGCAGGCCGCCGCATCGTGGGCATGCGCCACTTTGACGTGCAATTGATCGGCGGAAGTATTCTTCATCAAGGCAAGATCGCCGAGATGAAGACCGGCGAAGGCAAGACTCTCGTCGCTACACTTGCCGCATACCTGAACGCGCTTGCCGGCCGCGGCGTCCACGTCGTGACCGTCAATGATTATCTCGCCAAGCGTGATGCTGAATGGATGGGCAAGATCTACGGCTTTCTCGGCCTCACCGTCGGCGTCATCGTCCACGACTTAAGCGATGCCCAGCGCCGCGACGCTTACGCCTCCGACATCACTTATGGCACCAACAACGAGTTCGGCTTCGATTATCTGCGCGACAACATGAAGTTCGAGCTTGCCGACATGGTCCAGCGCGGCCAGTACTTCTGCATCGTCGACGAGGTGGACTCCATTCTCATCGACGAGGCCCGCACCCCTCTCATTATCTCCGGCCCCACCGACCAGACCACCGACAAGTACGCCCGTGTCAACGCCATCATTCCCTCGCTCGAGCTTGGCGAACTCATCGAAACCGTCGAGACCAAGATCTGGTCCGGCGACTTCGTCATCGACGAGAAAGCCCGCGCCACCACCGTCACCGATGAAGGCTGGGAGAAAGTAGAAGGCCTGCTCGGCATCGGCAACATCGCCGACCCAGAGAATTGGGACCTCAAACACCATGTCGAAGTCGCCATCAAGGCCCATCACCTGTATAAGCTGGATGTCGAATACGTCGTCAAGAACGGCGAAGTCATCATTGTCGACGAGTTTACCGGGCGCTTGATGCCTGGCCGCCGCTGGTCCGATGGCCTTCACCAAGCCGTTGAAGCCAAGGAAGGCGTGGCCATCCGCAAGGAGGACCAAACGCTCGCCACGATTACCTTCCAAAACTACTTCCGGCTCTATAAGAAACTCTCCGGCATGACCGGAACCGCCGAGACGGAGGCCGCCGAGTTCGACAAGATCTACAAGCTCGATATTGTCGTCACGCCGACCAACCGCAAGATGCTCCGGCTTGAGAACGCCGACGTGGTCTATCGCACCACGCAGGAAAAATACTTCGCTGTCGCCGACGAGATCTCCCGTCTGCACGCCGAAAAGCAGCCTGTGCTGGTCGGCACTACCTCCATTGAGAAGTCCGAGCTCCTGTCGGACATCCTCAAGCGCAAGGGCGTCCGCCACGTCGTCCTCAACGCCAAATTCCACGAAAAAGAGGCCGAGATCGTCGCGCAGGCCGGCAGGTTAGGCATGGTCACGATCGCCACCAACATGGCAGGTCGCGGCACGGACATCCTGCTTGGCGGCAACCCCGACTTCATGGCGCGGCAGGATCTCGTCCGCAAGCAGCAAGCCCGGGCCGTTTCTGCGGCCGAGGGTGAGATTCATCCCGTCGCAGCGCACGGCATGACGCGCTTCTACTACGCCAGCCAGGAGTTTGAGTGCACCGAAGATGCGTGGCACACAGCCGTTGCCTCCCACGAGGCTGCCGCCAAGGCCGAGCACGACCAGGTCACCGAGGCCGGCGGACTGCACATTATCGGCACCGAACGCCACGAGAGCCGGCGCGTCGACAACCAGTTGCGGGGACGCGCCGGACGCCAGGGCGACCCGGGTGCCAGCCGCTTCTATCTTTCGCTTGAAGACGACCTGATGCGCATCTTCGCCGGCGAGCGCACCAAGGCTCTGCTGCTCTCGCTCGGCATGGAAGAAGGCGTCCCCATCGAGGGCCGCATGATCTCCAACCGCATCGAAGCCGCGCAGAAGGCCGTCGAGACCCAGAACTTTGAGTCTCGCAAACACGTTCTTGAGTATGACGATGTGATGAACAAGCAGCGCGAAGCCGTCTATGGCCTCCGCCGCCAGCTGATGGAGGGCGTCGACCAGAAACAGCTCATCACGGAGGATTACACCTCTACCATTCTGTCGAACGTGCTCGACGAAAACGCTCCCGAGAAGGCCTCTCCAGACGAGTGGAAGATGGACAAACTTTGGGAGTCGCTCCATGACATCTTCGGGGCAACCTTCAGCGAGGGGCCGGACTCGATCGACTACGCCTCACTCTCACGCCACGACCTGGGCGAAGCCATCTTTGAAAAGCTGCGTGGCCGCTATGACATCAAGGAGCAGATTCTTTCGCCTACGCAGATGCGCTACCACGAGCGCATCGTCATGCTCTCGGTCCTCGACGGCTTGTGGAAGGACCATCTGCTTGCCATGGACCACCTGAAGGAAGGCATCGGCCTGCGTGGCTACGCCCAGCAAGACCCGCTCGTGGCCTATAAAAAAGAGTCGTTCGAAATGTTTGAAGCGATGATGCTGCGCTTCCAGGAGGACACGGCTCGCCATCTCTTCCGTATGCAGATCATCGGCCCAGATGGCCAGCCCATTGAGACCGCTCAGCAGCTTGAGCTAGCTCAGCTTGCCGCCGTGCAGCCGCCTGCGTCCGAGGTCCGCGCGATGCAAGCTCCTGCGCAACCCGTTCCGGTGGCTCCTACCCGTGCCCCCGCCACCACCATCGATGTTCTCGAGCGCGAGTTCCAGAAGAAAAAGGAACGTGAGCTCGAGCTTAGCCGTCAAGCCGGAGCCGTCGCCTCCGCCGACAACGGATCTGGGCCTCGCGCCACTGGCCAAAAGGTGGGCCGCAACGACAAATGTCCTTGCGGCTCCGGAAAGAAGTTCAAAAACTGTCACGGTGTTGCTGCCT
>CALMVK010000274.1:8389-57048 GCA_937873145.1 uncultured Granulicella sp. | reverse complement strand
GCATCCTTGAGACCATCCATGTTCTGCGCAATCGTTTTTGCGAAACGATTCGCATTCACGATCTGGCGGTCGCCGCACGCATGAGTCCCGCCACCTTTCATCGGCAGTTCAAATCTGTAACCGCGATGACTCCACTGCAGTCCCAAAAGCAGCTTCGCCTGCTGCAGGCACGTCGCCTGATGATCACGAGCAATGTCAACGTGGAGACGGCGGCCTTGCGCGTGGGATACGGAAGTCCGTCGCAGTTCAGCCGCGAATACAGCCGCACGTTTGGAAGATCTCCTCGCCACGACCTGCTCCACTCCGGACTGCACAGCCAGCATTCACCCTAAGTTCGATCTCTCCTATCGACGGCATTTGACGGACGGTGTTTGGACGTGGCGATGCGATACACTCCTGCCTATGCGTGTCGTCTCTCTCTTACGCCCAGGCTCTGCCGCACTCAGGTCTGCCACTTTCTTGCTGGGGATGGGCCTCAGCAGCTCGAGCCTTGCCCAGATTCACGGCGAGAGCGGCATCGTTCTCCCTGCTCCTCCCACGGTGCAGCAGCATCCGGTCACCGACCAGTACCAGAGCACCGGAAGTCCTGCCACCGTTGCCGTGACAGACCCCTATCGTTGGCTCGAAGACGCGCACAGCCCCGCCACGCGCGTTTTTATCGCGGACGAGAACGCCTACACCGCGCAATACTTCAAGCAGGTCAAGACTCTTCCGCAGACTGAAGCCGAGCTCAGCAACCTGATGCGTGTCGACACGGTCGGCGTCCCCACACAGCGCGGGGACCTCTACTTTTTTCTTCAGCGCCTGAAGCAGGATAACCAGGGTTCCCTGTTCGTCCGTACCGGCCTGCACGGAGAGAACCGCAAGCTGGTCGATGGCAACATGCTCAGCGCGGACGGCAATACCTCAGTCAGCCTGATCGACATCACCGCGGACGGCGCTCTCGTTACCTATGGGGTGCGTGTCGGCGGTGCGGATGAGGTCGCGGTTCACTTCCTCGACGTTGCCAGCGGCAAGGAGACCCTGGACGTACTGCCCAGCGCACGCTACTACGGCACGGCTCTTACCCCGGATAGGAAAGGCATTTACTACTCCAAGTTTTTTCCCGGCCAAGGCACTACGGTTTACTACCACGTCTTCGGCACGTCGTTTGCCGGCGACCCCGTGATCCTCGGCCACGAGTACAAAGGCGAGGCGCTCGGCGAAATCGATAACGTCTCCGTCTCAGCATCGGACAATGGGCACTGGTTGATCTTCAACATCGGCCACGGTGTGCCGGCCAAGCGAGAAGACATCCTGCTCAAAGATCTGCGCAAGCCGGAAGCGCCCATCGTTCCGCTGGTTTATGGCATCGAGAGCCGCTTTAGCGATATCGAGGACGGCGACACCTTCTATGTGCGGACCGACTGGAACGCCCCCAATGGCCGCATTCTCCGTTGCGCCCTCGGCAAGAGTCCCGACCAGTGGACGACGACCCTGCCCGAGGGCAAGGACGTACTGGAGCAGGTCAACATCGTCGGCGGCAAACTGTTCGTGCTCCGGCTTCACGACGTCAAGAGCGAGGTAACCAGCTACTCCCTTCAGGGCAAGCAGCTTGGACAGGTCGAGTTCCCCAGTCTGGGCGCGGGATCCACCATCCACGGGCGCGCCCAGGATAAGCAGGGCTTCTACACCTTCGACTCCCTCATCGCGCCACCCACCATCTACGCCTATGACACCGCAGGCGGCAAGGCGGAGATCTTCTATCGGCAAAGCGTTCCCTTTGATTCCGCGGCGTATGAGATTCAACAGGTCTTCTTCACCAGCAAGGATGGCACCCGCGTCCCTATGTTCATCGCGGGCAAGAAAGGACTGAAGCGCGATGGCAGCGAGCGCCTGCTGATGACCGGCTACGGCGGATTTGCGCTCAGCGAGCTGCCTGTCTGGAACTCCGAGTACGCCTGGTGGATGGAGCAGGGAGGATGGTTTGCGCTGCCCAATCTGCGCGGCGGCAATGAGTACGGGGAGACCTGGCACAAAGCCGCCATGTTCGCCAACAAACAAAACGTCTTCGACGATTGGTTTGCCGCGGCCGAGTACCTCATCGCCAACAAGTACACCTCGCCCGAACATCTCGCGATCCGTGGCCGGTCGAACGGTGGGCTGCTGATGGGAGCATCCATGACGCAGCACCCGGAGCTCTTCGGTGCGATCTGGTGCGGGTACCCGCTACTCGATATGCTGCGCTACCAGGACTTCGAAATGGGCCGCACCTGGACGACCGAGTACGGCTCGGCCGACAACGCTAAAGACTTCCCTTATATCTATAAATATTCGCCGTACCAGAACGTGCACGCCGGAACGAAGTACCCGGCCATCTTTTTCTTTACCGGGGATGGCGACACACGCGTCGACCCGATGAACGCCCGTAAGATGACTCCGCTGATGCAGAGCGCAAGCACCAGCCAACGGCCGATCCTGCTGCACTACAGTCTCAAGGGCGGCCATAGCGCCGGTGTCTCGCAGACCCAGCTTGTAGAGGATTATGCGGACGAGATGAGCTTTCTATGGACCGAAACCGGAAGCACCAGATAAGTCTTGTTTCCTTATGCATCCTCCAAAACGCCGTCATTCTGGCGAAAGCCAGAATCCCCGTATTGGTTTCCTTCCTTACGGCACACGATCCGCCGCCGGAGGCTGTGCCGTCGGCACCGAGCAGCAAGGCTTCTCAACCGGCTTGAACTCCATAAACTCCACCCGCGACTGGTCCGGGTCGTACACATTGAGCTGCCACTTGCCATCCTTGCCGATCTGCGATTTGCGCGTCTCCGCGGCGGTCCAGCCATTCGCAATCAACCGGTCCGTCACGTCCGTCATCCTGTTCACGCCCAGGCTCACATGATCCATCACGCCAAGCTGCCGCAACGATTCGTGCCCCGTATTCGAGTCCAGCATGTACTCGATCCAATCCGAGCCATCCGGCACCTGCAGGCTCACCCAGTCGATCGTGTCCGGCTTCATCCCGCCAAACCAGTACGGTCGGAACCCTAGCAGCCCAAGGTAGAACGTGTCTTCTGCCGACCGGTCGCGAACCTCATAGCCCGCATGGATGATTCTCCGGCTGGTCTGGACCGGAGCCGCAGCCGTTGTCCCGGGAGCGGCTACAGCACCCGTCTTTGCAACCGCCGCATGGTCCTGGACAAACCCAATCGGATTACCCTCCGGATCGTGCAGCTTCAGCTCACCATGATCCATCTCGCACGACACCCCATGCGCATCGAAGTAACGCCGCATCCCTGCAACGTCTGCGGTCAAGAACGCCACCTCCGCCAGCCGATTGGGAGGAGCCGGCGTCGGCAGCGGCACAATCTCGATCTTCTGCCGCGCGTTCACCGCAAAGACGGAGAGGCCTTGGTCCACGTCCGTCTCCGGCAAACCCAAGCGCTGCGCGTAAAAGGTCCTCGCTGCGGGCATGTCCGATTCAAAGAAGCGAACGTACGCAATGCCGGTAATGGCAGGACGCGCGGCTGCCGGCGGCTGGGCCAACCCGGCATTCACAGAAACCGCACAGATCATGGATAGAAGAAGATCGGAGACACGCATTCGGAAAACGTAGCGGATTCAAGTAGACTCCGTCAAAGTGCTCTTCTCAGCCATCGTCAGCACAGGCAAGTTGAAGTTTCGGTGAACGCCGGAACCTTCCCGCCGTGGCCGTCGTCTCAGGGAGAAAAGGTGATACAAATGGCAAGTTTTCTCGATCGTCGCAGCTTCCTCAAGCAGAGTTTTGCCTTCAGCGCGCTTGCCTCCGGGTTCCATACTCTGCCCGCCCTTGCCTCGGCTCCGGACCCTGCCGCCCGCCACGTCCTGCTCGTTGGCGATTGGGGCTGGGACAGCAATATCGCCGGTCAGGCCCGGACCGCCGAGCAGATGGTCAGCTACGCCGGCACGCATCAAATCCGCCCCGAAGCCCTCTTGATGCTTGGCGATAGCTGGTACGGCCCCATGCCCCACGGCATCCACGATCTGCGCTGGAAGGTCCAGTTTGAGGACATGTACCCCGCCAGCGCCTTTCCCGGCCCGGTCTACTCCATCATGGGCAACCACGACTATCAGCGCATGCCCGAGGACGTGACCAAGACCGAGATGGAGCTCAGCTACGCCCGCCAGCCCGGTACGCGTTGGACCCAGCCCGCCCTCTGGTACACCTTCGACCTGCCCCAAGCCAATCCCTTGCTGCATGTCATCGCGCTCGATAGTAATACGACGCAGGGCCATGAGACCAACGCCGTCGACTTCACCCTTACGCCCGCCCAGCAAGCCACGCAGCTCAGCTGGCTGGCCGCTGAGCTTGAAAAACCGCGCCGCGCGCCCTTCCTCGTTGTGCTCGGCCATCACCCTATCTTCTCGAACGGCCCCCACGGCGACCACAAAACTCTCATCGCCGAATGGGAACCGTTGTTGCGCAAACACAACGTCGACTTCTACTTCGCCGGCCACGACCACGACCTGCAACACCTTGAGTTTGAAGGCCACCCCACTTCCTTCGTCTGCTCGGGTGCCGGCGGAGCCGATCTCTACGACCTCAAGATCCCCGAGTCCAAGCGTGGCCCGTTCGCCGAAAAGGTATACGGCTTCAGCCACCTCGAAGCCACGCCGGACAAGGTCATCCTCCGTCATATCGCCGCAGACGGCCGAGTCGTCCACGCCTTCTCAAAGACCAGCAAAGGCGCGGTCACGATCCTCTCCTAACGCATCGGCACCACTTCCGCCCGCGTAGCCCTTGTTGTCATTCTCGAAGGGAATCTGCGTTTCGTGCTACCCGCCAGCCACCATCCGCAGATCCCCTCCCGTCATCTGCCCCGGCTGCTGAATCCCCAGCATGCCTAGCAGCGTAGGCGATAGATCGCGCAGGCTGCCACCCTCCCGCAACCGCAGATCCTTCGCGTCAGACACCAGCAGAAACGGCACCGGATTGGTCGTATGCGCCGTGTGCGGGCCTCCCGTCGCCGGATCGATCAGCATCTCCGCGTTGCCATGGTCGGCCGTAATCAGCATTGCCCCGCCGCTCTGCCGGATCGCGTTGTAAATCCGCCCCAACTGCGTGTCGACCGTCTCGACCGCCCGGATCGTCGGCTCCATTCTCCCCGAGTGCCCCACCATATCCGCATTCGCAAAGTTGACGATGATCACATCGAACGCCGTATCGTTGACCGCCTTGATCACCGTATCCGCAATCCCCGCCGCCGACATCTCCGGTGCCAAATCATACGTTGCCACCTTTTTGGACGCGACCAGCTCCCGGTCCTCGCCGCCAAACGGCTTCTCGATCCCGCCGTTGAAGAAGTACGTCACATGCGCATACTTCTCCGTCTCCGCCACCCGCAGGTTGCGCAGGTTCGCCACCGCCATCACGTTGGCGAGCAGATTGTCCATCGACTCCGCCGGGATCACGATCGGCAGCTTGTACGCCTTGTCATACTGCGTCATGCACACGTAGTGGATCCGTGCCGGAAGCGTCTGCGGTGGAATTGCCTCGTCCAGCTCCGCTGCCTTGGCCAACTCCCGCCCACCGGTGTCTCCGCCTAAGCCCGACGCCCGCGTCAACACCCGCGTAATCTGCCGCACCCGGTCTGCGCGATAGTTGAAGCACACCACCGCATCTTCATCCCGGATCAATCCTATCGGCGCCCCGGTCGCATCGACCACCGTGAATGGCGGCGCAAACTCATCCGTCACCCCATTTGAGTAAAGCTCGCGCACCCGCCCCAGCGCGTCGACGTACGAACCGCCCTCCGCCTGCCCCGTGACCATGGCGTCAAACGCCTGCTTCGACTTCTCCCAGCGCATATCGCGATCCATCGCAAAGTACCGCCCCGAAACCGAAGCCAGCCGCCCCACGCCGATCTCCCGAAATTGCCGCTCGAGTTCCTCAAGGTACCCCAGCCCGCTCGACGGCATCGTGTCGCGCCCATCCAGAAACGCATGCACATACACCCGCTCCACCCCTTGCTGCCTGGCCATCCGCAGCAACGCATACAGGTGCCTCTGGTGCGAGTGCACCCCGCCATCAGACACCAGCCCGATCAGGTGCAGCGCCCGTCCGTCGCGACGCGCCTGGTCCATCGCATACAGCAACGTCGGGTCCTGAAACAAGCTCCCATCGGCAATCGCCGTATCGATGCGCGTCATATCCATCCGCACGATGCGCCCGGCCCCCAGGTTCAGGTGCCCCACCTCGGAGTTCCCCATCTGCCCATCCGGCAGCCCCACAAAGTGCTCACTCGCCCGTAGCAACGTGTTTGGATACGTGCGCAGTAATCCGTCATACACCGGCTTCCGCGCCTGCGCAATCGCGTTCCCCTGCGTCTCCGCCCGGTACCCCCACCCATCCAGAATCGTCAAAACAATCGGCTTCGCCATGATCCAAGATTAACTCAAATAAAATCGGTCTGGCAGATCAGTCTCGCCGCAGCTGTTCACCGATGCTACACCTGCTCTATCGAAGCCTCCCTGAGACCTCAAGTAAGCCGCTCTGAGTTTTTTGTTCCTGCTGGTAAACCTGCTCTAAGTGCACGAGACCCGCAGCCATTGTGTTCGCTTTCTCTTGGAACGTGTCAACGGCATCGGTCAGGCGGTCGCAAAATCTTCTGTGAGTTTCGATCTGTTCCGGGGAAAGGTCAGTGTGACTGGTTATGGAGCACGACGTTTGTAGATTTTTAGCCTCATCGCCGAGTGACTTCACAGCCTGCTGGTAATTCTGTTCGAGAGATTGCTCCTGTAAATGCAGTTGGTCATTGTCTATCTCGGCTTGCTCAGCATCCGCGCTGAGTTGACTGCGGTGAACTGCCATCAACGGACTCGACGCTGAGCGACGTTGCTGTTCGACGTACCAATTTATCCTAGAGGTTAACGACCGATGCCGTTCTTCAGCGCCGGCAAGCTTACCCAAATGCAGGTCGACGGCTGTTTCGAATTTGCTCATCTTTGCTAAAAGACCGTCTATTTGCGATGTTAGATGGCGTTGTTCCCCGGCTGTTCTCTCCCGGTTCTCAACAGCAGTCTTAGCTGCGACGATGTTTTGAGAGCGCAAAACCAAAGCTTGAATTTCCCGTTGGTAGACGCTCTGAGAGGTTCGTGTCAAAGTGGAGGGCGCCGTCTGTAATCCAACAATAGTCAGGCGATCCTCAACTAGCGTTCCCGTTAAGGTAGTAACATCCAGCCCGAACGCACGGCTTACTGAGATGGTGATGTTTTCTCCGTTCACTGCGCCCGTGATCGGAGTGGAGACTTCGGCAATTTTTCCATCGGGTCCTATGGATAAATGAGCAATCTGTCCGCTGAGACGGTTGTCTGGTGTACGAACAATCTGTAAAGCATCTAACGAGCTTACGTCGTTGGATAGATAGGTGCCTGAGACATCCTTCTGACAACCAGCAAGGAAAATCGCAGCAAGTCCCAACACTAACTGATACTTCACCCGATCTCCCTCCAGATAGTCGGCTGCGCCGGTTTACCTGAAGGGAATATTTCACAAATGGAGAGAGCAGGCGATTACACGAAGGCGGTATCTGATTAATGCTAACCTACCCGCCGTAATTAATACTCTCCACCCCCAAAAACTCCGCCGACTGCCCCAACTGCTCCTCAATCCGCAGCAACTGGTTGTACTTCGCAATCCGGTCCGTCCGGCTCGCCGACCCGGTCTTGATCTGCCCCGCGCCCGTCCCCACCGCGAGGTCCGCGATAAACGTATCCTCAGTCTCGCCCGACCGGTGCGAGATGATCGACGTAAACCCGAACCGCCGTCCTAACTCAATCGCCTCGAGCGTCTCCGAGATCGTCCCAATCTGGTTCACCTTGATCAGAATCGAGTTCCCGCACTTCTCCTCAATGCCCCGCTGCAGACGCGCCGTGTTGGTCACAAACAGGTCGTCGCCCACCAACTGGATTTTTTCGCCGATCTGCTCGGTCAGATACTTCCAGCCGTCCCAGTCATCCTCCGCCAGCCCATCCTCGATCGACACGATCGGGTACTGCCGCGTCCAGTCGATCCAGTAGTCCGCCATCTGCTGCGAATCGAGCTCCCGCTTGTCCGACTTCTTGAACGTGTACTTGCCCGTATCTTTGTTGAAGAACTCCGAGCTCGCCGGATCGAGCGCCAGCGCAATATCTTCGCCCGGCTTCAGCCCCAGCTTCTCGATCGCCTCGAGGATCACCTCGATCGCCTCCGCGTTCGATTTCAGACTCGGCGCAAACCCGCCCTCATCGCCCACCGCTGTGTTGTAGCCCCGCTTCTTCAGCACGCCCTTCAGCGTCTGAAACACCTCGACGCCCTGTCGCAGCCCGTCTGAAAACGTCTCCGCGCCTACCGGCATAATCATGAACTCCTGGAAGTCCACGTTCGAATCCGCATGCGAGCCGCCATTCAAAATGTTCATCATTGGCGTCGGCAAGAGACACGCATTCACCCCGCCCAGATACCGGTAAAGCGGCATCTTCAGCGCCAGCGCGCTCGCCCGGCACGCCGCCATCGAGACCGCCAGGATTGCATTCGCCCCCAGCCGGCTCTTGTTCTCCGTCCCGTCGATCGCAATCATCGTCGCATCGAGCAACCGCTGGTTGGTCGCATCCATGCCCACCAGCTCCGGCGAAAGGATTGACTCGACGTTATCCACCGCGCTCAGCACGCCCTTGCCCAGGTAGTGCTCCATGTCGCCATCCCGCAGCTCCACCGCCTCGTGCTCACCCGTGGAGGCACCCGACGGCACCGCCGCCCGCCCCATCGCTCCGCCTGAGAGCAGCACATCCGCTTCCACCGTGGGATTGCCTCGCGAGTCTAAAATCTCCCGCGCCGTAATTGAAACAATGTCGGTCATATCAGTCCTTTGCGTCGAAGAAGGGTCGGAGCTCGCCGTGATGCGATGGCGCAGACGATCGTTCAGCTTCGGCCGGCGATCCACCGCCACCGCCGCCGCCCCAGGGTTGGCCCCCGCAATCGTCTCCACCAGCTCCACTTTGCCTTTGCTCACTGAAGCGGATTCTAACAAAGCACGTTGCCGCAGCCGCAAACGTTAGCTCCAGCGGTTCCTCCTGTCCGATTCCCACTCCGTCGACCGCCCTATCCGCTACGCTGGTAAGGTCATATGTCTCGCGCGCCACCGCCGCCGGACTGGGAGTGCCATGAAACAACACCGCCGCCTCGCCTCGCTGCTTTTGCTCGTTCCCGCCGCCTCCGCGCTTGCCCAGGCCACGGGCATCAGCCATCCCGAGACCGTGCCCGATCAGCCCTTTACGACCCAGGAAGCCGCCTCGTCCCAGACGATGAATCAGGCTGCGGTACAGGCTGCGGGCCAGAGCTCCTACCAGCCGCAAACCGCGCCTGTCCTGCAGCCGCGTGTTCCGGCCAGCCGGTTCAACAATAGCGACTACCCTCCCGTTCCCTACTCGCCCACCGCCGTCACCGTCATCGCGACGCCCATCCCTTCTTCGAGCGCGGCCTTCGATCCCGACGCCAACATCGTCACCCGCGTCGAAGGCCCCGCCAACCAGCTTCCTACCGGAACTTTTCTGAAGACCCGCATCGACCAAAGCGTCTCCACCGACACCACCCCCGAGGGCACCTCCTTTACCGCATCGCTCACCGAGCCCGTTCTCCGTGAGGGCCGTGTCCTGCTGCCGGCCGGCTCCCTCATCTCCGGGCGCGTCACCGAGGTCCACGGCGGCAAGCGCATCTCCGGATCGGCCGCCATCCACCTTCAACCCCAAACCGTCACGCTTCCCGACGGCACCCGCATGAAGCTCGTCGCCCAGGTCATCGACACCGACCTCACGCACTCCTCGAAGGTGGACGGCGAAGGAACCATTCACTCCCGCGATTCGAGTGCCGTACAGAAAGGCGCTTTTGCGCTCGCCACCGGCTCGGCAGCGGTGGTAGGAGCTGTCGTCGCCGGCCCAGTCGGCGCACTTGTGGGCGCAGGTATCGGAGCCGGCGTCAGCACCGTTGTCTGGCTTCGCACAGACCAGCACGCCGCCTTGCCGGCCAACACCGGCATCGTCTTCTCTTTGCTGGAGCCGCTCGCCTTCTCCGAAGTTGCTGCTCAATGACGAGGTCCTCGCATCGCTGATCCGCTGGGAGATCTACTCTCGGCTTCTTCTGAGCGAGCACCCGGGCCTACTGGACGGCGCGTCGGATACAAGAGCCCCTCGCAGTTCAGCCGCGAGTATGGACGCTTCTTTGGAGCGCCTCCTCTTCGAGACATTGAGCAGCTGCGCCGTTCCGGAAGTCCCATCGAAGATGAGGTTGGAGCGCTGGACTAAGACTTGGACCTGTTTACGCGAAGGGGAGCGACGCTCGTCATTCTGGTGCAGCCAGAATCTCCGTATTGGCCCTTGCCGTTGCATGTTCCTGCCCTGGTTGGTGTCCGTGCCACTTCTAGTAAGTAACGGCGGGATTCGTGTATGGCTGGCCAAACTTGTTGGTGTGCGCCAGGCCAAGATTTGCCGGCGCAGAAATTCCCCCTAAATCGGTGTGCGTTGCATCGATGTGCACGGCTCGAGTCAGATGGTCGAGTTCGCTTTGCGGCGCGCCTTCTACCCAGACATGCAGCGTGTAGCTTCCCTCAGGTGCTTGCAAGGAAAATGCGCCCGCGCTGTCGGTGACGGCAAACCAGGGGGTTGTCAGCGCGATCACCACCGCGCTCATCGTCGGATGAATGTTACAAAAGATATAGGAAATACCAGGGTTCGCAAACCGTACCTCTCGCGTGCTGCCCGCCTCGTACAAGCCCAAATCGAAGCGCTTGCCTTCAAAGAGGGAAAAGACGTTATGAAAGTACGGATCCTGGTTAGGAAAAGAGACCAGACTTCCAGCCGGAATCACGAGCAGATGAGGCAAGAACATCTTGTTCTTCTGCACGAGCTGGTAGGAGTGTTGACCGGTTGCCGGCCAGAAGACCGGCTTGCTGCTCAAAGGTTGCAGCCAAAGTACGGCGGGCGGCAGCTTTGCCGTACGGCGCTGCCCAGCCGCCGGCAGATCAAGATGTGCCTTGACCAACATCATTGCATTCTCCGCAGGCACCGTAGCAGGCACCTGAGCGCCCGCTGTCAAGGCTGACCCCAAGGCCATCGCTAGTAACAGGACACGTATACGGAGGTTGGAGGGACGCAAAGGCATTAGAAACGATACCCCGCGGCGAGACCAAAGACATCCGCCACCCACGGAGTGCCGATCACGGGCGCGGTCAGCAGATGCCGATACTCGAAGGAAAACAGGAGGTAGGCGCGGGGGCTGAAGATCACATTCGAGAAGACCGTTTGATTACGCGCGATGTTCTGGTAGACCGACCCATTGACAACGGCAAAGGGCCGCAACTGTCCAGCAAAGACATTATCGAGGCCGAAAGCGGTGTTGAACTCAAGCTTCTGTGTCGCGCGATACTTCACCTGCGACCAGCCTCCAACATTTTCTAGTGCGCGGAACTGCAGGCTGGACCCGGCAAGCCGTGCCGCATAGTCCTGGTAGCCGCCACCGCCCAGGCCGCCCAGGGCCTGTCCGCGGTAGGCGCTTCCACTCAGCTCCACGTATCTTCCCAGCGGAAGCCGGTAGTCGGTTGTACCTGCCCACGCATTGAAGGCAGCCCCAGACGAAAGACGATGCGGCGAGAAATAGCCGCCGACGCCGATCTGCGCGCCGTGATCGTCGTCCTGGCCGAGCAGCGAAAGTCGAAGCTCACTACCTGGCCGGCGGCTGGCCTCCGCCAGGCTCGTCACGCCTGCGTACGCAGCAGTCGGTGGGTCTGGAACATCGACCAAAGCCGCTTCCACCCGGGCACGCAGGCCAGAGCCAGCCACGTCTTCCGTAAAGCGCGCCCCGGCCTGGGGCACCCAGACCCACAGATTGCCGGACCAGGCCAGGGCCGGCTCCGCGACTGCGGTAAGGGAGGTTGGCGTAAACGGGCTAATCAGCGGCCGTTCGAGATTGAGGAAGGCCTCGGCGTGCTGCCAGGTAAGGCTGGCCTGGGCCGTACGCAGCCGGAGTAAACCCCCTGTGTCGTTGTAGCTGCCCTGGGCGGTCGTCCCAAAAAAATCCACGCGGACATTCGCCTGGCTGGTTGCTCCAAACAGGCGTGGACCGCGTGCGTCGATCCCCAGCAGAGTCTGCCGCACGGAGGCTCCCGTGCTTCCCTGCCCGCCCAGCGTAACCGTAGGAATCGCCGGCTGGTCCGTGCCCGCACTATTTGTGAAGGCGTTGAACAAAATCAGGCCGGAAAGCTTCACGGGGTATTTGGAATCGCTCTCCACTTTTTCCTGGTCCAGCGTGGCAATCTCGCTCTCCTGTACAGCCTGCTGCTCCGCTTGCTGTTCTGGCTGCTGTTCTGGTTTTTCGGCTTGTGCGACAGAGGCCCCACTCGCACTCTGCACAGCTCCCGCTGCCTCTGCGCCGTGGTCTACCGTCTGCTGCCGAAGCAAAGCCAACTGCTGCTTCAGTTCCTCCAACTGCCGCTGCGAGGCGTCCACCTGGGCCTGCGCCTGCGCGATCGCCGCGCCCAGTTGATCCAGACGCTGCGCAGACGGAGCACTTGCCGCGGGCTGCTGAGCCGAGAGCAAAGACGTCTGCCCGGCAAACAGGAAGAGAAATCCCATGGCCAGGCGCTTCGCCTGCCTGGTTTGTCGTAGCAGGGCGCACACTGTTTGCCAAAGCGAGGAAAAACGGGGAGGCATGCCAAACTCCTTATGGGACCGTACGCAAGAACGTGATGATGAAAGAGGTTTTCCCAGGAGCACTTTCCATCAGGCGCACGGACCCACCATGCTCCTTGGCGATGCTCTGGCTCAACGTTAGACCGAGTCCGGTTCCCTTTTGCTTGCCTTCACTCACAAACGGTTCAAACAAGCTGTGACGAACCCCTAAGGGTACACCCGATCCATTATCGATGACCGCCACGGAAAGAAGATTCGCAGAGGCTTCTGCCTGCATGAGCACCGACGGCGAAGCATGCGAGGACCGCGCTGCCTGACATGCATTCAGCAGCAGATTAAACAGGGCGCGCTCAATCTGCTTTGCGTCGACCAACGCCACCGCTTCACCGGCCTCTGAAAGCTCCGTGCGAATGGCTACCCCCTCGGCGTCCGGATGCGCTCGCACCAGCGTCACGGCCTGCGCCGCAAGATCCGCCAGCCGCTGCGGCATACGCTGCACACCATACCCGCTGCGGCTAAAGATCAACAGAGAGTCGATCAGCTCGGTCGTGCCGTTGACCGCGATCGAGATGTCCGACAACAGCTCTTCGCGGTCGGCTGGGGTCAAAGCGGAGTTCGCCAGGAACTCCGCATTCGCGTACACCGCCGCCAGATAATGCCGCAGATCGTGCGAGACGGAGCTTGCCATTCGGCCGATGGTTGCCAGTCGCTCCGCCTCGAGCAGCGCGCGGCTGGTCTGCGTAATGCGTTCCCGCATCGCTGCAAAGTCTGCGCTCAGTTGCCGGACCTCGCGCGTACCGCCCGTAGGCAAAGCGACGGAGGCATCGCCGCGACCAAAGGCACGCACGCTGCGAGTCAATGCTTCGAGCGGCCCCGTGACACCTTTGGCCAAAAATAACATCGCGGTCGAGCCCACAAGAAAGGCCAACAAACCAATGGCTGCTACCTGCCGATCGATATCGTGAATATCCTGGTCTGACTCCGTAAGAGACTTCAGCAGGACCAGCCGTACCGGGACCAGCGCACCGCCAAAGGGTTCGACGGAGGTGGCCAGATAGCGCGTGCGATTCAAGACCAGCAGATGCGTCTTGCCGTGGGGTGCGCTCTCCTGTTGCGCGTACTCTGCATCGACCTGTGTGCTGGATAACGTCGAGACAAGCACCCGGTGTCCTGACACGAAGAGCGCCTCTGCCGAAGCCGGCCGGCTCACCTCTAAAAGCATTTCACGATTGATCTCCTGGCCGCTGACCGCGTAGCCCAGCAGTGTTCCAGTGGCATCCTCTCCAAAGCGGAGCGGTTGCACGGCAAAGGCGAAGACGCGTCCGGAACTCATCAGATATTGCTGATCTTCTTTTCCCAAAACGCTTGTAAGATCGCTCGCTAACTGCCGGTCCGCCGGCTGGCCGACCGTGTACGCTGCGACAATTTCCCCGTTCGGCGTCGCCAACGCAAACAGGTCGTTGCCGCTGATCTTCCAGAATCTTTCTCCGCCGTCGACAATGGTGCGCTGGTCGCGTGTGGTCATCAGCGCCTTCAAGCTTGGCAGGTCGGCCAACAGGGCGTTCTCACGCTGCAGGATGAGCCTGCGCTGCTGCCGAAGCGAAGCAAAGGTCTGGATGGAACGTTGCAGGTCGGAGCCGAAATCACGCTCTACCTGCTGATGCAGCCTGGCCCGCAGAATGGAAAGACTGGCCACCGTGATCCCGATAACGACCAGGCCCAACGTCAGAAGCAGCATGGTCCACGTGGCAAAGCCACTGATCGATGCGGACGCTCCCGGCTCGCCTGCGGAAGATCGATGCGGAGTTCTAACACCTTGCAAAGGCCATCGTACGAATGGACGTACCATCACTCACTCTCTCGCGTGTTGGTCGACACGTCTACAGCCGAAGCAATCTTATGAGATTGCAGAATACTCTACGGCTATTCCTCGACGAACTCTAAGATGGATACGAAATTTCAGAAGACAGGGATGGGTGCACTCATGCCAGAATATTCGGGGAGCCTGACGTGGACAACGCCGAACCTGTAACTGCAGATCTGGGAACCATCCTTGTCGTCGAGGATGATCCGCGCCTACAAAAGGTGCTGCGCAGAATCTTTTCTGAGGAGCGCTACACCGTGGTAGTTGCCGGCGATGGACAAACGGCGCTAGAGAACTTCCGCACGCATCGCCCTCTAGCCGTCGTCCTGGATCTCATCCTTCCGCGCATCTCTGGACGTGAGCTTTGTCAACGCTTCAAAACACAATCGAGCGAGACGCCCGTGATTGTTTTAAGCGCGGTCGCTGAGGTCGCAGATAAGGTCCTCCTGTTAGAGATAGGCGCAGATGATTATGTGACCAAACCGTTCAGCCCTCGGGAGCTGCTGGCACGCGTGCAGGCAGCGATCCGAAGACAGCGCAAGCTGGTCACCTCAGTGGTCTATCGCTTTGGAAACTGCGACGTGGACTTCAACAGCATGGGTGTGCGTTGCAAAGGGCAGCCCGTGATCCTGACGGCGCATGAGTTCAAACTGCTGAAGTTCTTCACGGAAAATGTAGATCGCGTCTTGAGCCGTGAGGTGCTGCTCAATCAGGTCTGGGGTCTTCATTCCTATCCAACGACACGCACGGTTGATAACCAGATCCTGAAGCTGCGCCAGAAGCTGGAACCGGATCCAGCAAGCCCCAGGCACTTCCTCACACTCCACGGTGCCGGCTATAAGTTCGTCCCCTGACGCCGGCAGGCCATGCGCATCGAAAGCGTCTGCTTGGGTGTGCCCGGGTGAGCCTCTGCAAGGAAGGTTAGGTGTGGCGTGACATTGCCATCCGCGCTCCGGTCGTAGAGCTTTGCTGCATGGAACCATCTATCCACTGGATACAGTAGCAATTGGTTGCCCCCCAGGGATTCGAACCCCGATTGAACGATTCAGAGTCGTCGGTCCTACCATTGAACGAGGGGGCAACTTGGTTGTGCAGGGGGCGCCGCGATAGAAGCTCGCCGGCTTGGCCCTACCAGAGTGTACCGATTCAGCCTTCCGGGGTCAACGCATCCGTACGCTACTCAACGGGACGCTTCGCCGTATATCCATCTCTCGCGATGACCGAATACTTCAGCGGTTTTTGCTTCTCATCCTGCATCTTCAGCGGCTTGCCTTCGTTATCCACCAGCAGCACCTGCACCTTACGATAACTGCCATCGTTCTTCGCGTTGGTCGGACGATACGTCAGCACATACTCATTGCGGATCGAGTCGTTGATCTGGTTGAAGATGTCTGGCAACGCGCCTTGAAAGAGCGGGTTGAAGTACAGGCCACCGGTCATGCGAGCGAAGGTCTGCAGCTGGTTTTGCGCCTGCAGATTGTTCATCATGCCAACGCCGGCGCGGCCGCGAGCATCGGCCATCTCGTTGGCAAAGCCTCCCGTGCCGATGCTGAAGATGGTAACGTTCGGCGTGCTCTCAATCTTCTTCAGCATCTTGTCGAGCGTCAGCTTCGAAAATGTATCGCGTCCGCTTCCGATCAAGAGAATGTACTTGCGGCCTTCGATCCGGCTGGTCCGGTCCAGCGTTTCATAGAGCGCGTCGAACATGTCCGTATCGGAAAATCCTGGAATCCGGAGCGACTGCAAAGACTGCGCGATCGTCTCCTTATTATTGGTGAAGTCGGCAAGAATGTGCGTGCGCAGGTCATAGGTAATGACCGCCACATAGTCGTCCGGACGCAGCGAGCGATAGAACCCTACCGAAGCATTCTGCATGTCGCGGATGTAACTCCAGGAAGTGGAAGCAAACTCGAGCAGCATCACCGCGGTAATCGGTTTCTGCGTCATGCGGACCGACTGGACCTGCTGCTCGACGCCATCTTCAAGCACTAGGAAGTTGGCCGGCCGCAGCCCAGGAATGAACTGATGTGTCTTGTCCAGGATGACGTTGACGTCGAGCGAAACGATAGGAACATCGACCCGCAGCGAGTAGGTCTCGCCGTTCGGGTTTTTGATTTTTTCACGTTCAGGCGCAGCAGGCGGAGGCGCATCCTCGCCTTCCTTCTTCTTCTTGATGATCACACCGCCGGTGTCGACCTGCGGACCGGCCTCATCCGGAGTAACAGGCGCGGGAGGTTTCGGCGTCGCCTGGGCGCGGAGAGCCCCGCACGCGAGCGGCCAGGCAATGACGGCAGCAATCAAACGAAGACGAAGGTTCATGTTGAAATCCTAACCCCGGCAGAGCAGCCGCGAACACTTGCACCCTTTTGTGCAAGCGAATAGACGGGAAATCCTGGCCTGAAGATTCCACTCTTCGCCGCACTCGTCCGGCCGTTGCGTAGACTCAAAAAAGGATGAGGTTCGAGTTCTTCATCGCCGCACGGTATCTGCGCGCCAAGCGCCGGCAGGCAGTCATCGGCGTAATTACGGCCATCAGCGTGGTGGGTGTAGCGGCCGGCGTGGCATCGCTGATCATTGCGCTGGCCATCACCAATGGAATGCGGCGCGATCTGCAGGAGCGCCTGCTCGGCTCTACCGCGCACGTGGACCTGATGCGTACCGCGGCGGACGGAATGCGGGACTGGCGGCCGCTGGTGGCACGGCTTAGCGGATTGCCGCATGTGCGGGCAGCGGCGCCGGGATTGTACGGACAAGTGCTGATCAGCCGTGGAGCGCGGTCCGGTGGCGGCTTGATCAAGGGAATCGTTCCGGCAGAGGAGCGGCGTGTGTCGGATCTTTTGCAGGAGGTCAAGGTAGGATCAAGTGAGCCACTCAACGCCATTTCCGGTGAGGCTGCTGCGAGCGCTCCGCCCATCGTTCTTGGGAAGGATCTGGCCGATACACTGGGAGCCGAGATCGGCAATTCCATCTTGGTGACCAGTCCGCAAGGTGAGTTGACCCCGCTCGGCATCGTTCCGCGCTACCAGAAGTTTCAGCTGGTGGGCATCTTCACCTCCGGCTTCTACCAGTACGATTCTTCGTACGCCCTCATTCGGCTGGAGGATGCACAGCGTCTGTTTGCCGAGCCGGACGTGATCTCGATTATCAGCTTTAAGGTAGACGACCTGAACCGTGCCGACCAGATCGCGAAGGAGATCGAGCATGCGGCTGGTCCGGGCTTTCAGGCGACGAGTTGGATGGAACAGAACCGCGAGTTGTTTCGTGCGCTGCGGCTAGAACAGGTGGTGACCTTCATCGTGCTGGCGTTGATCGTCTGTGTGGCCGCGCTGAATATCCTGATCGCGCTGACCATGATGGTGATGGAGAAGACCAAAGACATCGCGGTCATGATGAGCTTCGGAGTGACCGCCGCGCAGGTGCAGCGCGTCTTTCTGCTGCAGGGACTCATGATCTCCATCACAGGTACGGTGATCGGTCTGCTGGTGGGCTACGGGGTCAGTTGGGCGGGAGGACACTATCGCTTTATCCCCTTGGATGCTGCGGTCTATTCCCTCGATTTCCTGCCCTTTGCACCACGTCTGACGGACGCGCTGGTCGTGGCGGCGGTGTCGCTGGGCGTTTCGGCGGTGGCTACCATCTATCCGAGCGTGAGCGCGGCGCGAGTACTTCCGGCGGAGGCGTTACGCTATGAGTAGAGGCGAGAGGGCGCGCTATGATGTCTTAGGGAGAATCTTTGATGAGCGTGATCGAAGACGGCCGCAAGCTGATGCAGGATTTTCTGGCTCCTGAACTGCGCGCGATCTCCGTACGCGTTGAAGCACTGGAAAAGAAGGTGGACGAGGTCGATGGCCGTGCGGAAAAGCGGCACGTCGTCGCGCTCGCCAAGATCGACGACGTAGATCGGCGCACAGACAAGCGCCATGCTGAAATTTTGGGGATAATCGGTGATCTTGAGCGCCGAACAGACAAGCGCTTCGCCGAAGTTTTAGGTACAATCGGCGATCTTGAGCGCCGAACAGACAAGCGCTTCGAGCACGTGGACAAGCACTTCGAGCAAATGGACAAACGCTTCGAGCAGATGGACAAACGCTTCGAGCAAATGGACAAGCATATCGATGCACGCTTTGATCAACTGCTTTCAGCGATTGGCACCATAGCCGACTACAACGCTCTGCGCGACCGGGTTGCTCGTCTCGAGACAGGCGATCGTCCTCACCAATGAAAACGGCTGACTTACCAGCCATTCGTACCGAAGATCTTCGCAAAAGCTATGCAGGCCGAGGTCTTGGCCATGGCGACTTGGAGCTGTTTCGCGGCCTGACCTTTACCATCGCACCGGGAGAGCTTGTGGCGATTGTAGGCGAGAGCGGCACAGGCAAAAGCTCCCTGCTCCATCTGCTCGCAGCCTTCGACCGGCCATCCGCGGGAGAGGTTTGGGTCGGCAAACAGCTTCTCAGTGGCTTGAGCCAGGCGCAGGCAGCAAACTTTCGCAATCGCGAGATCGGATACGTGTGGCAGTTCCATTCCTTGATGCCGGAGTTTACGGCAATCGAGAATGTAGCCATGCCCCTGCTTGCGCGCAGCATGGCGAAGGCCGCGGCGCTGAGCAGAGCCAGGCAGTGGCTAGCAGAGGTAGGCCTGGCCGATCGTGCCGAGCATCGGTCCGGCGAGTTGAGCGGTGGCGAGCAGCAGAGGGTCTCGCTAGCCCGAGCACTGGTGACCGAGCCGAAGGTGCTACTGGCGGATGAACCTACCGGAAATCTTGATGGACGAACAGCGGAGGCGGTCTTCGGGTTGATTCAGCGGTTGCATGCGGCGCATCGTCTGACCAGCGTGCTCGTGACGCACAATCTGCACTTCGCCGGGCAATGTGACCGCGCCTTGCGACTGAAAGATGGGCTGCTGGATTGATCTTGCAGATTGACACCTAAACGAGAACCTTCATCGGACTCGCCTTTCTTTCAGTAACGAAAGCCTTGGCAGTGTCCGCAATATAGTCGAGCATAGGCTCCGTAAGTCCGGGAAAGACCCCCAGCCAAAAAACCTGGTTCATGACAAAGTCCGTATTCTTCATGTCGCCGATCACGCGGCACTCGATCCCTTGGTACGCAGGCTGGCGGAGCAGGTTGCCGGCAAACATAAGGCGTGTACCGATCTTCGCCGCGTCGAAGTGGCGGGTAAGCTCGTCGCGGGTAAACGGCGCATCCTCATGCACGGCGATGGGAAAACCGAACCAACTGGGGTCCGCGCCTTCATTCGCCTCGGGCAGCATCAGGACATCCGTCAGCGGCTGGAGCGCGGCCTTCAGATAGGCAAAGTTCTCTTTGCGGCGCGCAATGAAGCGCGGCAGCTTAGCGATCTGCGAGACGCCAAGGGCCGCCTGCATGTCCGTGGCTTTCAGGTTATAACCAATGTGCGAGTAGGTGTACTTATGGTCGTATCCGCAGGGCAACGTGCCCAGCTGCCAGTCGAAGCGCTTGCCGCAGGTGTTGTCGACTCCAGGCTCGCACCAACAGTCGCGGCCCCAGTCGCGCCAGCTGTCGATCAGCACCTGCAGCGCCGGCTTGTCGGTCAGCACGGCACCGCCCTCGCCCATCGTGATATGGTGCGCGGGGTAAAAGCTGACCGTGGCAATGTCGCCGAAGGTGCCGACATGCTGGCCCTTCCAGGTGGAACCCAGCGCATCGCAGCAGTCTTCGACCAGCCACAAATTGTACTTTTTGCAGAAGGCGGTCACCGCGTCGAGATCGAAGACGTTGCCGAGTGTGTGCGCGATCATGACGGCCTTGACCTTGGGGCTGTAAGCCTGCTCAAGCAGCGTCACGTCAATCTCAAAACCGGGGATCGTGACGTCAAGAAAGACCGGCACAAGGCGGTTCTGTATGATCGGGTTCACCGTCGTCGGGAAGCCCGCAGCGACCGTAATCACCTCATCACCGGGCTTTAGTTGGCGGTCACCAAGCTTGGGCGAGCAAAGCGCGGAAAGCGCAACCAAATTAGCCGACGAGCCGGAGTTGACCAGCGAAGCGGAGCGGACGCCGACAAAGCGGGCCAGTTTGCGCTCGAACTCCTTCGCCCAGCGGCCGGTGGTAAACCAGGCGTCCAGGCCTGACTCGACTACAGCGCAGATATCTTCCGCGTCGATTACCTTACCACTAACCTTGACGCCAGAGGTGCCGGGGACAAACGCTTGGGGCGCAAAGGCTTCGGCATGGTACTGCCGGGTCAGTTCAAGAATCTGTTGGCGCAGCTCAACCGCTTTTTCCGTCATGGTGCATTAAGGATACATTCAAAGCGCTGGCTCATGCATGCACATGGGTATGATGAACAGGACGCTGCTCAAGCGTAAGGATTGACTGCATGAAAGCTGTGATTTTAGCCGGAGGCCTGGGTACGCGCCTCTCGGAAGAAACCTCCCTTCGGCCCAAACCGATGGTCGAGATTGGCGGTAAGCCCATCCTGTGGCACATCCTCAAGATCTATTCGCAGCACGGGATTACCGACTTCATCATCTGCTGCGGGTACAAAGGCTATGTCATCAAGGAGTTCTTCGCGAACTACTTTCTGCACATGTCGGACGTGACGTTCGACATGCAGACCAATGCCATGATGGTGCATAACTCGGTGGCCGAGCCGTGGAAGGTGACGCTGGTCGATACCGGCGACGACTCCGGGACGGGTGGACGTCTGCGGCGGGTGAAGCGGTACCTCGATCCCGGCGAGCCGTTCTGTCTGACGTACGGCGATGGCGTGGCAGACGTAGATATCACGGCGTTAATCGCCTTTCACAAAGCCCACAACAAGGCCGTCACCTTGACCAGCGTGCAGCCGGTCGCACGGTTTGGCGCGCTGGGGCTAAAAGACACGCAGATCTACTCCTTCCAGGAGAAGCCCGCGGACGAAGGGGGCTGGATCAATGGAGGTTTTTTTGTACTCAATCCTTCGGCGATCGACGCAGTCGCGGACGACCGCCAGATGTTCGAGCGCGAGCCGATCGAGGCGTTGGTAAGCGCAGGCGAAGTACATGCCTTCTTTCATCGCGGCTTCTGGCAGGCGATGGACACGCTCCGCGACAAGCAGCACCTGGAAGATCTTTGGGCGAAGGGAAAAGCTCCATGGAAGACGTGGTAAGGGCAAGCTTTTCCTGGCAAGGCAAACGCGTCTTCGTCACCGGGCATACCGGCTTCAAGGGCGGCTGGCTGGCGCTTTGGCTGACTCAACTTGGCGCCGAAGTGCGCGGATTTGCACTCGCTCCAGAGACCACGCCAAACCTCTTTACCGAAGCGCGCATCGCCACCAAGGTCGAGGATGTGCGCGGAGATCTTCGCGACGGCAAGGCACTCGATGCAGCCATGACAAGCTTCGCTCCGGAGGTCGTGTTTCACCTGGCGGCGCAGCCCTTAGTGCGGCTCTCCTATGCCGATCCGCTGCTGACCTACGAGACGAATGTGGTGGGGACAGCGCGGGTGCTCGACGCAGTCAGGCGAACGCCCTCGGTGCGAGCAGTGGTCTCGGTGACGACAGACAAAGTCTATGAAAATCCCGAAACAGGCGAAGCTTTCAAAGAGACCGATCGCCTGGGCGGGTACGATCCTTACTCGAGCTCGAAGGCCTGCGCGGAGCTGGTAACGGCAGCATTTCGTCAATCGTATTTTCCACTCGAGCGCTACGCAGACCACAGGGTAGCCATTGCCACGGCGCGAGCAGGCAACGTGATCGGCGGCGGGGACTGGGCAGTCGACCGCCTGATTCCGGACCTGGTGCGGGGCTTTCTGGCCGGCAACCCTGTGCCCATCCGCAGGCCGCAAGCGATCCGCCCGTGGCAGCATGTGCTCGAGCCTATCGACGGCTATCTCAAGCTGGCAGAGTGCCTGCTCTCCCCGGATGCAGCGCGATTTGCCAAGCCGTATAACTTCGGGCCGGCAGAGGAAGATGCGCGTCCAGTCGCATGGATCGCGGATCACCTGGCCCGGACCTGGGGCGCGGATGCGTCGTGGTTTCTGGATGGCGATCCCAGCGTGCATGAGGCGGCCTACCTAAAGCTCGATGCAACGCGTGCGCTGACCGAGCTTGGCTGGACACCGCGGCTGCGACTGGCCAAGGCGCTAGACTGGCTGACGGAGTGGTATCGCGCGCACGCGGCGCAGGCGGATGTGCAGGCGCTCACGCTTGAGCAGATTGCACGCTATCGTGCGTTGTCCGGATGAAAGATACAGTGTGAGTTTAATGAGAGATGCTGGGTTCCCGTCTAACTCAGGTACATGGAATTGCATCTACTTTGAGGACTCCGGCTTTTCCTAAAATTCGTGCGAAAGATTTTTTTCTGAAAGTGAGCCAGCATGCCACGCAAGCTTTTGCCTGGACGCCCTTATCCGCTAGGCGCCAAACTGAATCAAAAAGGGACCAACTTCGCTCTTTATTCCGAGCACGCCACCTCCGTTGAGGTCTGTTTTTTTGATGAGGCCGGAAATCAGACCGAGTGTGTGCCGCTAAAAGAACACACGGCATTCGTCTATCATGGACTCATTCTTGGGGTAAAAGCCGGCCAGCGGTATGGCTATCGTGTAGACGGCCCGTGGGATCCAAACAACGGCTATCGTTTCAATAAAAATAAGCTGTTAGTCGATCCCTATGCAGAGGCTATCTGCGGCATCGTGGACTGGAAGCAACCCATTTTTTCCTACGATGTTGCCTCAGGCGATGACCTGCAGAAGGATGATCAGGACTCGGCCGCAGGTGTGCCAAAGTCGGTGGTTGTCTCGCATCAGTTTGACTGGGCCGGAGATTCAAAACCGGACACCTCCCTGGCCGACTCAGTCATCTATGAAGTCCATGTAAAAGGTTACTCGAAGCGCAACCCGATGGTTCCGGAGCCTCTACGCGGAACCTATGCGGGGCTTGCGCATCCAGCCAGCATCGATTATCTGAAGCGGCTTGGTGTAACTGCAGTGGAGTTACTTCCAGTCCATCATTTTATTGATGACGGTCACTTAGTCGACCAGGGACTTTCGAACTACTGGGGCTACAACACATTGGGTTACTTCGCACCCATGGCACGGTACAGCTCGTCGGGCGATGTCGGCGGCCAGGTGCAGGAGTTTAAGCAGATGGTCAAGGATCTGCATGCCGCCGGACTCGAAGTCATTTTGGACGTGGTTTACAACCATACTTGCGAAGGCAACCAGTTAGGGCCGACGCTCTCCTTCAAAGGCGCTTGTAACACGACGTACTACCGCATGGTCGATGGTGACTGCCGCCACTACATGGACTACACCGGCACCGGGAACACGCTCAACGTGCATCATCCGCAGGTGCTGAAGATGTTGATGGATTCCCTGCGCTACTGGGTCATCGAGATGCACGTCGATGGCTTCCGCTTCGATCTTGCAGCTACGCTAGCGCGTGAGCTGCACGATGTCTCGAAGCTCTCAGCCTTCTTCGATACGATCAACCAGGACCCCGTGCTGGCCGATATCAAGCTCATTGCGGAGCCTTGGGATGTGGGAGAAGGCGGCTATCAAGTCGGTCAGTTCCCTATCGTTTGGGCGGAGTGGAATGGCAAATATCGCGATACCGTACGGCGCTTTTGGAAAGGCGATGAAGGACAGCTCTCGGACTTTGCCTATCGTCTGACAGGATCGTCCGATCTCTATCAGCACGATGGCCGCAAACCCTACGCGAGTATCAACTTTATTACCGCGCACGATGGTTTCACATTGGACGACCTCGTCAGTTATGACGACAAACATAACGAGGCCAACGGCGAAAATAATAAAGACGGCGCGAACGATAATGATTCGTGGAATATGGGTGCGGAAGGTCCAACCGACGACGCGGCCATCAACGAGTTGCGTGAACGGCAGACGCGGAACTTCCTGGCCACACTGATGTTGAGCCAAGGCGTTCCCATGCTGGCAGGCGGCGATGAAGTAGCACGCTCGCAGCTCGGGAACAACAATGCTTTCTGCCAGGATAATGAGCTGACCTGGTATGACTGGAACTTGGATGCCCCGCGGAAACGGTTGATGGATTTCACCGGAAAACTGATTCAACTGCGCCTAAGTCATCCAAATCTACATCGGCGCAATTTCTTCCAGGACCGGGATGTACGCGGTTCGATGGGCGACGTGGCCTGGTACAACACAAACGGCGAACAATTCGATGACAGCAACTGGAATGCTGTATGGAATAAATCACTGGCCTTGTTCTTAAATGGCATGACGCTCGATACGGCAGATGAAGAGGGAAATAAGGTTGAAGACGACTCCTTCCTGATCCTCATCAATGCGGCTCCCGATGGCGTGGAGTTCAAGCTGCCTGCCTCGCCGACCAACAGCAAATGGAAGGTGGTCATGAAGACGGACAACATCACCGATCCGTTTGCCATGGCGCAACTGGATGCTGAAATTGTTGTGGGTGGCCGCTCGCTCGTCCTGCTCAGCGACGGCAAATAATCCGACCAGAAATCCCGGTGCACGGAGAAGGGCAGTTTCCCTCCGTGCACCGGACTGGATCGCTTCTATAGAATCAGCATGTGGATACCCCTCTCTCACCTGAAGAAAACGAAGATTTTGCCCAACTCCTGCGGGAAAACGACGCCTCCCGGGCCAGCGCCATCGACCGTAGCGGAGGCTCAAAACAGATTGACGCCACGGTGGTCGCGGTCTCGGCTGAGACCGTCTTCCTCGACATTGGCTACAAAACGGAAGGCGTCCTGCCTCTCAGCACATTTCGTGCCGACGAAAAAGCCGTAGAGCCAGGAGATATCGTCCGCGTAAGCGTAAAGGGCCGTGACCTCGACGGCTACTATGAACTGACTCGTCAACGTGGTTTGGTTGTCAAAGACTACACCTCGCTCGAAGAAGCCTTCGAGGTCAAGGGCACAATCCCCGGCACCGTCACCGGTGTGGTCAAAGGCGGGCTAACGGTCGATATCGGCATGCGCGCGTTTCTGCCTTCCTCGCGCAGCGGCACGCGCGAAGCGGCGGAGATGGAAAAGCTAGTCGGCCAGCCGATACGGGTACGCATCACGCAACTCGATCTCGAGGGCGGCGAGTCGGGCCGGCCGGATGCTATCGTGGACCGCCGCTCGGTGCTCGAAGAAGAGGCTCGGGCGCAGGCCGACCAGCGCTTCTCGGAGCTTGCCGAAGGCCAAACCGTCGAAGGCACGGTACGCTCGCTCACGGACTTCGGCGCGTTCGTGGACCTGAACGGCGCGGATGCGCTGCTGCATATCTCAGACATGGCTTGGCATCGGGTTGGCCATCCCAACGAGGTCGTCCGTGCGGGCGACGTTATCCAGGCCAGAGTCTTGAAGATCGATGCCAGCGATCCCGTCAAGCGGCGCATTGCAGTAGGCCTGAAGCAACTGCAGCCACACCCGTGGGACTCAGTGGCCGAGCGCTTCCACCTTGGCGATAAGGTGACGGGAACGGTGACGCGCGACGCGGAGTTCGGCGCGTTTGTAGAGTTGGCCCCGGGCATCGAGGGGCTGATCCACATCTCGGAGATGGCCTGGGGCAAGAAGGTGCGCAAGCCCTCCGATGTCGTCGCTGTGGGCGACCAGGTGGAGGTCGTTATCCTGTCGATCGACACCGAGGCCAAGCGGATGGGATTGGGCTTGAAGCAGGCCTTGGGCGATCCGTGGGTCGAGCTCGTCAAAACCATCCATCCTGGTGCGGCAATCGAAGGACCGGTCACGCGGCTGACCCCGTTCGGTGCCTTCGTGGAGCTGGCGCCTGGAGTCGAGGGGATGGTTCACATCTCGGAGATCACGGCGGAGCGGCGGCTAAACCATCCCTCGGACCTGCTGCGCGTGGGCGAGATAGTCAAGGCACAGGTGCTCGACATTGATCGCGAGAAGCGGCAGCTCAAGCTATCGATCAAGCAACTGGTGCCGACAGGCCTCGATGAGTTCCTGGAGGAGCATGTCGTTGGAGACATAGTTTCGGGGCGCATCGTAGAGATCGATGACGCCTCGCACATGGCCCGAGTGGAGCTTGGCGAGGGCATTCTGGTTCTCTGCGCCATGCCCGTTGCAGAGTCCGTTGTGGCCAGCGCGTCGGCGGGCGCACCGGTGGATCTATCGCAGCTCGGCAGCCTACTCGCAGGCAAGTGGAAGACAGAAGTTTCACGTACGCCAAAACCAACTGCAACAAGCCCGTCTGCGACACGTCCGGCAGCAGGCCAGGTGCGAAGCTTTCGCCTCACCGCAGTCGATGCGGCGGGCAAGAAGCTGGAATTGGCACTGGTCTAACAAGGCGCAGTTCCAACAGCCTTACGAAAGAGCCTGCGCGACAAATCCTTTGGTGGCCCGGGCAGGAGTCCAACCTGCGACCTTCGCGTTAGGAGTGCGCTGCTCTATGCAACTGAGCTACCGGGCCACGCAGGCTTAGTGTATCGCAGGGCCGATGGTAAACTGACTGCAACGCTATGCCTCAAATTACACGCAGAAAAGCTGCAAACGTCGACATCGGTGGGGTAGTCGTTGGGTCGGCTGCGCCGGTCGTTGTGCAGTCGATGACCAACACCGACACCGCAGATATTGAAAGTACCGTGCAGCAGATCGCTGCCCTGGCCCGGGCTGGGTCGGAGATGGTGCGCATCACGGTAAACAACGACGACGCGGCGCAGGCAGTGCCGGCGATCGTGGCAGCACTCGCGCAAAAGGGCTGGAAAACTCCCATCATCGGAGACTTCCACTACAACGGGCATCTGTTGCTGCGCAAATTTCCAGAGTGCGCCAGGGCACTCGCGAAATACAGAATCAATCCTGGCAATGTCTCGATCGGGCGCAAGGACGATGACAACTTCCGCACCATGATTGAGGTTGCGGTGGAGCACCAAAAGCCGGTACGCATCGGGGTCAACTGGGGCTCGCTCGATCAGGCGCTGCTGACGCGCATGATGTCCGACAACGCACAACTGCCTCAGCCGCGCGAGGCTCGGGACGTGATGATGGAGGCGATGGTCGTCTCTGCGCTCGACAATGCTGCGGCTGCGGAGCGCTACGGTCTACGGCGGAACCAGATCATCCTGAGCGCGAAGGTCTCAGGCGTGCGAGACCTGATCGACGTGTACACGGAGCTGGCGCGGCGCTGCGACTATGCCCTGCATCTCGGCTTGACTGAGGCAGGCATGGGCATGAAGGGAGTCGTCGCTTCGACGGCGGGTCTTGCGCCGTTGCTGCTGGCCGGCATCGGCGACACAATCCGCGTATCGCTGACGCCCACGCCGGGAGGAGACCGCAGCGAAGAGGTACGGTGCGGCCAGCAAATTTTGCAGTCGCTGGGTATTCGCAGCTTCATGCCGCAGGTGACTAGCTGTCCAGGCTGTGGAAGGACAACCTCCACCTACTTCCAGGAACTCGCCGAGCGGATCCAGAGCTATCTCGTCGAATCGATGCCGGAGTGGAAGAAGATGTATCCGGGCGTCGAAGAGCTCAAGCTCGCCGTCATGGGCTGTATCGTCAATGGACCGGGGGAGTCCAAGCATGCCAACATCGGCATCTCGCTTCCCGGAACGTTCGAGGAGCCAAAGGCACCGGTGTACGTCGATGGCAAGCTCTTCGTAACCCTCAAGGGCGATCGTATCGTCGAGGAGTTTCAGGTCATCCTGGACGAGTATGTAGAGAAGCGCTACGGCCGCATCGCAGTGGAAGTGTAAGCACACGTTCTTGTCTTTGAAGCGGCGACCTTTTTAAGGAAGTGGACGGTTTAGTCCGGACCGAAGACTGTCGTGCGCCGATTGATGCATCCTACTCGCCAAGCCAACTACAAGAAGCCGAAAGAAGAACGCGTGAAGAAAAGCTCAACCTCGCCCAAAGAACGTCTGCCCGTGCTCGAAGAACGGCGTCAACTCAAGATGTCCGAGTCTGCCCATGCCTACGTGCGGGGCAATACCAAACAGTTTTATGCATGGCTTGCCAGTGATGCGGTCGCGGCAGCTTTGCCCGTTGGACCCGATGTGTGGATCTGCGGAGACTGCCACACCGGCAACCTGGGTCCGGTCGCCAACACCTCAGGAAGGATCGAGATTGAGGTCCGCGATGTCGACCAGACGGTCGTCGGCAATCCTGCGCACGACCTCTTGCGGCTCGGCTTGTCGCTGGCCATGGCGGCGCGCAGCTCCGACCTGCCCGGGGTCACGACGGCCTTGATGATCGAGGAGATGATCGAAGGCTACATCGCTCGCCTGAATGGCGTCTCGGCCAACATTACCCCGGAGGAGATCGAGCCGATCCGCAATGTGATGCAGGAGGCCAGCAAGCGCCGCTGGAAGCACCTGGCCGAGGAGCGCATTGAGGACGTGACGCCGGTCATTCCTTTGGGCCGCAAGTATTGGGCGCTGACCGAGCAAGAGCGTGTCGAGCTCGAAGCCTTCGTCCAGGAAGAGAAGCTGCATACGCTGATCCATAACATCGTTGGCACTCAGGATGAAGAGGTCACGCTGCTCGACGCCGCATACTGGATGAAAGGCTGCAGTTCCCTCGGCAGACTGCGCTATGCGCTCCTGGTCAGCGTAGGCAAAAAGAAGCATCGCGACTACCATCTGCTGGACATCAAGGAGGCCACGGCGGCTGCGGCGCCTCGTTCTCCGCGTGCCACGGTGTATGAAAATCACGCCGATCGCGTCGTAGCGGGAGCCTGCGCGTTGTCTCCGTTTCTCGGCAAACGCATGATCTCGGCCACGCTCAAAAACAAGCCGGTGATCGTGCGTGAGCTGCGCCCGCAGGACATGAAGTTTGAGCTTGAAGACCTGACCCAGGAGCAGGCCATCCAGACTGCCAGGTTGATGGCCGGCGTAGTAGGCCGCGCGCACGGACGGCAGATGAAGCCGGCGCAGAGGCAGTCCTGGTCGAAAGAGCTGCGTTCCCGCCACACCAAAGGACTCGACGCCCCCCGTTGGCTTTGGACCGGCGTGCTGGATCTGGCGGCGCTGCATGAAGCAGCGTACCTGGAACATTGCCGGAGATACGCGCTGGGCAAGGTGAGTTGACGTGCACAAAGCGTTGTCCTTACCACTTTGCAGCAACAAAAATCGATCTACAGCGGCTCCAGGAAGAACGGTGCGGCGTTCTTCCTTAGCTCGGCCAAAGAGTAAAACGTCCCTCGCCAAAGTACACCGCCCTGGTACAGCGTGACTATCATCGAGCGCAGCAGCGCATAGAAGTAAGCCGAGGCGGCGAAGGGCGCAAGCAGCACGTTCCAGGCCGAGATGCCGGAGGTGCGGCCCAGCAGCACGTAGCCAAGTGCCATCGACGCGATCGTGACAAGGGCAGGAATCGTCATGGGCCTGAACCAAAACGCGATGAACGGCAGAACATTGAATACAGCCAGCCAGGCACAGGCGCCGAGCAGCAAGGAAGCGTGAAAGCGAAAGCCGGAGAAGATGTTCTTGGTCACAACGTTGATAAGGCCGCGCGTGCCGGAAGCCCAATGCACGCTGACCAGGCCGCGGCCGAAGGCAATGCGTTGGCGCAGGCCCGCAGCCTTGACCCGGCGGCCCAGGCCGAGGTCTTCGATAATCTCCATCCGCAGGGCCTCAAAGCCGCCGACACGCCGATACGCGGACGTGCGGATAAGGTTGAACGCGCCGATGCCGATGGCGTCGCGGGCCTTTGAGTCGGCCACGCGCCAGGGTCGGGCAGCCCACAGGCCGAAGATCTGAAAGAGTCCAAGCAGCGCGGCCTCGTCCCATCGGCGGATCAGGGTCGTAGGCGGCAGGACGAGGTGGTCGGCCTGGCTCTCGACAGCGTACGCAAGCGCGCGACGAAGAGCGTCTGGACGGAAGAGCACATCGGCATCGGTAAAGAGAAGAAAGTCGGGCGGGTGAAGGCTGGCGAGGGCGTGGTCGGCAGCCAACGCCATCGCATGAGTTTTGCCCAGCCAGCCGGCAGGCAGTTGCGTCACGTGGAGCGCCTGCAAACGGGATGGCTGGGCCTGTGCGGCGGCCAGCGAGTCCAGCACCGCGCCGGTCTGGTCGGTGGAGCGGTCGTCGATCGCAACAACGCGGAGGTTGGCATAGTCCTGCGCAAGCAGCGTGCGGAGGCAGGCAGGAAGATCGCGCTGCTCGTTGCACGCGGGGACGATGACGGTCAGCGCGGGCTCGCCGGGCGGAGTCAGGTCATGCTCGGGAAGCAGCAAGTTGGGAATCGAAGGCAGGCCGCGCAAGGCAGCCAGCGCACGGGAGGCCCAAGTAAGAGCAACGAACCAGGCCAGGGTTTGAGCCGCAAGTTTAGGAGTAACATGCATCTGTTTAAGGGTCTCACTTCCCTGCTCGCGTAGTCGGCAGATTCAAGGGAGAATTTGCAGTAGGGTGGAAAACTCAGCTCTCAAGGCAAGCCTCGAGGCACCCGGTTCGGGCGGAATTCAGGAGGGTTGTGTGGCTGGAGTGAACGAGCGGGCGTAGCGGGCGCCGAGGAAGAAGATCGCGGCTCCGATCAGAAACGCGACCAGCGTAACGCCGAGGCCGTCGGCCAGATTGGACCGGTCGCTGATAGCGCCGATCAGGGTAGGAGAGCAGGCGTCTCCCAGGGCGTGGATAGCAAGCAGTTGGCCAGCCAGGGCGGTGGCGCGAACTCCAGGCTGGACAACGTTGACGGTGGCTGCATTGACCGGTCCGGAGCCGAGGAAGATTAAGAAGATAGCCACGGCGAGGGACGGAACCGTAAGCGCGGCGGTGTGAAAAAGACGCGGGCCGAAGAAGCAGATCAGTGCGGGAACAAAGGCAAGCAAAGCGCTCCACGCGGGGACGAGGTAGAGCGCGGCGGGGTTGGTGCGCGACCAGCGTTCGGCGATAGCGCCGCCGACGACCGTGCCGAAAAGACCTCCGACCACGGTGACCGCTCCCATGATGAAGGAGGCGGAGGCTTGCGAGCGGCCGTCGACGCGCTGTAAAAACGTGGGCATCCAGATGGAGAGGCCGCCTATGCAAAAGGTGACCGCGGCATATCCCCCGATGACGCAGAGGTAGGCCGGGTTTCGGAGCAGCGAGAGGATAGCCTGGCGAAGTTGAACAGGCTTGGCTTTCGCACCGCCGCCCCGGGCAGGCTCCCGCATCAAGGCGGCGATGAGCAGCGCAAGCACGATACCTGGAACGGCCGAGACGATAAAAGATACCCTCCAGCCGAAGTGCTGACCGACATAGCCACCGGTGAGATAGCCAAGCGCCGCGCCGACAGGAAGCGCAATGTTGAACAGGGTAAGGACGCGGTTGCGTTGTTCGGGAGGGTAAAAGTCGGCCAACAAAGCAGGTGCAAAGATGCCGAAGCTCGCCTCGCCGAGACCGAGGGCGGCATGGCGAAGGTTGAGCGAGACGAAGGTATGAGCGTAGGCCGTCAGCAGGTTGATCGAGCACCAGAACAGGGCGGCAAAGACGATCATGGGCTTGCGCGGAAAGCGGTCGCCCAGCCAGCCGGTAAGAGGCGAGACGAGCACATAGGCCAGCAAAAAGAAGAAGGTAAGTGAGCCAAGCTGCGCGTCCGAGACATGAAACTCGCCCTTGATCTGCTCCTGCACACCGGCCAGCACGTAACGGTCGATATAGTTGACGAAATTCAACGCAGTAAGCAGGGTCAGGGCGAGCGTAGCGCCGGCGACGGCCTTCCCAGCGGCTGCGGACTTCTCCGTTGCTTGCATGGGGGAGAGCATAGCAGGCGTATGGTGTGGAAGGAGGAAGAACATGAGTGAGCAGAGGCCGCCCTTGCCGCCGTTCTCGATGGAGACCGCAATCGAGAAGGTGCGGAAAGCCGAAGACGCATGGAATAGCCGAGACCCGGAGAAGGTTGCGCTGGCCTACAGCGTCGATTCGCGCTGGCGGAACCGGAACGAGTGGGTCGTAGGACGCGGGGCGATTGTCGGTCTACTCCAGCGCAAGTGGGCCCGGGAGCTCGACTACCGGCTGTGCAAGGAGCTGTGGGGCTTCAAGGAGAACCGCATGGCAGTCCGGTTCGTCTATGAGTGCCACGATGCGCAAGGGCAATGGTGGCGCAGCTTCGGAAACGAGCTTTGGGAGTTCGACGAGCACGGACTGATGCAGCGGCGCGAGGCCAGCATCAACGACCTGAAAATGGAAGAGGCGGAGCGGAAGTTTCGGTGGGAGTTGGGAGTGAGGCCGGAGGGGTGGCCGGGGCTGACGGAGATGGGCTTTTAGAAGTAGCTAGGCCAATCTGTTGAACGAAGCAAGGGGATGAACGTGGTTACGATCAAGCAAACAACCGTGTTTACCCGCTGGCTTTCAAATCTGAAAGACAGGAGCGCACGCACAAGAATAGAAGTCCGGGTTGTTCGACTTGGACACGGAAACGCCGGGCAAAGTCGCAGTGTGGGGGAAGGCGTACACGAACTGAAGATTGACTATGGTCCTGGATATCGGGTGTACTTTATCAGAAGAGGAGATGAGTTGATCGTGCTGCTATGCGGTGGTGATAAGAGTTCTCAAAGTGAAGATATTAAGGCTGCTAAGAAGCTTGCACATGCCTGGAGCTTGGAGGGTCAACATGGCACTAAAGACGACGGAATTTAAAGTAGCCGATTACTTGACTAAGCCGGTCGATGTTTTCCACTATCTTGAAGCTGAGCTCGAGGAGTACGAGCCTAAATATCTGATACTTGCTTTGGAGGAGGTAGCAGAAGCTCGCGGAGGAGCGGACAAGCTATCGGCGGAAAGCGGCATTCCCTTAAGTGAGCTTGCGCGACCTGCCGCTTTGGACGACGTCGCGGCTTTGTCAATTGCGCATCGGTTGATCGAGGTGTACCGGCCTAAGGCAAATCCCGAGAGCAGTGAAATGACTCATTCGCCAAGTAAAACCATCGGCGTCGCTCGTGAGTTAGTTTAGTTGTGAGCTCATCACGTCAGCTGCTGGGGATAGCGACGAAGGTATCCCGGAAACTAAGCTGGAGGCAAAGCATTTTCCGGCCGTGGATACGTCGCAGTCACCGTCGTCGAGATACCTCCCCGCGGGCGAAAATCTCCCTTGACAATAGCCCACTGAGGATCGGTCGCCTTCACGATGTCGTTCAACACCTGGTTGACAATATTCTCCTGAAAAATACCCAGGTTACGGTAATGAAAAAGATATTCCTTCAGCGACTTAAGCTCCAGGCAATCCTTGCGTGGCATATAACGGATCGTTAGAAGGCCGAAGTCAGGCAAACTGGTCTTAGGACAGATCGACGTAAACTCGGGATCGTCGATCAGGATCTCATAGCCGGGAAACTGGTTCTCCCACACATCGATTGGCGGAAAAACATGGTCAAGGCCGGAAGCGGCATGAGTATCGGTATAGCCGGTATTCTGAGTACGCATGGAGTGATCTTACTTTCTTGAGAAAGAGTCAGGAGTTACCGTTTCAGTCACAATTCATCGCGCCTGAAGAAATAATCAAAAAAATAAATCGCGACATACTTAGTTGCGCGGCGGAATATGGAACACGACTCCACTTGAAAGTGAATAAAGCGGGTAATTATGCCCATAGGTGCCAAACGCCTCAATACCGCCATACCCTACTTCAAACAGTCGAAAGTCGAAGGCAGGCAAGAAATGCAGGTCGAGCCCCGCGAAGACATGGTATTCAAGCCCATTCTGCGTCGGAATGCCCGGGCGTACCGGATTATTCGGATACACCACACCATTGAACAGCGCGTTGGTCAGCACACCGTAGTTGCTGCGTGCGTACCCGGCTGAACCTTGCACATAGGGCCGCAAAACCGGATAAGGCGTATGGAACGTAGCCCGCACCCCGCCAAGCCCCGCATAATGAACCGTGCCCGCGCCGTCAGAGTCGTTCTGCGCACCGCGCTTGCTGGTCTCGTATACGCCGCGCACATCTGCCGAAAGCAGCGCCGGACCGACCGTTCGAAAATCGTAGGAGCCGCCGCCCGTAAACCCAATCGGATTGACGCTGTTCTTGTAGCTCGTCGGAGAGAGCGTCCCCAGCACGGGCGAGGAGTTGATACCACTAATGCGATCTACGGTAACCGTGCCATACACGCTAAACTGCGCATGGGCCGAGACGGCAAGCGCACACAATGGAAGAAGACGAAGGGCTTTCAAAGTCATTGAATCTAGTCTATCGCGGGAGCCGGGACGGAAAGAGAAATACGGGGTTTACTGCTACGCCAGAAGGACGACAAAGCTGGCGTCCTTCTGGCAAAGGAGTGCACTCTAGTTGCGTCGCCCCAGCGTAGGCTGGTCGCTGCCCGTGGAGTTGGGGTTGGGACTCGTACCGGTATTACCGGCATCCGCACGGCGCAGCGTGGGCTTGTTGCCGTTGCTCTTATCGTTGATCTTGCGCTTATTTTCTATACGCGCCAGCCGCGCCTTCACATCGTCGAACTCACTGGTAGTAACGATGTACTCCGGCCTGGCAGGCAAGATCGTAGCAATCTCATCCTCCGCGGCGGTAATGCGGCTTCCGGTTGCAGGATGGTCGGAGAAGGCCTTGGCAATCGTGCCGGGCTTATGTTTTTCTAACGCATCCAGCTTCTCAAAGAGCGTCACGAAGCTTTGTGGGTCGTAGCCGGACTTATACATGTACTGCACGCCGAGATAGTCGGCCTCGGCCTCATTCTCGCGAGAAAACTTCAGAAACGTCATCGGAATCGCGAGCTGCGAAGCTTCATAAATTCCGTAGCCGGTGTAAGAGCCGGAAGTCATGATAATCAGAGGAATAGACGCAAGCTGCGCGTAATTCATCTTGGTCTGGTTGCGAGCCGCATGGTGCGCAATCACGTGCGAGATCTCATGCGCCATCACGCCGGCCAACTCAGCCTCTTCATCGCAGTTCATAATCAGGCCGGAGTTGACGTAGAAGAATCCGCCCGGCAGAGCCATCGCGTTGATCTCGTCGGAGTCGATGACCTTAATCGTGAAGGGGACCTTCGCATCGGAGTTCTTGACCAGATTCTGGCCAACGCGGTTGACGTACTCGACGATAACCGGATCCGTGACGAGGTGGACAGACTTCTCGATCTCCATCGAGTACTGCTTGCCGACCCGAATCTCCCAGTCGGTCGAGTACCAGTTACCCATGCCGCGGCCGCCGATGTTACGCGTCCCAATGGCATTCACGTCATCTTCACTGCCAGGCTTGATGTGCGGGTTGAGCGCCTCGCCTGGGCTCGGAAGCGAATCGTTCTTGGGAGCCAACGGGGCAAGGGGCGTTCCGGTGGTAGACGCAGTGTCGGCGGAGGTATCATCCCCCGGCTTGGGCAAAGTGCGGCGCCCGCCGGCGGTTCCGGACTGCGTTCCCGTCGGGTTCGGATCGGTGCTGGTCGTCGTAGGAGCGGTGCCCGGGTCCGGCGTCGTCGTAGGGGCAGGCTGCGGCACAGGAGCCGCCTGAGGCAAGGTCGTCTGCTGCGAGCCGGGTGTAGTCTGTGTCGTAGTAGGGGAGTTTGCCGGGTTCTGGATAGGCGTTGAGCTCGTCGTCTGGGCCTGGGCTAGAGGAGCGACAAGGACAGCGGCAAGGCCGAGACGGGTAATGTGGCGCATGGAAGCTCCTATTGCGAGCCGCTTCCCTGCTCCGGACGCAGCTCTGCACCTGTTTAGACGCATTTCCTGGCGGAAGGACGCAGCGGTCCCGGCTAGGGGACGTGCGGCCTCCGGAAAGCCGAGATCAGCGCCTCATCTTGTCTCGCACAATGCAACCGCGACCGAAGCTACCAGGTATTGTAAGAAGTCCCTTCCGTCGAAACCTGCTGTGAGCCCGAGTGCACGTTGTCAATGCCAGGATCGGTCTCGTCGATGGTCGTCAGCACGCTCCCCTGGTCCGCGATCCAGGTGTCGCTGCGATGCGTCATCGGATCGACAGGCATGACTTTCATGTAGCCGGAGGTGACCAGATCGTCCAGCGAGGTGGGGGCCTTGGCCTTGTCGTAGGTGTATTGGTCGACGGCAGAGCGAAGCGTGTGCAGATCTTCCCGCAAAACAGCCTCGCGCGCATGCTTCACGTTGGCCACGTAGGCCGGAATGGCAACCGTGGCCAGAACGCCAATGATCACCATCACGATCATCAGCTCAAGGAGAGTGAAGCCGGCGTCGGCGAGTTTCGGGTGTTGTGGTGAGCGGAGAACTACCATGTGCTGTACTTTGTACCGTCGAGAGCGGTTCCGGTGCTCTTGGAGTGGACGTCGAAGACGTTTTGGCCGCCCCAGGAGTCAGAGTCCGCGTCATCCTGCATGGCACGGAGGTTCCACTCGGTGGAGTTGGTCATGGGATCGGTGGGAATCTTGCGCAGGAAGCGAACTTTCTTGGTCTGCACATCGACGCCGTCGACCAGCGTCTGCAAGTCCGGAGGATAGTTGAAGGAGTCGGTCTTGGTCTGGATGCCGCCTTTTTCCGCCGCGTCCTTGTAATGATCGATCGCGTCGCGCATCTCCCAGAGATCGCGGCGAAGCTGACGCTCCTTCTCACGCTTCACCTGGAAGCGCGCTACCGGCAGCGCCGCCGAGGCCAGCAAAGACAAAATCGCAACGGTGATGATGAGCTCGATCAGAGTCAGGCCGGAGTCAGGAAGCCATCCCGACTCGGCTCCCCTCCCGGCGGCAATGGAACTGTCGCCGAGAGGGGGCACCTGGCTGCAACGGAGAGAAGACCCCCGGAATGTGTGGGCGGCATGCATAGTTATTGGACGTGGATGATGGCCTGAGAGCCTGTTGCGGGAAGCGTATTCTGCTGCGCATCTTTCGCCCCTACCTTCACCAGCGTAATGCTGGAATCGCCGGCAGCGGCGGCCTTGAAGGTGAGCACGCAGAGGTTGCCGCGGCCATCGACGCCAGGAGCATTGGGCGGTCGCGAGGTAGAGAGCGCGACCATGCCGTTGCCCTCATCGCGATGGACGATAGCAGGGATCTGCCCGCCCTTCTGCAGAAAGTCGCCGATGTCGACGTTGACCAACTGCAGCACGCGCGGATCGTACTGTAGCTGCATGGGAACGGAGTAGATGTTGCGGCCGTTCTCAAGGTTCACCGAGACCTGGAAGGTGCTGCCAAGGCGCGGGCTGGGGGTACTGGGAACCAGCTGCAGGTGAACCGCACTGCCGGAGGGCGCAGGTACGTTGCTGGGGGCCACGTCTCCTGGCAGAGCCGCCGCCGCCGCAAGCGCGGAGGCTGGCGGAGGAATGGCCGGCTCGCCCGACTGACGCATCTGCTGGATGGCCGCATTCGCCGCGTTCGCCGCCGTCACCGGGGTCGGTACGGGACGAGTCGCAAGCGAGCCGTCGTTGGCGTCCACGGTCGCCGCGCGAGTGTCGTCGCGGCGCAACTCAACGGCTCCGCTGGTCCCGGTATCGATAGCCGCCGTATTCAGGCGGGTGATGACGGACTCACGCACGATGTGCGGGATGAGCAGGAAGACAATCTCGTCGTCCTGGACCTCGCGCTGCTGAGAGCTGAAAAAATATTTGAGCAGCGGAATCTCACCCAGGCCCGGCGTACCATTGACACTACGATTGTTCTGCTTGGTCAGGATGCCCGCCAGGATCGAAGGCTCACCATCGCGCAACTGCACCGTCTGGTTGAGCACGCGCTGCGCAATAATGGGTTCGGTGACGTTCGAGATCGTGACGTTGCCGTTCTGCTGCGAGACCTCGACCACCGTCTTTAGGGTCACCTCGCGGTCGTAGTGGACGGTGGGCGTAATGTCGATATTGACGCCGACATCGAGGTAGGTAAACTGCGTCTGCACACCGATGCTGGCCACGCCGGTCGAGACGCCGGAGTTGTAGCTGCCCGTGGCAATAGGAATCTTCTGCCCAATCTTCAAGGTAGCGCGCTGCCCATCGGTGGCCCGAATGCGAGGATTCTGCAGCACTTTGGTGTCGGTATCGGAGAGCAGCGCGTTCACCGTTGCACCCGTAATATTGACCGCGAAGTCTGTAGAGTTCAGGTGGACGAGGTTATTGAGGGTAAGACTCGTGGCAGAAGTGGCCGAGGTCGTCGAGCCGGTAGCGGTCGTTGAACTGGTAGGGATTGTCGGCGTAAGACCGATCGAGGTGGGCAGCGTAATGCCCAGATTGCGGATCTTGTCGCGATTCACCTCAAGAATGGCGACATCGACAACCACCTCAGGCCGCGCGCGGTCGAAGTCGTTGATCAGCTTTTGCGCCAGCAGCAGTTGATCGGTCGTCGCGCGCATCACGATCGCATTTTGGCTAGGAACCAGGTAGAGCTTGACCGAGGGATCGAGCAGAAGACGCAAGCCGGTAAGAATCTCGTTTCCGTCATTCGGCTGAGACGAGTTCGAGAGATAAAACGTCTGAACGGCAAGCTCGTCGAGGTCGGTGCGCTTGGTGCGCGTATTCTGCGCAACAAAGATGGTGTTCGAAGTCACAGGCTTATAAAAGGTGCCTGCGACGGTTCCAACGATACGCAGAGCATCGGCCAACGACACGTTGGTCAGGTCGATGGGAATACGCTTCGACGTGTAGTCCGGATCGAACAGCACATTCAGGCCGGCCAGCTTGCCGATCGCCTGGTAGATGTTCTTCACATCTTCCACCGCGTGCAGCGTAATGGGATCGTCCGAGACGGGCTTGAGCTCGATCGGCGGGGCGATCGACCCAATCGCATCGAGCGCAGCCCGTTGCTGCGACATCTGTTCCCGGACGGCAACCGCGGCGGGTCCACTCAAACTGGGCGGGGGCTGGTCGCGCTGCGTGCGCTCGATCTCCTGCTGCGCGGCCTGGTTGGACTTGTCGATCTCAGCAGCGCGCATGAACTGCGTAATGGCCCCGGCATAGTCGCCGCTTTGGCGCAGAACCCGGCCGCGATCGATATGCTGGGTCGCGGCGAGGAAGCGCATCCGGTCCAGGTGCGTGGTGTAGCGAAGATCGGCGGGCTTCTTATTGTGGGCCTGCCGGTAGTCTTCGTAGGCGGTGTCGTAGTCTTCACGAATCTCAGCCGCCTGTCCACGCTTGTTCCAGGTAGCCGCGGATTGAGCCTGCGCATCCGGCGCGCAGAGCCCGGCAAGCAGCAAAACCAGAAAGACGGAGAGAAGGGTGAAGCAGCGAATCGGCGCGCGGGGCAAGCCAAAAGAAGGGGAGAGGCCGAGGCTCATGCGGAGAGGGTTCGCTTTCTGTACACGTCGAATCCGGCGACTGCAGCCTGCGGAGGAAAAATTGAAACCATTGCGATGCGAAGACGATAGGGCGCCACGTGGATCGCCTTGTGGATGTGTTTTTAGCTCTGGCGAGTATAGCATTGGGATCACGTTCAGCCTCTCCGAAGACGCAGCATTGCAATGAGTCCGCGGGCTTCTTGGTTCTGCCTCGCAGCCTGGTGGTTGGTCGCGCAGCCGCAGCAGCGCAACGTAGGAAATTAGGCTCGCGACAGGCAACCTGCCGCGGCGTTGAGGGTTAGACGTGAGTGTGCCGCAGGGGTGAGGCGGTAACACAACCCATGTTAAACTTGAAGATTCTATGAGCCGTACCATGCAGACGACGACGCCCTCCACCCCGGTCAAGCCGGTGGTCAAGGAAAAAGACCGGGATCCGGTCGCCGCAGGCAAACGGGATGCTGCCTTCAATCGCTCCGCCAGCTTCAACTACTTCCTCACAGACAAGTACGAGGCCGGCGTAGCGCTGCGCGGCACGGAGGTCAAGTCGATCCGCGAAGGCAAGGCAAACCTGAAAGACGCCTATGGCCTGCTGAAAGATGGCGAGTGCTTTCTGCTGAACGCGCACATCGGCCCTTTCTCGCACGGCAATGCGATGAATCATGAGGCGCTCAGAACCCGCAAGCTCCTGCTGCATAAGCAGGAGATCGGCAAGCTGGTCGCCGCTACCAAACAAAAGGGCTACACCCTCATCCCGGTGCGGCTTTACTTCCGCCACGGACGCGTCAAGTGTGAGATTGCGCTCGCCAAGGGGAAAATGGAATACGACAAACGTGCTACAGAAAAGAAGCGCGATGGGGATAACGAGGCCAAAGCGGCGATTGCGCGGAGTCAGCGGCGATAAAGGGCTGCGCTGGCTGTTGAGGGATGGCCCGCTCGTCGTTCACTGTAACGCGAACGATAGTCTTGTTGGGTGCCCTTGCTGAAGTCTGACTTCGCGGGAGGTTCGGGTCCCGGGAACCAGAGTTCTCGCGGGTAGCGGTAGGGCAAAAAACTAGACAAACGGTAAATACAGCTTGCGCCCCGGTTGAAGGCGTTCCTCCTGATCTTCAGCCAAGTTCCACTCGTGCCAGGGCCAGTTACTTACAGACAAAACCGTTCCAAGTTCAAAGTGCCGCCCATTGACTTATAAGCAAGGTGGGAATGTGGTTTCGGGCACGATTCGCGACTTACCATATTCCTTTATGTGTTTTGGGTCTAATGGCGTTGCGTGTTCGTTATCCTTTTGCGCCTGCTCGCAACTGCGTATCTCCATACGAAAGTCCCAACCGATCGGAACCGATCTCAGGAAAGTAGCGATGTAGTAATGCTTACCACCAACAAGGTTGACTTTCACATGACCGCCACCTTCAGGACGCGCAATCATCCATGAATTGTTTGATAGCGTGTGATCCCCCGGATCAAGGTTGAAAGTGACATAGTGCCCAGGAGTCAGCATCGCGAGCTGATCATAATCGTCCATTATTCTTCCGGTAAACTTCCCATACTTGTACCCCGGCAAAATGCCCTTGGCAAAACTCCCGCTGGAATAGAAGGTGACTTGCGACGGGGCTCCGCCAGGCCATGTCTGCTGCGCTAGAGCGGGCATCAGCAGCACGGCAAAACAGCTAATTACCAAGGTATATTGAGCAGATTTCATGATCCCCTCAGAGCATTCTGCGCCGCATAAGCATGGTGCTCCTCTTCAACAAAGTGTTAGTTAGAATGCATACTCTAATGCTTCGGCGAAGGTAGTTGATATCAGGCGGTGTTGTTCTGCGTGTCGTTTATGTGCTTCCGGCCTCAGCAGCTTACACGGTGTCGGACCATCGATACAAGGGCAACATACGGCGGGTAATGAAGTCACCTAATTCACGTATGCGACAGCTTTCCTTCTGCAACGGATGAGTTCAGCGGGGGGTAAAGTGCGCCCTGAAAACGGGTTTTCGGCATATTCAAGGGACCCCCTCGCCACCCAGCGATGCCCTGGCGAAATCCGGCGGGTTAGGATAGCTGCATGGACACTCGGGTCATCTTTCAGGACGTAGCCACCGTGGCGACGCCCATGCTATGCGTCTTTGCCGTCGACCTTGCCACCGGCAAGGACATCGACCCGATGCCCGTACTGCTCACAACTTCGGACGCAATCACCAGCGGCAGCGGAAGATTCGTGCGCTCGGGCGAGTTCAAGGCCGCCCTCGGCGAGACCATGCTGCTGCACGCGCCGGCCGGAGTGAAGGCGGAACGCCTGCTGCTGGTCGGTCTCGGCAAAGCCAAAACGCTCTCCGCGGACCATGTGCGCAAGGGTGCCGGAGCAGCCGTGCGCGCGGCCAAACCACGCGGAATCCGAGAGATTGCAATCGCCTTTCCAGAGGACCACGCGCTCTCGGACGAGCACCTGGAGGAGCTTCCCTGCACGCTCACCGCACGTGCCTTGACCGAAGGCGCAGAGCTCGCAGAGCCGGACTGGGACACCTACCGCAGCAACCGCAAGGACCTCTCCGTACGCCAGTTGACCATAGTTGCCAAGGAAGAAGAGCCGTCCACCCGTGTAGAGATCGAGGCAGGCTTTGCCGACGGTTTGGCGCTGGCCGCAGCCCAGAACTTCGCCCGCGCACTGGTCAACGAGCCAGGCAACGTGCTGACGCCCACGGTGCTCGCGGCGCGAACCAAAGCCATGTGCGACGAAGCAGGGCTGCCGTGCGAGGTCTACTCGACCGCCAAGCTGGCAGAGCTGAAGATGGGCGCCTTTGCCGCCGTCGCGCAAGGCTCGGCAGAGCCGCCGGCGCTGATCGTCATGACGTACACGCCCGAGGGCGGAGCCGCCGAGAGCGCGCCCGTTCTAGGCCTGGTCGGCAAAGGAATCACCTTCGACACAGGAGGCATCTCGCTCAAGCCGGCCGACAACATGGAGAAAATGAAGTACGACATGGCCGGAGCGGCCGCGATGATCGGCGCCATGAAAGGCATCGCCGCTCTCAAACCACGCGTCAAGGTCATCGGCGTCATCTGCTCGGCAGAGAACATGCCGGACGGCAAAGCCTACAAGCCCGGCGACGTGGTCACCGCCATGAGCGGCAAGACGATCGAGATCATCAACACCGACGCCGAGGGCCGGCTGGTGCTGGCCGACGGTCTGCACTACGCAAAAACGCTCGGCTGCACGCATCTCATCGACGCCGCGACCCTGACCGGAGCATGCGTCGTCGCGCTCGGCCACCTGAACGTTGGGCTGTTTTCAAATGATGAGACGGCGTGGGAGAAGTTCATGGCGGGAACCGCAGCCTCGGGAGAAAAATTCTGGCGACTGCCCTGCACCGACGACTATCGCGAGCAGATCAAAAGCCAGATCGGCGACATCATGAACACCGGCGGACGCCCCGGAGGCGCCATCACGGCGGCGATGTTCCTGAAAGAATTTGCAGACGACACTCCATGGATCCACCTGGACATCGCAGGCTGCGCATGGAACGAAGAGACCAAACCCTGGCTGCCCAAAGGCCCCACTGGCATCGCGGTGCGGTCCATCGTGGAATGGGTGCGCGGATACGGCCAATCGGCGTAAACCAAAACAGGTTCGCCCAACGCCCAAAGCTTTGAGAGTGCAGCCTCAAAAAGTAAAAGAAAGTCCCGCCTGAATCGTTCGCGGTGCCTGCGCGAAGTAGACCGTCTGTCCATCCGCCGAAAGATAAGGCCGATAGCCTTGCGCCAGCAGATTGGTCACGTCGATCGTCGCGTCCAGCCCGCCCGCGCCACGATTCCGCAGCAATGGCTGCCGCATTCCGCAGCTTAGGAACGCCTCGCCGCTAAACTCCCCATAGGGATCGACCGCCGACACCGTTCCCACGGTCTGCCAGCGATAGCTCGTATGCAGACGCGTACCGGTCGCGAGCACCTTCCCCTTCACCGCAACTCCCGCCGCCTGCGCGCTGCGCTCGTGCAGCATCGCCGCCGCACTTTGCCCCGGCCCCGCTCGCTGTCCATCCGGAGTGACCGCGGCTCCCGTGCTGTACTCCGCCGCCAGCAGCCATCCCCGTGCCACCGGTGCGCTCACCGTGACACGTGTTCCGTTAGCGGTAGACCCGTTCACCAAAGTCCGCAACGCACCGGTCGTCCGATCTGCCATCCAACCCTCGCCGAGCGTCGCCGTTCCCGCCCCACCTGCTCCCGCTACTCCCGCTACCTCGATGTTCGCAAGCGCGTCGTGGTAGTAGGCAAGCTCTACCGTCCCCCGTCCCAATCGGCGTCCGAACGCAATCTCCTGGTGCCGTCCAGACTCAAGAGCTAGTTTGCCATCCCGCACCAGCGCCACCGGGACGTCCGTCTGCCCCGCGGCTACCTCGTCAAAACCTTGCACCTGCGGGTCGCTTGCCATCCGGTAGCGCAGCGTCCAGACTCCTCCCGGATGCGCCGTGACTCGCAAAAACGGCCGTGCCTCTACTCCCCGTTGTCCGGCCTGCACCATTTCAATACTGCCGCCCGCCTCCACCACCAACGCATCGCCCAGATTCATCCTTCGCGCGCTGGTGATCGCAAGAACCTGCACGCCCCCACTCTCTCCCGCGGCCAGCAACTCCGGATGCGCCTCATACCGCACCAGCGTGCGCGAGGCGCCGTCGATCCCTGACCTGCTCTCAACTCCCGCCTCCATCCGCTGCGACACACCGTACGGCGAAGCAGCAGAATCGGCCCAAAGGATGCCATCGCCGTGCTCGCCCGAAAACTGACGGTCCATCGCCAGCACGTCATGCACGCCGCCCTCACCAAAGGCTCCCGTGCGAGCGACCAACCAGTCCTGAACCTGCACCGCCGGACGGTTGCGTGGAGACTCTACATTGACCTCGATCGCCGTACCATCTTCCACCACCCGCAGCAGAGGCCGGTTGGCGCTCGACCGCAGCGTCCATCGCCAATCGTCCGCCGCTTCGTCCGCGCCGCGCCGCGTCGCCGGCAGCCAGGCAGCCGTGTCGAACAGGGCAGCCATGGTCAGATTCACAACCGTCTTGGCACCCGTGCGTAGTTGCACATTGCCGTGTGTTGCCGGTACATACAGGCTTTGGCTCGCCCGTACCAGATAGCGGCCCGCACTCAGGTTGCCGATCGCATACCGCCCGCGTGTATCCGTAAAGGCCGTGCCAACGGTAGAGGAATCGCTCGCCAGCACCTGCACCAGCGCACCCATCTGCACCGCGCCGCTGACATCCCGCACCACACCCGTCACCACCGCGCCCGTGCCCGCGGCAGCGCGGGGCGAAGCACATAGCAATAGCGCCGCGCATACCAGCGCACACCAGCTAAACGTCTTTTCCACTCGCCTCAGTCGTGGCACAGCGTTCCCCGGTACGTCGATGGCTTCTCCTAAGTCTCTACCCTGCGCAGTGGAAGGCCGCCTACACTCCGCGCCTACCTCCTACATAAACCTTTTTACGCCGTCATTCTGGCAAAGCCAGAAGACCCGTATTTGTTCTTCCCCGCTGCACAGCATCCGGTCCTCTCCCGAGAACGCCGTCCCCACCCCAGCCACTCCCTACGATCTACTCCACCGTAAAGGGCGCACTCTCGGCAAACTGCTGCTTCTTCACTCCATCTTTCACCGTGATGCTGACCTGGTACTTCCCCGGCTGCAGACTGGCGAGCGGCAAACTCTTCTCGAGCGTGACCTGGTCCGCATTCGGGCTCATCCTGTTCGTCTGCTCAGACGCATCGAGCACCGCCTTGTTCGTCGCCAGATCCATCACCTGGTACTCAATCGTTGCGCCGTTCTGCTTATTGTCCCCGATGCCGAGGTTGTACACCTGCATCCAGAAGTTCAGGTTTTGGTCCTGCTTGAACGCGATCGGCACTTGAACCCCGTTTGAAACCCGCGGTCGCACATGCGTGTTGCCGATCACAAAGTTCCCTGCCCCGATATCCTTTGAAGGCACCCGAAACATCTGGTCTGCCAAAATCAGCGACGAGTGTGCCAGTTGATCGTCGTCATACTTCGGCACGTTCACGCTGCGCTCCCAGCGTCCAACGTGATCCGGATTGTTCACATCCTTAATCACCACATCGACCTTGTACAACCCGGGCTTCAAAGGAAGCGCCTTCCAGTACACCGACTGCTTCTGCTGCTCCTGCGCCAGCAGTTCGCTCGGCGCCTGCACCGCCACCGTCTCCTCAAACGTCTGCAGTGGACGCCCTGTCAGTGAAGACACCCGGCCCAGGATGTTCACCGTCCCCATCGAGACCCCGTCCTTGGTGTTGAACGTAATATCTTTGTTGTGGATCTGCAGCGTAAGCGGCACTAGCACCGTATCGTTGGTGATCTTCACGTAGTCGGTGCGCACCTCAAAGAGAAACGGAGGTCCGGTCAGGATCTTTGAGCTCACCATAAAGCTCTCCAAATCCTTGAACTTGATCACTGGCGGGGCCTGCAGCTTGGCAAATCGGTCCAGCCGGTCGAACTGTTTGGATTGGTTCTGCTCCGAACCCGGCCCGCGTCCCAGCTGTTCCAGGCCACCACCCGAAAAGCGATCCGCCTTGCTCGCCTGCCCCTGCTGTTCGTAGAGTGTCTGGCCCGCACCTGGAGTGTGCTTAAGCGCGTCCTTCTCCGAGCGGTCGATCGTCATGTGGTAGTCGCCGCACATGCAGGTATCGACAAACTCGATATCGATGTTGTCGCCGATCCCTTCCAGGTAACGGTAGTGCCAAATCTCAAACGGGAAGGTTGATGTGTTGCCGCCGCCTTCTTCCATCGGCCGGTCATAGCTGCCGCCACTTGGGTGCGAATCGATCGAATCCGGCTTGCCGTAGGCAATGTACATGTGACCGCGATCCGTGCGCCAGCCCGCCTTACCCGCTGCAAAGTGCTCATTCGCATACGCGATCCGCGAGTAGTGCTCTTCCCGAAACTCATTCTCCGGGCTCTCCGGATTCGGATTCCTCCGCAGCCAGAAGTTCTCGATAAACTGGTCGCGCTCTTCGTCATTGCTCAGGTGCTTGAACGCGGACATCTCCTGGTCCGTTATGATCCAGCGCACATCCTGCTCTACCCAGGTCTTGTACGAGCCCTTCAACTCCTGCTTGAGAGCACTATTTGTTGCAATCCTTTCCTTATCGGAACGTCCCCGCAGGGTCGGGTCGGGCTTGTCGTCCGTCACCGGCCCCTTCTTCACATCCGGATCCTGCGTCTGCGCCCACGCCGCCATCCCGCTCCCGCCCATCGCCGCCAGGCCCAGGGTCGCTAAAAATAGACCCATGACGCACGCCCGCCATGCACCTGGAGCAAACACACCTCGGAGAAAGCGACACTGCTGGATCGTCATTAATAAAACCCCTGCTCCTGCTGATGGCAATAGTGTAGGCCGAATTCATGCAACATTCAAACGGATTCCGGCATCCCCGCGCACTCCAATCCACACTTTGGTAATGGAGTTGCCTTTGCCGCTTGGACAGACTTTGCGGAGAAAAGCCCCTGCTCTCACGCAACTTTGAGCCTCTCGCTTGCAGGAACCCTTCCTTTCTTTCCTGCGTATCGTCCATCGGAGGTATCTTGAAGGGGATGCGCCGCCCTGGAGCCTGCCAGAACGTGAGAACAACCGAACCATGAAGACCCGAAATATCGTCATCACCATTCTTATCTTGCTGGCGGTCGGCGGCGTGGCGGCTTTTGCGTATTATCGCAACCAGGCCGGCATCACCAAGGTCACCACCGCCGTCATCGCCCGCCAGGACCTCACCTCGGTCGTCAGCGGCACCGGCCAGATCAAGCCTAAAACCTACGTCAACATCGGCGCCACCGCCTTTGGACGCATCACCAACCTGAACGTCAAGGAAGGCGACCACGTCAAGAAAGGCGCCGTGCTGGCCACGCTTGAAAACGTGCAGCCCAGCGCGACCGTCGCCGCGCAGACCGCCACCATCGACTCCTCGCGGACTGACGTCAACTCCTTCCTCGCCGCCGAGACCACCGCCAAAGCCAATATCGCCGCCGCCCAGGCCGACCTCGAACAGCGCAAGCTCGACTTCACCCGCGCCCAGGAGCTCTACAAAGACCAGCTCATCGCCAAGCAGGACTTCGACTCCAAAAAGGCCGTCTACGACAGCGCCGTCGCCACCCTCGATCAACGCAACGCCGTCTACCAACAATCCATCGCCCAGACCGCCTCCCAGCGCGCCAAGGTCAACCAGGCCGTCGCCAGCCAGCGCTCCAACTTCGACGCGCTCGACAAAACCGTCAGCCGCGCCCCCTTCGACGGCCTCGTCACCAACGTTCCTGTCCGCGAAGGCGAAACCGTCGTCGTCGGCATCCAGAACGCCGAAGGCTCCACCCTCATGACGCTCGCCGACATGTCCGTCATCACCGCCGAGGTCAAGGTCGACGAGACCGACATCGTCAACGTAAAGATGGGCCAGGCCGCCGACGTCACCGTCGATGCCCTGCCTGGCCGCATCTTCAAAGGCCATGTCACCGAGGTCGGCGACCAGGCCCTGCTCCGCACCACCGGCGTCGCCACCAGCCAGTCCACCACCGGAACCGAAGAGGCCAAGGACTTCAAGGTCGTCGTCACCATGGACGCCGCCAACGGCGCCATGAACGACGAGCTCCGCCCCGGCCTCTCCGCCACCGCCAAGATCACCACCGCCCGCCGCACTAACATCGTCACCATCCCCATCCAGGCGCTCGTTCAACGTGACCCCGCACTCGAAACCGAGCTCGCCCAGAACAACGGCAAGCCTCTCAAGCAAGACGCCTCCGCCCCCGTTACCGCGAGCAAAACCAAAGCCTCCCTCGTCCAGGGCATCTATATCCTCAAGTCCGATCACGGTAAGAACCGCGCCGACTTCCTGCCCGTCGCCACCGGCGTCACCGGAGCCACCGACATCGAAGTCACCGGCGGCGTCGACCCAGGGGCAACCATCATCACCGGACGCTACAAAGTCCTGCGCTCCCTCAAAAGCGGAACCATCGTCAAACCCGACAACGTCGCCGACACCGCATCCGATCCGTCCAAATCCTAAAGCAATCTGTCCCGAGCCGTCC
>CALMVK010000274.1:3517-8289 GCA_937873145.1 uncultured Granulicella sp. | reverse complement strand
ATTTTCTTCACCGCTCCACCAACAATCCTCACGAACCATCCGCTTCGAAAAGGGGAACCCGTCCATGGCCACCACCGCGCTCGACCCCACCCTCATCAACACCGCCGGCCCGCTCACCGGCGATGTCATCGTCGCCAGCAATCTTTGGAAGACCTACGAGATGGGCGACCAAAAGGTCCACGCCCTGCGCGGCGTCAACCTGCGCATCCGCCATAACGAGTATGTCGCCATCATGGGCCCATCCGGCTCCGGCAAATCCACCCTCATGAACCTCATCGGCTGCCTCGACACGCCAAGCGAAGGCCGTTATTGGCTCAACGGACACGACGTCTCCTCACTCAACGACGACGAGCTCGCCCGCATCCGCAACAAGGAGATCGGCTTCGTCTTCCAAACCTTCAACCTGCTCGCCCGCGCCACCTCGCTCCACAACGTCGAGCTGCCCCTCATCTACAACGGCACCCCCCATGCCGAGCGCATCCAGCGCGCCACCGAAGTCCTCGAAAGCGTAAACCTCGGCACCCGCATGATGCACAAGCCCAACGAGCTCTCCGGAGGCCAGCGTCAGCGCGTGGCGATCGCCAGGGCTTTGGTAAACAGGCCCAGTATCATCCTCGCCGACGAGCCCACCGGCAATCTCGACTCAAAAACCGGCGACGAGATCATGGCCCTCTTCGACGAGCTCCAATCCCGCGGCAACACCATCGTCGTCGTCACCCACGAGCCCGACATCGCCGAGTACGCCCACCGCGTCATCACCATCCGCGACGGCGTCATCGCCAGCGACCAGCCCTCACAACGCCACCTCGCCAAGATGCAGTAGCTCCAACCGTAAAGCCATCGACAGGCGGCCTTATCGTGAGTTATCTCAGGTGTTCAATCGTCAATAAGCTGGATGTTTCTACATGCTTGCGTAGTAGAGCGGCCAATGCGTCAGCATCAGCCATAGACGTGTCGGGATTTAGCTCCAGCCCAACTTGTATGTACCGGACGTTGCCGAAGGCCAGTGCGTCAGTTGCGCCGCTGATCCAGAATGTCCCATCCAAGTTGTCAGAGGTTTGAAAGTACACCTTAGAGCTTGCAGAAGCCATGCTGTATTGAATCATGGCCAATCTATCTGTGAGAGCATGGCGGCATGAAAGCAGTTTTGGTGTTCCTCTTTGCTCTAGGGGCGGTTGTGGTGTTGGCCGCCGTGCTCGGCGTTTTTTGGGTTGGTAAGTATCTAGGGCTAGACGAATTGGCTGTTTCAACCGGCTTGATTGTTGCCACGCTGATCTTAGCGAGTGCGACCTTGGGACTGTTCGTTGTATCGCAACTGGACGCGCTCAGAACAACAATCGAGCAGCAGAAACGGTAGATTATTCCACCGGGACGGAGCCGGCCCCCAACTTCCCGCGAAGCCAGAAGGCAGCACGTTGGAGCCTCCCTCGTTTGTGCTGCCCTGGTCCCGCTCCCTGTAGCCAGAACTGCCTTCCGTTCTGCAATCGCACATGCACTTCGGCGTCTAGGCACTCCTTCAACGAAGTAAAACTCTGGACGGGTGCGCCATTAAGATAGGTGATCGTTCCAGGCTTTAGTTCCGCTCCCCATATCGACTTCTTATCGAATGCCGCGACCGGAAGCTTTCCCTTGATATACGCAATGTTGGCGAGATAGTAGGTCTTCGACCGTGACCGGTTCCGCACATCCAGGTTCACCCACAGGTGCGAAGGCGATTCCATGGTCCCGTGGAACGACCACGAATAGCCGATTTCAACGTCTGTGGCAGCTAAGAACCATTGGATGACCACGTAGATAGCGACAAGCAGAACTCCCGCGAAAACCGATCCCAGGAAGTCGGCCAGGGTGTTGCTGATAAAGTCGGACATTCACAAAAGTGTACCCCTTGTCACCTCTGAACGTCCGTGAGTAATAACGGTGAGACCGCAGCTACCCACCGGGCTACGCCGCGCTATGGAGGCGCTGCGTCCCGTGGAAACAGCTTGCGCTCTCTGAACGTCCAGTCCACTCAGGCGCAAGCACCACAACGATGATCTGCAATAACGATCGGTCTCCGACAAGACCGCGCTACGCCGGGTGCCCCACTCATCGCAGTGCTACCGCGATGAGTGGGATTTACTCTTTCTTCCCATCTCACCCCGGAGTATCTTTAGCCTAGGAGACACTCATGGCCACCACGACCCCCGTCCTCATCTCCGAAGCAGAGTACCTCCGCACCGTCTACCGCCCCGACTGCGACTTCATCGATGGAGAGGTGATCGAACGAAATATGGGTGAAATGCCGCACGGCTGCCTGCAAACCTTCTTCGCGTATTTCTTCCGCTCGCGAGAGGAACAATGGAACGTTCAAGCATTCACCGAGACGCGGCTTCAGGTGAAAAAAGAGCGCTACCGCATCCCCGACGTCATGCTCGTCCCCATCCCTCATGAGAACGACCGCATCGTGCGCACCCCGCCCCTGCTCTGCGTCGAGATCCTCTCGAGCGAAGACCGTATGCGCAAAGTCCAGGAGCGCGTCGACGACTACGCCGCCATGGGCGTCCGTGCCTCGTGGGTCGTCGACCCCTGGCGCGGTCTCGCCTACGCCGCCGGGCCGGACGGCAAGCTCCACCCCGCCGAAGACCGTCTCACCGTTGAAGACAGCCCCATCGCTATCGCCGTCTCTGACATCTTCGCCGAACTGGACCGCCTCGAACAACGCGCCGCCGCCCGCCCGGCCCTCTAACGCCACCGCGCGCCAACGTAGAGCATCCTCCGCGGCACGTGATCCCCAGCAATCAACCTTCCCAACGCCAAGCTCCACCCCGCAGTAAATTCAGCCGGCAAACACAGTACCTCCGTGTACCTGTGTCCACCGCTCCTGCCATCCGCTCCCCCCGCCACACCGTCTAAACTGGGACTATGGTTTTGCTGTGGCGTTTGCCTCTCTTCCTTCTGCTCACGCTCATCCTCCCCGCTGCGCAGGCGCAGGCGCGCTTCGATCTCGCCGGCCCCAAAATCGATGTCCACGTCACTCGCCAGGGCGTCTCCCTGCCCATCTCGACCGTTCCCAATCTTCAACCCGGAGATCAAATCTGGCTACACCCTGACCTGCCTCCTTCGCAGTCCGTCCACTACCTGTTGATCGTTGCTTTCCTCCGCGGCACCACCAATCCACCTCCCGACACGTGGTTCACGCGCATCGAGACTTGGCAGAAGCGCGTCGTCGAAGAAGGCGTCATCGTCACCGTGCCACCCGAGGCCCAGCAGGCCGTTCTCTTTCTCGCACCTGAGACCGGCGGCGACTTCTCCACCCTCCGCTCCGCCGTCAAAGGCCGCCCCGGCATCTTCGTCCGCGCCTCCCAGGACCTCACCGAGGCCGGCTTTGAAGAGGCGCGCACCAGCAAGTACCTCGAAGAGATCAAGAAGGTTCCTCCAGGCGACACCGCGGCTCTGCTCGACCACTCTAACCTCCTCGCCCGCACGCTCAATCTGAAGCCCAATCCCGATTGCTTCAAGCGTCCCGTCGACCAGCAATACACCTGCCTCACCCAGACCGGCACGCAAACCCTGCTCGACGATGGCCATGGCGGCTCCATCGTCGCCGCACTTTCCAGCGGCTCCGGCTCGGATTTCATTACCCAGGCCTCCTACACCCAGCTCGCCGGAGGAGGTAACTACTCCGCCTACGTCGGAGCCATCGTCGACTTCGTCCGCATCGTCAGCAGCCTGCACATCGCAAAGTACCAGTACATCCCCGCCATCGCCGCTCCCGAGAACGAATCGCTCAACCTTCGCCTCAACACGCCTCCTTCCTTTAACAATCCCAAGTCAGTCATCGTCATCAGCTTGCCTCCCGTCGCCTCCGCGGTCCTGCCGCCTCTGCGTTCCGTGGACAACCGCCATATCTCGTGCCTGCTCGATCCCTCGATGGCCATTCCCGTCGAGGGTGCGCCGTTGGTCTTCTCAACCGCCTATGCGCATGACCTCCGCCTGCACCTGAATCTGCCCGACGCCGACGCCAGAAAAATCAGCGACTTACCCTTAACTCCCGACGCCTTTCTCGGCGGTCTGGTCCTCGGCCCCAAAGCCCCGGATCGCCATGAACTCCCACTGAACCAGCCTCCGCCAACACCGACAGCTTTACTTCCCTCCCAACCGGCCAGGTCCGCGCCGCCCACATCCGCCGCCTCCATCCTTCCGGGCCAGCCCATCTCCGCGACCATCCAGGGAATCTGGGGCTTTGACCCCTTCACCGGACCCACCGTCTCTGTGCAGCGGCTGCCGGGAGAAAACTGGCGCATCGTCAACTCTCCCTCCAATCCCAACAGCGCTCCTGCCGCCCTTATCGCCGGTCAGCCAAACCGTATTGAGGTCCTCTCCACCGGAACCGCCTGCATTCAATCCATCACCCTTCAGCCCAGCGAGGCCCGGGTTAGCTGGAAGCTTGACGGAACCAAGCCTCCCACCGCCACACCTGCCGCCACTCCGGCTTTGACTTCCGCTGCCTCGAGCACCTCCGCTCCTGCCCGGCCCGACTCAGACCCGAAGAAAACCGCCGCCCCTGTGCCGCCTGCTGCCAAGTCTGTAGAAGCCAGCCTTCCCGCACCCAGTTCCAGTCAGCCCGCCGCGGTCACTCCCGTCGACCTTACCCTCGATCTCCAACAGGCATCCACACCCGGCTCCATCCACCTGGCCATCCAGCAGTTCGGCCGCATCCAACCCGATCAACTCGGCAGTCGCACCTTTGCCGAGCCGGCCCGCATCCAGGCCCTGCAGCTTCACGTAGGAGA